>CAYUNT010000265.1:0-5290 GCA_964446285.1 uncultured Candidatus Sumerlaeota bacterium | reverse complement strand
AGGTTCCTCCCAAACAGATCAAAACAAGAGATGGAGCAACAAGACGCTCGAAAATATGCTCCGCGCCCGGCGGCGTTCCTTGCCCGCTCAGGCGGCTCGAACCACCTGCAATACACTGGCGGCCGACCGGCAAAGAAATCCTTTCTTCACACCCGGCAGGTATTTGGCCTTGCGCATGGCTTCCGTTATGTCGCGCGCTCGTATCAATACATCGCGCTCGATGCTGTTGCCGCTTCCGGCGTGGCCGTATTTCACAGTGCAACGAAAAAGGAGTTTCATTGGCCCTTCCTCCATGAAAACTACCCTCGATTGTTTGAAATAGCAAATGAGGGGCCAAAAACGGAAAGCGACATAACTTGCTAAATATCAATCGTTTATACTCTTTTTTTTATCTCAATTGCATTTTGCATTCCCAAGCATGCATTTGGGGGTGATTGCAATTCGCAATCTTGGGCCAAAGATGTAACATTTACCGCGCGAACATGAATCTAATCGAAAACGTTATTTTGGCCGTCTTCATCGCCTTGATTCTTTTGCTGTTGTGGCGCGAGATGCGAATCGTTAAGGCAACGCGACGCCCTTTCTTGCGGATTCAGGGGGCCGAAACCTCGCCCGAGTTGGTTGCAACGCGGCCACGCCAGCGTTTTCACCAGAGGCTGCTCGGGCTGCTCTTTCTATCCATTGCCGTGGCCAACGTGTCGAATTACAATTGGCTCGAACATATCGTTGCCGACCCGTTTCGACGCCTGGCATGGATTGGCACGGCTTTTGTTAGTGTAATTGCCGCGGCCTGGATGGCTCTCAAGGAAGCCAGAGACATTGCCCAAGAGGCCGAATTGGAGGCCATGCGCGAGTTGGAGAAGTCTTTACTGCGGATTCGCGAAAACTTTGAACAGGAAAAAGGATCAGACAGGTTTCCGCCGCCTTCCGGAAACGATCCGCCGCCAACGACTCAAAAAAAGCCCCGAAAACAAGGTCGCGGAACACGGCGCGGCGCAAGGCGCTGAATCCCCCTTCCCCCCGAACTCCAAGACTCGAAACCAAGATAAAAATGGCTAAAAACAAATCGCTGATGCGCGCCCCGAGGCTGGCCAAAGCCACGCGTGATGTTCGCGTGGAAACGCTGCTCTACGCCGTGGCGTCGCTTCTCGCGGTGAGCGCTGTGATTACTCTGGGCGGGGCTTGGATTACCAACCGCCTGAAAGATCATCTGATGCGCGAGGCTTATGACCACGCGCGGGCCGAAATTGAACGTATCCGGATGCAACTGGAAGAGGTGGTTCGGCGCGAAGGGGCCACTTCTCTGCAAGCGGTGGCGCACCGTCCTGAGGTCCAAGCGCAGATGAAGCTCCTCGTGCGCTCGGGCGGAGTGGTGCGAATGGTGGCCGTGATGTCGCCCGATGGCAAAGTCGTCGTGCGCCAGTATAAAAGCGGGGAGGTTTCAGAGGATTCGGTGGGAATTGACCAGCATCTGGAGGGTTCGCTTCCCTCGGAAGACACCAAGTTCGACATCCGCGTGGAGGCCTCGAACGAGTTGCAGCGCGGCAGTCCGCCCCAGCAAATCCCTATTGGCGAAAGCGTGGCGCCCAAGGGGTATCTCCAGGTAGCTTTCGATACTCCCGCCACGGCCCCGCAATTGCAAAAGTTGAGCGGCGAAATCACTCGCAGCCTTGCCTGGATGGTAGGATTGGTTCTGTCCCTGCTGATCGTTACTGTGGCGCTGCTATACAAGGTATTTTCGCGGCATCTGGCCCTCGAACGCGATCGCGAAACGCAGGCGCATCTGGCCACGATCGGCAGCCTGGCTTCCGGGCTGGCGCACGAAATACGCAATCCGCTGCAGATCATTCGCACCAATCTGGAAATTATTCGCGAGGAAGAGGAAAATGCGCACGCGAGCGGCGATGACGGCGCCCTGACGCGCCAGGTGGTGGATCGCGTTCAGGAGCAAATCAGCCATCTCAAGGACATCCTGACGGATTTTATGAACTATGCGAATCCAGGCGGAATGGAGATGGAGGACTTGGCGTTGCGCCCGCTGGTGGGGGGGATGCTGGATTTCGCCTCGCCTGAACTTGAACGCCGCGGGGTGCAGATGGAGGTGAAAATTCCGGAGATGGCGCAAATCCGCGGCGATGAAACCGCGTTGCGCCAGGTGTTCTTGAATGTGATCCTCAACGCCTGCCAGGCGATGGAGAAAGCGGAGGACAAACGCCTGAGCATCGAGGCCGCTCAGAATCGCTCCGGGGCATGGGAAATCACTTTTACGGACACGGGATGCGGCATTCCCCCGGGCAAGGAAGAGGAAATTTTCGATGCGCTGGTCAGTTTCCGCCCCGGCGGGACCGGATTTGGGCTGGCGATTGCGCGGCGAATTGTCGAAGATCACGGCGGGCGGATAAGCGCCCGTTCGCAAACTGGTCCGTCGGGAGGCGTCTGCGGGGCGGTATTCACGATCGAATTGCCCAGCGCCGACGGCGAGACAACGCAGCCTTCTTCGCGGCGAAAAACGGCAGAACCATCCGCGCTGGCAGCGGCCGCGTCGCCCACCTCCTCCTCGCGAGGCTGAATGACGGATTCCTTGTTTTGAACTGTTCAAGGCAAGGCTGCTGGGATTGCCGAAGGCTCTTCTATCATTCGCCCCGCGATGAATCGCGGGGTTTCCGAGGTGGAATTTCCTTGGGAACCATTTCAATGGTTTTTCTCGTTGCCACAAGACAAACCGTTGAAACGGTTCAGGATGTATCGATTATGCTCCTACCCCGCGATGAATCGCGGGGCGAATGATAGAGGGGATCGAAGGTTTGCATGAAAGAAATGCAGTTTTGAACCATTCCTGAATCCCCGCAGGCTGTGGCCTTTTGCGCTTCCTCCCTTCTTTGATTTTCCATTCCATGTCCAACTCAAACTCCACAACCATCCCCTTTCCCCAGCTTACCCCTGAACCCAATCCACTTCCGGCCAGGCCGCCCTCATGGTGGCGCAAAACCTTTGCCGCGCTTGGGGTCCGGAATTACCGCCTGTTTTACATCGGACAGGGATTGTCGCTCGTGGGCACCTGGATGCGCCGCACGGCAATGGGTTGGCTCGTATATTCGATTACCGGTTCGACCGCGCTGCTTGGCACGGTTCTGGCCCTTACGAATTTGCCGATGTTCCTTCTTTCGCCCCTGGCCGGCTCGATCGCCGACCGCGCGAACAAAAGGCGCATGATTATCTGGACGCAAATCATCCTCGCGGTGGTTTCGGCCATTCTGGCGCTGATTGTTTGGGGACATGCGTCGGGGCGATGGCACGCGAAGCTGTGGCACCTGATGCTGCTGGCCCTGCTCGGGGGGACGGCGTTTGCCTTCGAGGTTCCTTCGCGGCAGGCGTTCATGGTCGAGATGGTGGGGCGCGAGCACCTGATGAACGCCATCGCGCTCAATTCTGCCCTGGTGAATGTGACGCGCATGATCGGGCCGGCGTTCGCGGGAATCGTCATGGCCGCCGTCGGCATGGCCACATGTTTTGTCATCGATTCGGTCACATACCTGATTGTGGTCCTGACGCTTGTCACAATGGTCCTTCCGCCATTCCGGCCGCCGCAAAAAACATCCAATCATGTCGAGCACCTGATCGAAGGGATTCGCGAGGTGCGGCGCAACCGCCCGGTGCTCCTCATTCTCATATTGTTATCTATTAATGTCACGCTGGGATGGGGATTTCAGGTGCTTCTGCCCGCCATTGTCCGCGATGTTTTGAAGATGGGCGAACTGGGCTATGGAATTCTGTCCTCGATGTTTGGGGCCGGGGCGATTTTCGGGGCGTTGTATTCGGCGGGATTGCCCGCCGACGCCACCAGCCGCCGCGGACCGCTCTTTGGCGGCATCTGGATTATGGCCGCCGGGCTGCTTCTTTTTTCGCTGACGCGCAATCCTTGGGTGATCGCAGCCGGGCTGGTGATCTCCGGATTTGGCGGGGTGCTGTTCCTGGCAACGGGCAATACGCTGGTGCAGACCTCGGTGGACGACTCGATTCGGGGCCGCGTGATGGGGTTGTGGGCCGTGTCGTTTGGCGGATCGATGCCGCTTGGGGCGTTTGCGGCAGGATTTGCGGCGGAGTGGCTGCCGGATATCAAGGGCTTTCCGAGCGAATTTCTGACGGTGATGTTTTTCGCCGTGATTCTGCTTGTTACAGGAGTTATTGCCTGGCGAAAGTTTCCGCGCGAAATTGCGCAGCCCGTCAAAGTTCCAGCCAATCCGGCGTGAGATGGGGGTCTTTGCGCGACCGCCGAAGCGCCTCGATCTCGCATTCCGGCAGAAAATCGCATAAGATTCCTGCTTCACCACTAACACCGCTAACATTCATGCTGGAATTCGCAAGAATTGCTTCTGCGCAATGGTCTGCGGCGGCGGCTAGCAAAAACCAGGGCAATTCCGGCGCGGGCGCCAGGCGCCAGGCTCGCGCGGGCTTTGCGGCGACAATCCGCTTCCTGTGATTTTCCCATCGGGCGCGCGCCTCCTCCGCGATTTGCGCATCCGGTGCATCTGGCGCATCGGGCGCGGCCCGCCTGCCCCATAGACGCAAAAATGTTTGCGAAGGACGCAGCCGCTGCGTGAAAAATCCAATTCCGGAAAAGGAAAGCCGGTGGAGCGTCGATGGCCCTTCGCGCTCGATCGCCGCGTAGTGATCCGCCGTCGGATAGCCGCGATTGTGCTCCCATCCGTAACCAGGATACTCGAGCGCGTAGAGTTCCATGAGGCGGTCGCGCGCCACCTTGGCCAGGATCGACGCCGCCGCGATGGAGATGGATTTGCAGTCGCCTTTGACGATGGCTTCAAGCGGAATGGCGCATCCGGGCAGAGCGAGCGCGTCCGTAAGAAGCGCATCGGGCGGTGCGGGCAGCGCATCAATGGCGCGGCGCGCGGCCAGGCGTGTTGCTTCGAGGATGTTGATCGCATCGATCTCGCGCGCCGTGGCCAGTCCGATGGCCGCCGCCCCGGCGCGGACGCGGATTTCCTCGAACAACTCGGCGCGCCGCTCGGGCGAGACTTGTTTCGAGTCGTTCAATCCGCGCGGCGCGCGCGCCCCTCGGGGCCAGATCACCGCCGCCGCCACAACCGGACCCGCCAGCGGACCACGCCCCGCTTCGTCGATGCCCGCGATGCGAAACGCGCGTTGCGCCTCTGCGCCGCCTGAAATCGGACGTGGCGCCGTCGCTCTTGCTGGGATCGCCAAGCTCCGCACTGGCTCTTTTTCTGTGACCGCCGGGCCGCCTGGGATCGCCAGGCTCCGCACTGGCTCTTCT
>CAYUNT010000264.1:0-5339 GCA_964446285.1 uncultured Candidatus Sumerlaeota bacterium | reverse complement strand
AGAACGCTATATCCTGCAATCCCTGCTAATCATAGAAGGCTTACGGAATTGTCCTCTGCCTCCAATCACCGCCTCTTACGCCGGGCCGATGCCGAGAGAGGAGGCGCGGCGTTCGAGGTCCGCCCCGGGGCCGCGGCGCCAGTCTTCATCGGTCAGGTCCATCCGCAGCGGCGTGATGCACACATAGCCCGCCAGCAACACCAAATCGTCCGCATCCTCGGGTCCGGGCGATTTCTGAAGCATTTCGCCGATATTGCGCAGCGTCATCCGTCCCGCGCCGCGCGAAACCACATGATAATCATCCACAAAGAGCGACGTCCCCTGCCGTCCCGCGCGCACGCCGCGCAACTGCTCGAACGGCAGATTGGGAATGTTTATATTCAGCACCGTGCGCGGCGGAAACGGATGCGCCAGAATCCACGGCATCAGCCGCCGCACCACTTCTGTGCCGGTGTCCCAGAGCGGCTGCTGGCTGAAAAATGTATGCATCGAAAGCGCCACCGACGGCACACCCCAGAAAATCCCCTCTTTGGCGGCGGCGATGGTGCCCGAGTAGAAAATCGAATTGCCGGCATTCATTCCGGCGTTGATGCCGCTAAGGATGAGCGTCGGGCGGCGTCCGCCGAGCAGGTGGCCGAGCGCGATCTTGACGCAATCCGCAGGCGTGCCATCGATGGCCCAGCCCCAGGGCGCGTCGGCGGGTCCGCGCTGCTCGACGGCGATGTCGCGCCGCAGCGTGACGGCGTGGCTTCCGGCGGATCGCTCGCTCGATGGCGCGGCGACAATCGACTCGCCAAAGGGAGCCGCCGCGCGCCGCAACGCAGCCATTCCGGGCGCATCTGCGCCGTCGTCGTTTGTGAGGAGGAAAAGCGGGGAACTCGTTGTCATGATTGCATTTTCTATCGCAATGAGATGGAGCGCGCCAAGACGCCGCCAGCGCGGACGGGTGCAGACTGGCGGGAAATGGATTGGCGAAATCCCCCCCGCCGCTCAATTATTCCAGAGTGTTTCAGCGCAGCCGAAACGTCAAGTGAAAGCCGGGCATCGAAAAATGCTCTATTCCGATTCAGGGTTGCACTCTTCTCACTGGAGCGTTAACCTGAATTCGACTGGGGGGCGAGATGCGCGGACACGCAATTTGGCCCGCTCCCAGCCTCGATCTCATTCCCATTCGTGCGCACATTCGCGCATCATTCCTTTTGCGCTCTACTCAAACAGCGATCCGTTTTCTGAAAATTCCCTTCTTTGTATTTGTGTGCCGCCTGACCCTTCTGAATCCTCTTTCCGCCCAGGATTTTGACAATGATCCAAGCCCCCGCGCCGCTTTCTCCCTTGCCGCTCTCCTTCTCTGCTGCCAACCCTTCCTCCTCTCCGGCCGCGCCCTCTTCCTCCTCCCCCGCCGCGCCTGCGGCCGCCATGAACTGGTCGCTGGTGGAATTCTTCCCCGAGTTTGACGGGCGGGCGATGCGCGAGTTTCGCGATGCCCTGGCGGCGGAATTGCCCGCGCTGTGCGAACGCGTCTCGGCGCTGCCCGCCGCGCTCGGACCCTCCAGCGCCGCGCAGTGGGAAGAAGTGGTTCTGGCCCACGAAAGCCTGGCCGCGCGCCTGAAACATTTGGAAGCCTATATCGAGTGCCTTTCTTCGGCCGATGCGTTGAACGAAGCCGTTCAGCGCGAATGTGCCGCCCTGGCCGCATTGCGCGCCGAGCACCAAAAGCTGGAAGTGGCTCTTCAGCGCCCCTTGCGCAAATGCTCGGAAAAGACTTTCCGCGCGTTTCTTGCGCGCCCGGCGTTGAAGGATTCGGCGTTGTGGCTGTCGCGCCTGCGCGAAGACGCCCGCCACGCCATGTCCTCGGAGCAGGAGGCTCTGGCGGCCGACCTCGGCGTGGACGGCATCGAGTCGTGGGGCCGTCTCTACGACACGCTCACGGGCAAGTTGGAATTCGGAATGTTCTGGCCCGATTACCGCCACGAGCGCCTTCCGATGGCGCGAGGCGCTTCGCTGCTCGAACACCCCGATCGCCGCGTGCGCCGCCTCGCCTTCGACGGAATGAACGGTGCCTGGGAGGGGATTCAGGACGCCTGCGCCGCGGCCCTGAACGCCATTGCGGGAACCCGCCTGACGCTTCTGAGGCGGCGCGGCTTGCGTGACATTCTCGACATGGCCGTATTCGACGCCGGAATCGAGCGCCGCACGCTCGACGCGCTCAACGAAGCCTTGGCGGCCCACGCGGAAGTCCCGCGCCGTCTGCTGCGCTTCAAGTCCAGCCTGCTTGGGATTGCGCAGGCAAAATGGTATGATCTGACCGCCCCTCTGCCCGTTCAAAATCACATCTCAATCGGCTGGGAGGATGGCAAGCGCCTGGTGGCGGCGGCCTTCGAACGCCATTACCCCGCCCTGGCCGAATACACCCGCAAGGCAATCGACAAGCAATGGATCGAATACGAAGCGCGCCCCGGAAAACGCCCCGGCGCATTTTGCACGCATTCGTCCCTCACTGGCCAGGCGCGCGTGTATCTCACTTACCAGGGCGCACTTGGCGATTTGCGCACGCTCGCTCACGAACTCGGCCATGCGTTCCACAGCCATTTGCTTCGCGACGCCCGCTGGTATGCGCAGCAATATCCCATGACTCTGGCCGAGACCGCCTCGACATTTGCGGAAACGTTGTTCATCGAAGGCATGCTGGCAAACGAGGAAATTGCCCCTGAACAAAAGGCAATGCTGCTCGACAGCGAAATCACCGAGGCCGCCGTTTTCCTTCTCAATATCCCAATGCGGTTTGAGTTCGAGCGCGCATTTTACGCCGAGCGCGCCAGCGGCGAACTCAGCCCCTCGCGCCTGCGCGAACTCATGATCGAAACCCAGCGCCGCGTGTATGGGAACGCCCTCGATCCCGATGGCGCCAATCCGATGTTCTGGGCCTCAAAACTGCATTTTTACATTACAGGAGTTACGTTTTACAATTTCCCCTATACGTTCGGCTACCTGCTGACGCGGGCGCTGGCGTCCATGTTCCGGCGCGAGGGCGCGGATTTCCTTCCGCGATTCGAGAAATTCCTGCGCCAGGCCGGCACGCATACGCCCGAGGAGGCCGTGCGCAATTGTTTAGGCCGCAACTTGCAAGACCCTGCCTTTTGGGCCGAGGGAATTGCGAGCGTCGAAGAACCTTTGGCGCAATTTCAGGCGCTGGCGAAAACCGGAAAAGCCTAGACATCTCGCAAGACGACGTGTGCTATTACGCCGCAACAACGGTCGGCATCAATATGTGTTCCACAGGCGCACGCGAACGGTGGACTGAATGCGGGTGCGGATGGGATTCTGCAGCCGGTAGTCAAAGTAGATGTCCCATCCGCCGCCGCCCAGGAATCCCCGCTCGGAATATACAGCGCCATATACGTCTCCCTGGCCCTGGTATTCGCCGGTTCCATACGTATATAGCAGGCCGCTGAGGCGGCAGTTGCGAATCGAGCTTCCTGTGGTTCCATCCGGCCGCTCGGGGCTGTTGAGCGTCGGCGAATTGCCCGCCCCGCCAAAATACATGTTCGCGGCCACGAAAAAGTATCCGTGGAAGAACGGCCCGCTGCCCGTGACGCGAAGTGTGGTCATATTGCTTCCATCGGCCCGGGGAGCATTGCCATCTACCGTATCGATGAAATACATCGGCGGGAAAGCGTCTCCGTCAATAGAGTCGGGATCGATATTATCGTTAAAGACCTGCTCGAACGTCTTTTCCTCCAACGCGCCCGTGGTGGCGTTGGGCACGAGCAACATGCCGGTGCTTGTGGTCCGGTAAATCGGCCATCCCATCCGCATTGCCAGCATTTTGATTGTATTGTAATCGTATTCGGGCCAGGGGAGATTGGAGGCGTGCTGCGACAAATTCTCGCGGCCGTAGTAACTACGATGAATTTGATTGTCCAAGGACGCTTCCAGATAGGGCAAATAATAATTGGGCGCGCTGGATTCAATTGGCACAAGCGACTCGCCAGTGCGATACCTGCCGTCCGCGTAGGTGCCTGTGGGATACACCAGATGCCCTTGCGCGCGGGCGTAAAACCAGGGGTCCTGCGTCTGCGTGGGAAAGCGGGTGATCAGGTTAGTCAGTTCGAGATTCGCGCGGGTCCAGACTTCGCCCCAGTGGATGTTGAACTGGCCGTTACTGGATGCGGCGCTTCTGGACATAATGGCCGCCGGAATTGCCAGGTCGCGGATGCGGTTATCGAAGATGCGCACCTCGATCGTGGACCGAACGCCGGTAATAGAAGTGCCAACCGCCGTAACGCGCGCCACAGTCCCTCGCGGATCCGGCTCTGTGCCCGTGGTTACGGGAGGCTCAATGAGAAGAGTGATAATCCGTCCGCGAAGATGTCTCCCCGAATCCATGACGTTGTAAACGTAGTTCGGATATTGCTGATCGACTTCCAGATACTCCAGCCCAGCTGCTTCCAGGCGCGCGGCGAAAATGGATTGCCCCGAGTCGCTGGCAAAACGCCCCGAAATGGGGTCCGGCGCAAAAAGCCCCTGGAAGGTAGTGTCGGGAAACCGGCCATCTTGCCATCCATAAAGAACGATGTCATTGGTGCGGGGGCCATCCAAATTCTCTGGAAGTCGAGGTTCCAGCCAAGTGTTGAAACCTCGATTAAACCAGTCTGTCACCTGCTGAATGCCGGCTTCAGCGGCGTAAAATGCCTGGAGGCGGTCTTCGGCGCGCCGCGTGGCGCCGATATGATGATTCACCAGCAGCGTAATGGAAATCACCGCCATGCCAGCAATCATTAAAAGAATAATCGAATAAAGCAGAACCGATCCTCGCGGATTCCGCCGCCAGTATGAATATCTCCGGGCTTTCATGACTTATTTCCTTTCAAGGCGCCGTGCCCTCGTTTGCGCGGCGCAAACCGCATAAGCGGCCTTTCACTGAGGCAAGTTTCGCATAAGTATCCGGTCTCCTATCGTTACAGGACGGGAGACATTATAGGCTGTCGTGGCGGGAGCGGTGACCTCGAATCGCAGATATACCGAGTTGTCCTCCAGGAAAAAACGCACATCGCTCAACCCGCGCAAAATCCGCGTGGGCTGCGCAACGGCAGTGTTTTGGCGGTAGGTCAGGGCGCCATTGGCATACGCAAATTCGGTCGTCGTTCCGCGAATTGGATCGAAAAACTGCACGGTATGATTGCTGTTCGTCACCACCACGCTCAAAAATTCGCCCACGAGCGTTTCCTTGCGGATCAGCTCGGCGGCCAGGAGCGCGTTTTCCTCCGATTGAATCATGCGAATCGAATCGCGAGACAGCCGCGCGGAAACCAGCGTGATCCACGCCACCGCCACGCTGA
>CAYUNT010000263.1:0-5426 GCA_964446285.1 uncultured Candidatus Sumerlaeota bacterium | reverse complement strand
AACTGCGGAAATGATCACTAATTGGATGCCGATTCGTTGATCTTATTGCTATTGTTCCCATTCCCGCCCCCGCCCATTTCGCCGGAGTAAACTGAGAATGTCCAAATCACATGATGTTATACGAGGGACGCTGCCCACCGCCGCGCAAGCAGAGGGAGCGCGCCCCCGGCCCGCCGCGGCGCAGGCGCCTGCCTGGACTCGAAGCCAGCTGCTTGCATTTTACGAAAAAATGGTCACCTCGCGTTATATCGACGACGAGGAATACCGCCTCTGCCGCCGGGGTGATTCGTATTTTTCCGTGGGGTCCGCCGGACACGAAGCGATCGGCCTCGCCGCCGGATGCTGGCTCCGCCCCGGACACGACTGGTTTTATTGCCATTACCGCGACCGCGCGCTGATGCTGTCGCTTGGCATGACGCCTTACGAAATGTTCCTTGGCGCCGTGGCGGCCAAGGACGATCCGAATTCGTCGGGGCGCCAGATGCCGTGCCATTGGGGATTGCGACGCGCCAATGTCGTCTCGCGTTCGAGCAGCATCGGCACGCAATTCCACCAGTCCGCGGGCAGTTCGTTTGCCGGGCGTTACATCCTCTCGCGCGAACTCGATCTTCCTGCCAAGTCTGACGAAATTTTGTTTTGCTCCACAGGCGAAGGCACAACCTGCGAAGGCGAGTTCTTCGAGGCGGTCAATTTCGCCTGCATCCACAAACTTCGCATGTTGATCCTCGTCGAGGACAACGATTATGCCATTTCGGTTCCCGTCGAGGAAAGCATCGCCGGAGGCAGCCTGTCGAAGGTCCTGCGCGGCTTTCCGGGGCTTGAGATATTCGAGGTGGATGGAACCGACCTTCTGGCGTCGCTCAGCGTGATGAAGCGCGCGGTGGATGGCTTGCGGTCGGGAGAATTTTCCCCGGCGCTGATCCATGCGCATGTTACGCGGCCGTATTCGCACGCGCTTTCTGACGACCATACGACCTACCGAACGGCAGCCGAGCTCGAAGAGGAAAATTCGCGCGACTGCATTCAGCTGTTCCGCAAATATCTGCTCGAAGACAAAATGGCGAGCGAAGAGGAACTGGCGGCCATCGAAGAGCGCGCGCGCGAAGCCGTCGCCGAAAGTTCGCGCCAGGCGCTGGCCGCCCCCAAACCGGCGCCTTCCGACGCCTGCGCCGAACTTTATTCGGGATTTGCCCCCGTTTCGCACGAAAAGCCTCCCGCCAGCGTGGGCGAACCGGTCACGCTTTCGCGCGCGATCAACCTGACGCTTGCCGAGGAAATGTCGCGCGATCCGCGCATCGTTCTGTTCGGCGAGGACGTGGCTGACGCCGGGCGCGCGGAGGCCTTTGTCGAGTGCAAAGGCAAGGGCGGCGTGTTCAAAGTCAGCGCGGGATTGCAGGCGAAGTTTGGACGCGACCGCGTGTTCAACGCGCCGCTGGCCGAAGCGGGAATTATCGGGCGCGCTATCGGAATGGCCATCCGCGGCCTGAAACCTGTGGCGGAGATTCAGTTTTTCGACTTTATCTGGCCGGCCATGACGCAAATCCGCAACGAGCTGGCCACAATGCGCTATCGCTCGGGCGGACGCTATTCCGCGCCGGTTGTGGTGCGCGTGCCCATTGGCGGCTATCTGCGCGGCGGCGCAATGTATCACAGCCAAAGCGCCGAATCCATTTTCGCGCGCTGCTCGGGGTTGTATGTGGTGTATCCGAGCGACGCCTCAGACGCCTGCGGACTTCTGCGAACCGCCTTGCGCGGCGAAGACCCGGTTCTGTTCCTCGAACCCAAAACGCTATACTTCCAGTCGATTGCCCGGCGCCACAAGCCATCGCCTGAGTATATGATTCCTTTTGGCAAAGCGGCCGTCAAACGCGCGGGCACGGACGTTACCGTGATTTCGTGGGGCACGCTGGTCCACCGCTGCCTTGAGGCCGCCGAGCGCCTGGCCGCCGAAGAGAACCTGAGCGTCGAGGTCATCGACCTGCGGACGCTGGTCCCGCTTGATCTGGCCACGATCATCGAAAGCGTTCAAAAAACAGGACGCTGCCTTGTGGCCGCCGAAGAAGCGGCTTTTGCGGGATTCTCCGCGGAAATATCCGCACAGATTGTTGAGAATTGCTTCTCGTGGCTCGATGCCCCCATTCGCCGCATCGGCGCGCTCCATTCCTGGGTGCCCTATTCTCCTGTGCTCGAAGAAACTGTTTTGCCCAAACCCGAAACCATATTGAGTGAAATCCGTTCTGTCGCCAAGTATTGATAGATTTTAGGCGAATCCCATCTCTGGATTTGAGGTTGTTTCATGATTCGAATTCAGCTTCCCATGATTGTTCTATTCGGACTGCTTGGAGCGATTGAGATGAATAGCGTTTCCAATGCATCTGCCGCCGACGCCGCTGCTGCCGCTCCTGCTGCCAAGTCCGGCGCGGTCCCATCCGCCGCCACCCCATCCTCCGCCGTCCCGGCGCAACCGTTGCCCGAGTTCAACCAGATCGTCTTGAGTGTATTGAAGGAGTATCCAACGGACGGCACAAACGACTATTGGTGGCCGCGCGCAGGCGAAAGCGACTACAGCGGCTGCACGCGCGATCTTTCGCTGGCCGGCGTTCGCGTAATGAAGGGCGAACCGCAGCGCCGCACGTATTGCTGCGGCCTGACCCTCGAGGTTTTCTTGCGTTCCTATATTCGATGGCTGGAAACCCGCGGCGGCGAACAGGCGTCCGCCGTGGCTCCCGCCGACTGGCCTGAGTTCCAAAAGTATTGGTTTGTTCTTGAGAAGAATGGCCCCGGTCCTTCCGCCGCGCTTGAGAAATTCAAACTGGGCCGCACCATCCCGATGAATGAAGCGCTGCCGGGCGATTTCGTGCAGATTTGGCGCACGCCAAACAGCAAGGGAAAGGTTTCGGGCCACAGCGTGATCTTCCTCGAATGGGTTAAGAATGGCGAGGACGATGTAATTGGATTCCGTTACTGGTCCACGCAGCCCGGGACAAAAGGCATCAGCGAGCGCGTGGAATACTTCGGCCCCTTCGGCGGCGTATCGACAGAAAACACGCATTTTGGCCGTGTGGAGCCGATCATTGCTTCGGCCGCCGCTTCCGGCGCGGCAGCGCCTGCTCCCGGTGCCGCTGCCCCCGCCGCGGCGGCTCCCGGCGCCGCTGCCCCTGCCGCCCCTGCTCCTGCTGCGGTTCCAGCCGCTCCCGCCCCGGCGGACGCGGCAAAAAAGCCCTGATGGCAATTGGGAGATTCTTCCCAAATCCGTTTCAAAGAAATTGGGGAAACTTCGCCTTAGCTCGTCGGTGGGTAGTGGCGCACGAGGCGGCGGTAGGCCATAAAATCTTTGAGTATCTGCATGGCCGGCATGGGTTCGTGGCCGCGTTCGCGGTTGCGCGCGCCGATCTCAAACAACAAGTGCATTTGCCGGAAATATGTCGTGTATGCCTGGCGCAGCGTTATATGGTTGTCCCAGATATGAATTGCTTCCGAGGCAGCGCCGTTGATCTCGATAATCTGGAAATCTTCGCCGCGTTTCAGGGCGTCAATCGAGGGAAAGCGCACATCAAAACGCCCGAAGTGATATTCGGGCAGCGAGCGCGCGATCTCGACAAAACGCTGCGTCAGCGCGGGCGTCACCAGATGCATTCCATTCCGAAATATCGCGCCCTGGCAATGATTTCCCGAGAATACCAGCCGCATCGCCTCGCCCGGGGCCAGCACGCGGTTCCATTGTTGTTTGAACCGGCGGTGAAGAATCATCCATCGCGCGCGAAGCAGCGGATCGTCATGAATTAGCTCTTTCAGGCTGCGTTTTCCGTCGCCTGTCACCTTGGGGAAGGTCTTGAGCGTGATCGAGATAATTCGCCCATGACGGCGTCCGGGGAATCGCAGCACCATGATGCCCGCTTCGACCGGATGCGGAATGTAACGCTGGAAGATCATCTTCTGTTTGGCGGGAAATGTCGCCAGGTATTGGCGCAATTCTTCTTCGTTTTGTATCAGTTGCACGCCCGCCCCGCGCTGTCCGACGTCCGGCTTGGCCACGAGCGGAAATGCGATTCCCGTCCGCGCAAGGACCTCATGCGCCGCCTTCATGCGTTCCTCGATTCCCGCGCCATTTTCCGCCGGAACAAAAGGCACATACGACGCGATCCATCTCCGATGCGCCTCGGGAACCTGATCGAGAATGCCTGTTTTGGACTCAAAAACAATGCCGCCTGAGTAGATGTTTGGATTCACAACCGAAGGCAGCGAGGCGCAGCGGTATTTGAGCGCCAGGCGCAAATAATACAGGCCCACGGGAAAGTAAAAAAGCAGCGGAGGCCAGAATTCGAAGAAGGTCGAAACCTTTTCCGCCGCGCTCTCTCCGCCAATGATCCCCGTCCGACGCAGCATCCGTTTGCCTTGGGTGGCCTGGATCACAACAATCACCGCAATCGCAGCAAGCGCCATGGGCCATTTCCAGGTGCCGAGCAGCGGCATGACGGAACGCCCCAAATGCACCACGATCTTGAGCAGCAGAAGCGACCAGGCCAGCGACGCCGCAACCACAAGGAGCATAAATTTAATAAACGGCGCCCGCGACAATCCCGCCGCCACATACGTCGGGGTTCGCATTCCGGGAACAAATCGCGTCAGCACCACCGCGCTGAATAAGTTGCGCCGGAACCAATCTTCCGCCTTGTCCATGTGGCGGTGCTGGATCAGGCCCCAGCGCATGGCGCGGTCGCCCAGAAAACGGCCGATCACATAAAGGCCGAGGTCGCCGATGGCGATGCCCATGGGCAGCGCAATCGCCGCCGTGGTGAATCCAACGCTGCCATCAGCCACAAGCAGGCCGCATCCAATTGTCGTGGCGTCTTCGAGAATGAAAGTGCCTATGACAATCAGCAAGCCTTGAAGCCAGGGATTATCCGAGAGTCCGCTGGCCAGATTGAGAATAAAGTCATTGAACAAGAGATGCTACACCTTGGGAGAGAGCCACGCATGAACCCCACATTGGGAGGCGGATGAACACGTCCGGCGCCGAGGCATACGGTTTGTTGTTTGGCATGGACCGCCAGCAACTCGCCGATTGAACTCGCAGGCGGTTCTGGAGTGGGAGTGCCGCGTGCAATGTCTGCGGGAAATACCGCCTGCCTTCCTATCAGGATGCCGTCTGGGATAGTCGATACTCGATAATACCGGACCTTGGTCCCAGACATGGGCCTTGCTGCCCATCCGCATAGATCAAACCAAGATCAGTCCGCGCGCAAGCGCTAATCCGGCGGCGGGGCGAATCATTCCATTCGCGCGCCGCCGCGCCACTTCAAGACTCGATTGCAGCAGCCGCCTAACGCAGACCAGCCCCATCGAATGAGCCCCTTCCATTTCCCATCGCCGAACGCCGTTCCGAAGGGGCGCTTCCCCGTTGATTTGACCCTTCGTTAGGGCGC
>CAYUNT010000262.1:0-5433 GCA_964446285.1 uncultured Candidatus Sumerlaeota bacterium | reverse complement strand
GCGCTGGCAAAGGCCAACAAAAACAGCATCGTCTCGGGCATTTCCCGGCGCGTGCCGCGTGTGTATTTGCGCGGCGGCGCCCCCATCGAAGTCGTTGATTATCTCAATACATCAAGAGGCCGTGAAGAATGAATATCGAGGCAATTCGCAATAAAATCCGCGAAATTCAACCTTGGCTCGTCGAGGTGCGGCGCGATTTCCACGCGCATCCCGAACTGGGGCGCAAGGAATTCCGCACGCAGCAAAAAATTGAGGAATACCTGGCGCAATCTGATATTGCGCATCGAAAAATCGCCGAAACGGGCCTCGTGGGCCTCATTGAGGGGAAATCCGCAGGCAAGATCGTGGCTCTGCGCGCCGACATCGACGCGCTGCCGACGGTGGAAAAAAGCGCGGCGCCTTACCGTTCGCAAAACGAGGGCGTCATGCATGCCTGCGGCCACGACGCGCATACGACGATCCTTCTTGGTGCTGCGCGGATTCTCGCGGGCATGAAGGACGAATTCGCAGGCGGCGTGAAACTGCTCTTTCAGCCCGACGAAGAAGGCGATGGCGGCGCGGAACGGATGGTCCAGGAAGGCTGCATGGAAAACCCTGTTGTGGACTATGTTCTCGGCCTTCACGTAATGACGTATCTCGAAACGGGCACGATGGAAATCCGCTATGGGAAACTCAACGCCTCGTCCGACAGCGTGACGGTCGTGGTGCGCGGAAAATCGGCCCACGGCGCGTATCCAGAGAAGGGCGTCGATGCGATAGTGGCCTCCGCGCACGTGATCGCCGCGCTCCAGACGCTCGCCAGCCGCAGCATTTCGCCGCTCAATTCCGCCGTGCTGAGTTTCGGGAAAATCGCGGGCGGACACGTGGAAAACGCCCTGGCCGAAGAGGTGCGCCTCTCGGGCACGCTGCGCACGCTCGACAAAGAAACGCGCGCGCTGTGCAAGGCCCGCATCGAGGAAATCGCCACGCACACGGCGCAAGCGCTTGGCGCGACGGCCGAGGTCCGCATCTCGCCCGGATACCAGCCGCTCATCAACAACGACGAAGTCGTGCGCGTCATCGAAGAAACCGGCGCGGAACTGCTCGGCAGGGAAAACGTTTTTCACAAGGAATTTCCCAGCCTGGGCGTTGAGGATTTTTCGTATTTTCTCGACCGTGCCAAAGGCGCGTTTTTCCACATCGGCTGCGGAAACAAGGCGCGCGGCATCACCGCGCCCAACCACAATTCGAGTTTCGACATCGACGAAGACTGCCTCGCCGTTGGCGTGCTGCTCCAGGTGGCCAACACGCTAAAACTGCTGGGCGCGCGCTGATATTTACCGCGACTAAATGAGGATAGACACGGAATCACCCCGCGATCTCGTCGTTGTTGTTGCAAAGATGTTTTTTCCAAACTATGGGCGCGGGCGGATGCATCCAGGCGCCGCAGATTGGCCCTTGCGATGAAATCAACTGCCGGACAATTCGCGCCAAACAGGCGGCGCGGATTCTTGCGGGCGGCGATGTTCCCATCCGGTGAAGGCTGAAAATTCGGTTTGCAGCGGCAGGGGGAGCAACGGGACGCTCGCACGATTGGCCGCGGGACGGGGGCGCGCGCGCATTAAATGCGTGCGGCATCCGGGTGCGCGAAGATTGCGAGTCCGGAGCGCACCAAGGCGCAAAGGTCATCTTTCGAGCCTTCGACAGCGTCGGAATGAGTGTCCCGGCGGGCTGATTCTTATCTGAATCCTTGCCAGCGCGTCGCAACGAAGGGGCGCTAAGGACAAAAGGAACCCGCAGGACGATTGTTGCTGACGCCATGTTTCGTTATGGAATCCTTGCGGCAATAAGCGGATTTTCCCCGGAAGCCGCACCCTGCTTTCTTCGATCTTCACCCTGAATGCAGATACAATTCCTCCAGCCGCTGTTACTGATCCTTCTTGGCCTGCTGCCGTTTTTCTGGTGGGCGAGCCGCCGGCTGCGCAGTTTGGAACGGGGCCGCCGCTGGACGGTTCGCGTTTTGCGCACGGTGATCGTCCTGTGTTTCGTCCTGGCGCTGGCCCAGATGCAATTCACGCGCCGAGGCAAGGAACTTACGGTATTTTACGTCCTCGACCACTCCGACTCGATTCCCTCGGACCAGCGCAAACTCTCCTACGAAGCGATTCAGCAAACCGCCCGTCGCATGAAAGCCTCGGACAACGCCGGGCTGATCGTATTCGGCGCGGAGCCGTCGATCGAGTTCAGCCCGGTGAAGAAGGTCGATTTCAGCGGCCAGTTGCAGTCGGCCGTGCCGTCGGAGCGCACAAACGTCGCGGCGGCGCTGCGGCTGGCGATGGCGGCCTTCCCGCCCGAGGTGATGAAGCGCATCGTCCTGCTCACGGACGGCAACGAAAACGAAGGCGCGGCCATCGAGGTGGCCCGTCTCGCGCACGGGAACAACATCCCGGTCGATGTGGTCGGCCTCAGTTACAAAGACCGCCAGGACTTGATGATCTCGAAGGTGGTTGCGCCGCAGCAAACGGCCCTCGATGCGCCCTTCGACGTGAAAATTTTCGCCGAGGCCCGCGAAAACACAAACGCGATCCTCCGTCTTTACCAGAGCCGCCAGGACGAACGCGGCGAGCATTCGGAAGCGCTGGTGGCGGAACAAAAGGTGGACCTCATCGCGGGTAAAAAGAACGTCTTTGTGATGCCGCGCCGCCTCTCCCAGGGCGGGTTCCACACGTTCCGCGCCACAATCGAAGCGCCGAACGACGCGCGTCCCGAAAACAACACCGCCACGGGATTCACCTACGTCAAATCGCGCCCGCGCGTGCTTTATATCGAAGGCGATCTGACGGGCGTGAACCACCTTCTCCCGGCGCTGCGGTTGCAGGACATCGACGTCACGATGGCCGGCCCCGAGGGGATTCCGCAGACCCTCCAGGATTTGCAGAGTTTCGATTCGCTCATCCTCTCGAACGTGCCCGCCTCGGATATGAGCGCCTCGCAGATGCAGATGATCGAGCAGGCCGTCCACTCGCTTGGCGTCGGGTTCATCATGGTGGGCGGCGAAAACTCGTTCGGCGCGGGCGGCTACCAGGATTCGCCCATCGAAAAAGTTCTGCCCGTATCGATGGACATCAAGCAAAAGAAAGTGCTGCCCAACGGCGCGATGGTGATCGTGTTGCACACATGCGAAATCCCGGCGGGAAACACCTGGGCGCGCGAGGTCTCGGTGGCGGCGCTCAATGTTCTTTCGCGCCAGGACTTTTTCGGGCTGCTGTATTATGGGGCGTCTTCCACGGGATCGCTGGGCGGCGGCGGGTGGGGGGAATACTGGGCCTGGGAGCCTGGGCTTCAGCAAACGGGCGACAAACGCCGGATGCGCTCGATTATTCGGGGTGTCCAGCCGAGCGACATGCCCACGTTCGACCCCACACTCGAAATGGCCTACAAGGAACTCAAACGCGTCAAGACGCAGGCCAAGCACATTGTCGTCATCAGCGACGGCGACCCGGCCCCGCCCAATCAGCGCCTTGCGAACAATATCCGCGACGAAGGCATCTCGATCTCGACGGTCGCCATCGCCCCGCACGACCCGAGCAGCGCCGACAATCTGAGGGCGCTGGCCTACTGGGGCGGTGGAAATTTCTATTATCCGAAATCCTCGACCGAGTTGCCGCGAATTTTCGTCAAGGAAGCCACAATCGTCCGCCGCTCGCTCATCTCCGAACAGGCCTTTAAGCCTGAAGTGACGCAGTATTCCGAAGCCCTCACGGGCATCGATGGGGGCTATCCGACGTTGCGCGGGCATGTGGTGACTACGCCCAAGGGCGAACTCGCGACGCTGGCCCTGGCCACCACCACCAAGGTCAGCCCGGATAGCAGCGAAACCGAAGTGGAACCGGTTCTGGCGCATTGGCGCTATGGTCTGGGCAAGACGGTGGCGTTCACCTCGGATGCGAAAAACAAATGGGCGGCGGACTGGGTGAGCTGGGGCAATTTCGCCAAGTTCTGGGCGCAGGTGGTCCGCTGGTCGATGCGCGAGACCTCTTCGGCCAATTACCAGATTCAAACAGACATCAGCAACGGGCGCGGAACGGTCATCATCGATGCGCTGGACGATGCGGGCAATTTCGAGAACTTTCTCGATTTTGACGGCAATGTGGTTGTGCAGTCGGCGGACCGTGTCGAGGGCAAACCGCTCAGCGTCCGCCAAGTGGCCCCGGGCCGTTACGAAGCGACTTTCCCCGCCACCGAGGTGGGAACATACATGGTGAGCCTGACGACGAAAAAAGGCGATCAGGTTCAAGTTCTGACGGGCGGGGCGGCGTTGAGTTATTCGCCCGAATACCAGGTGAGCCGCTCGAACGACGCGCTGATCGAACGAATAGCCTCGGAAAGCGGCGGGCAACTGGTTCAAAAACTCGATGAATACAATCCTTTCGTGCATAACCTGCCTTCGGGCGGACGGCCCACGCCTCTGTGGCCGCTGTTCGCGTGGATTGGGCTGGTGCTGATCCCCGTGGACATCTTCATGCGGCGTGTATTTGTGGATTGGGGCGCGGTGTGGGGGTGGACGGCGGCGAAATCGAGCGCGATTCTCGGGTCGTTGCGCCCGGCGCGCACAGAGGCAGACGAAACGATGCGCATGTCTGCCCTGAAAGACGCCAAGGCGCGCGCCACACGGCCTGCGGAAGATGAGGCCGAGGGGGGCGGCGAGGCGGCGGGGACGGGCGCCCAGACTGGCGCGGTGGGAGCGAAAGCGGCCAAGGCGCCGGCGAAAGGCAAGCCATCTCCTAAGTCGGCGGCTCCGGCCGGGGCTGCGGCAGCGCCCGATGCCGGCGGCGGTCGAGACCTTCATGCATGGCGCGAACGCCAGGCGCAAGCGCGCGCCGCGCTTCGAGAAAAACTGGATCACGCCGCTCAGCAACTACCAGAGGGTTCACCTTCTGGAGACGGAGTGTTCGGCGCGCCACCTCCGCCGCCCGGAGCGGGACCTGTCCGGCATCGCGGAAAAGAAACCTTCGCCCCATCCGAATCCGGCGCGCGCGACCGTTCGCAAGCCCCGCCCGGCGAAGGTGAAGGCGGCTTCACGGGCAGTTTGCTCGAAGCCAAACGCCGCGCGAAAAAGAAGACACGATAGGTTGTGAGTTGTGGATTGTGGGTTGTGGGTTGTGAATTGTGAGTGAAGAAAATAGTCAGGAGTTGTGGGTTGTGAGCGAAGAAGATGAAGGACGGTTCCAGGTGATTCACAGCGGATATAAAACACTGACAGGGAAATGGGAACCTCCCTTTTGGCTGGATATGGCCAGCAATGATATTTCCATCCCGCTCGTCCGCCTATCGCCCACAATTCCCAACTCCCAGTTCATCACTTCCCCCTCCCAACTCTCTTCGCTCCCAACCCACAACTCCCAACCCCAAACTCCCAACCCACAACTCCCAACCCACACCTCCCAACATATT
>CAYUNT010000261.1:0-5442 GCA_964446285.1 uncultured Candidatus Sumerlaeota bacterium | reverse complement strand
AGGCGTCGGCGTGGGCGGAAGTTTCAGCCCATATTGCGGACGGCCGTCCTCGCGCCACCATCGCGCGAAATCCTTGGCGAAAGTTGGCTTTTGCTCGAGCCATTCCAGCCGCTCGATCAGTTCCTTGCCCGCATCCGGACCCAGATTTTCAAGAATTCCCTCTATTTCCTTTATCATCTCGCCGGTGATATTCACGAAATCCGCGCGCTGGCGCAGCACCGTCTTCAAGTGCTCCTTTTTCTGCTTGAACTCCTCGTATTGCTTTTTTGCTTCGGCGGAAATGGCCAGGGGAATCGTGCGCGATTGCTCGCCGCCCTCGCACCACGGCTGCTGATCCGCCTGGCGGTTTTTCTTTACCCATGTGCGCGTCTGGCTCCCGGCGTATTCCGCGAGATTGCCGAGCGTAATGAATCCGCGCGGGTCCGCGCCCGCCTCGCCGCGCAAACCTTCGAGCAAAAAGTGCGTGAATACGCCGTGCTCGAGTTCGGACGACTCCCACGACAACTGCCCGACGCCGCACGAAGCGATGGTCATCATGCCTTCGGCCTGCGCCAAGGCGTCGATGAACGACTTTTTCATCAACTCATCGCCGCGCGTTTCGCCCTCGGGCCTTTCCCGGCAGGCGTCGATAATCAGCAGGCGTTTATTGGCCTGCGATTCGCGCATCATGCTCTTTACGGTTTCGAGCGGAATGCCCGTCGAAGAAAGCAGATGGCGGCGCCCATCCGAGGGCATCACGTATGCGATTCCTTTTTCCTCAAATCCATGCGTGTCGATAGCGACGATCAGCATCGCGTTGGGGTGCGACGCCATGCGCGTCACTTCCGTCAGCGCGTCGAGGATGTCGATTTTTCTGCCGGAAAGCACTGGCACTTTTGCGTCTTTGAGTTCCTGGAGGGCCTTTTTCCCTTTTTCGGAAAAGGGTTCGCCGCCCAGGGCCACACGGGCGCGCTCGGGCGCCACAAGATGGCGTTCCAGAATCATTATATGAGCCAGCGCTACCGCATCGTCGAGCGTGAAGCGCAAATCGGGCAGATTCGAGCGCTCGTCGAATTTCCCAATCCCAACAAACAGCGCCGCGTTTTCCACCGTCTCGTCCTGCGGCAGGGCGATCACATCGCTGGCCGAGGCTTGTTGAACCGTCGCGGTTCCGGCGGCGCCTGAGGACGCCTCAACCCCCACCGAGATATTTCGGGAGTCGTCGGATTTTTCCGAGGCGGAAGCGTTCTTTGTTGCGGCAGGCGCGGAGGAGGGGGAGGACGAAGTGGAGATGCCATACGCGCCTCCCGCGCAAATCGACAGGGTGAAAATCCCCAGGCACACAGCGGCGGCGAACCACGTGGCGGGAAACGATGCAGGAGGAAACGATGAGGCAGCTGGGCGTGCGGCGGCGCGCCATGCGCCGTTGCCCTTGACCTCGCTGTGCATCAACAAGCCACGGCGGCGGCCATATTCGCTTTTCATGGTTATGATTTCCCCAACGAAACAATCTGTTGCGAACGAGCCGGGCGGCAAGCCGGTTCGTCCGGGCGGGGAAGCGCCGGTTCCAGACAATTGCACTCCTACTCCCCGCGCCCGATTCAGGCAACTGAAACCCGCCTGCGCCAATTCGCCCGGCAGTGCTTTTTGAATATGGAACCTAATGAGACGCTCTCCATTTTATGTTGAAAATATCAATGCG
Source organism: uncultured Candidatus Sumerlaeota bacterium (assembly GCA_964446285.1). Lineage (GTDB taxonomy): Bacteria > Sumerlaeota > Sumerlaeia > SLMS01 > CAYUNT01 > CAYUNT01. The sequence goes on along the minus strand of CAYUNT010000261.1, from coordinate 3,761 downwards.
ATGCGCGGCCAAATGGACGCGGGATTGACCTGCCGGGCGGTCACAATAGATACTGGAGATGGAAAGGCAGGCGCGCGCCCTGAAAGAAGATTGCGCGTCTGGCACCGTATAAGTCGGACGGAAAGTGTATCTTTTATGAACGGCAAACGCCCGGCGCTTCGAGAAACTCCACTGATCGACCTCCAGGCCGCGTTGCAGCGCGCTGGATTTCCGGCATGGCGCGCGAAGCAGGTCTTTCAGTGGGTGTTTCGCCACGGCGCGCGGTCGTTCGACGAAATGAAAAACGTCCCGGCGGCGGTGCGCGAATTCCTCGAACAAAATTACAGATGGGGCGGCGTCGTGGAGGCGCTCGACGAAACGCGCGGCGAAAATGACGGCGCGGTCAAGTTCCTCCTAGCGCTTGAAGATGGACTCGCCATCGAATGCGTGCTGATGCCAAGCGAGGACTACTGGACGCTGTGCGTGTCGTCGCAGGTGGGCTGCCCGCTGCGGTGCGCGTTTTGCCTGACGGGCCTGGTCGGGCTGCGGCGCAATCTCGACGCGGCGGAGATCGTCGATCAGGCGCTTTGGGCGCGGCGCTACCTGAAGGAGCGCGGCGATCCGCATCCGCTGCGCAACCTCGTGCTCATGGGCATGGGCGAGCCGCTCCTGAACGCGGACGCCGTAATCGCGGCCTTGCGTCTGTTGATTCAGCCGGATGGCGCGGATTTTTCGCCGAGGCGCATCACGGTATCGACCGTTGGGATTTTGCCGGGGCTGGAAAAACTTGGCGCATCGGAACTCGGCGTGAAACTCGCGATTTCGCTCAACGCCACGGACGAAGAAACGCGCCGCGCCATTATGCCGATTTCACGCAAATACCCGCTGGCGTACGTGCTGGCGGCCTGCCGCCAGTATCCGCTCACGCAACGGCGGCGCATCACGTTCGAGTATGTGCTCCTCAGCGGCGTGAACGACACATCGGAAGACGCGCGCCGCCTGGCCGAGTTGCTTCGCGGAATGCCGTGCAAGATCAACCTGATCCCGTTCAATGAGAACCCCGCGCTGCCTTTCCGGCGCCCGCCCGATGAGCGCATCAACGCTTTTGGCGAGTATCTGGCGGCGCGCAATTTCACCGCCACGGTGCGCTACTCAAAAGGGCCGGACATCGCCGCGGCGTGCGGGCAATTGGCAGGCGCGCGCATGGGTTTCGATAACGCGCAAGAAAACCATGAAGACACAAGGACACAAAGAAAAAAGGAATAGGGGCCTTGCATCATGCGAACCAATAACACCTTCGTGTCTTTGTGCCTTTGTGGTGATTGACTCGCTAGTATTTCACTTCTACTACCCGGATGACGAAAATGACCAAGAAAGACAAATCCACACAACGCAAACCGGAACCCAAACCCGAGCCGGAACCGCTCTCGGCGGCGATTGGGCGTTCGTATTCGATGGAAGGCCAGCGCATCGCCCCAACGCGGCGCGTGCGCATTGCCGACCTGTGGAAGGCCAAGCGCGAAAAGCGCCCCATCGTCATGCTCACCGCCTACGATTCGGCCTTCGCGACGCTTGAGGATGAAGCCGGGGTGGACATCATTCTGGTGGGCGACACGGTGGGGATTATGCAACTCGGCTTCGAGACGACGATCCCCGTCACTCTCGACCACATGGTGCATCACTGCGCCGCCGTAAGCCGCGTGGTGCGCCATGCCTTTGTGGTCGGCGACATGCCTTTTATGAGTTACAAGGTCAGCGCGGAAGAGGCGCTGCGTTCGGCCTCACGGCTCATCCAGGAAGGCGGCGCGCAGGCCGTCAAAGTCGAAGGCAGCGGCGACTTCATCGCGGACATCACGCGGCGCCTTGTCGAATGCGGCATCCCTGTGATGGGCCACATCGGACTCCTCCCGCAATCGGTCAACGCAACGAGCGGCTACCGCGTGCAGGGCCGCGCGCCGGAAGATGCAGATATGCTGGTGCGGCGCGCGAAAATCCAGGAAGAGGCCGGGGCATTTGCGATTGTGCTCGAAGCGATTCCGCGCGATCTGGCGGCGCGCATCACGGCCGAATTGACCATTCCCACCATTGGAATTGGCGCGGGAGTCGAGTGCGACGGCCAGGTGCTCGTGCTGCACGATCTGCTCGGATTGACCACGGAGCCGCCGCGATTTGTGCGAAAATACGCCGACCTTCACGGCACCTCATTGCGCGCCATGCGCCACTGGTGCCGCGACGTGCGCGACCGCACCTTCCCGGATAAAGAGCATTCCTATGAATAGTGCAAAAAAGACCTGTATGGGACGAATGGGACCTATGCGACCTAGGGGACATTTGCCTCTGAAGATGCGCATTGGTATGCCATCTCGTCTGGGCGTTAGGCAATGAATCGCTGTTAATGGCTGCTGAAGCGTTTTATTTTTTGCCAATTCCAAGTTTCGCTTGATGCCGCACTTTGCGGACGTATGTTTCCGCCTTCAAGCGGCGAAGGACGTTGCCGCAATATGAGCCTGTCCGAAAATCCGAGGAAAATCTTGGACGGGACGTCCAAGCCACCGGTAGTATTCGAATAGGCTCCAAGGAGGCTCGAATATCCATGATTACCGCGCGCGATTTGAAAGGCTGCTTTGCGGCCGTCATCACCCCAATGAAATACGATGGGTCCCAGCTGGTCATCGACAAGCCCAAGTGGCATCAGATTGTCGAAGGCATCATCGACGGCGGCGTGGCGGGAATCGTAATCGCGGGGACGACGGGGCAATCGGCCACTCTTACCCACGAGGAGCACATCAACCTTGTGGCGGAAGGTTCGATTTACGCGCGCGGCTACGCGGCGGGGCGGCGGCGCCAGATTGGCATCATCGCCGGCGCGGGGGCGGACGCGGCGCGGGAGGGAGGGTATCTGTCGCGGGGGATGCGGGGGCGCGCCGACGTGGATGCGCTTCTGCACGTAACGGGATACTACAACAATCCGCCGCAGGAAGGGCTGGTGCGCCACTTTCAATCCGTGGCCGAACTGGCCGGCGAGCATCGCAAACCGGTCATTCTCTACAACGTGCCCTCGCGCACCTCATCGAACCTGGAAGCGGCCACAGTGATCCGCCTGGCGCATCATCCCAATATCATCGGCATCAAAGAGGCGTCGGGCAATCTGGAGCAAATCCAGGCGATTCTGGATGGCACGGACCGCAATCATTTCGCCGTACTCTCGGGCGAGGATCATCTGGTGTTCGAGATCATGCGCCGGGGCGGAACAGGCGTGATTTCCGCGACGGCGAACCGCTGGCCGCGCGAGTTCCAGCGCCTGACGGAATTGTGCCTGGCGGGCGAATGGGCCAAGGCGGAGGCGCTGCAAAACGCCTTGCTTCCATGCGTGCAGGCGGTGTTTGGCGTGAAAAATCCCATTCCGCTGCACCACATTTTCGAGACAGACTTGCGGCTGCCGTTGATCGCTTTGCGCGAGCTGCCCGAACCGCAACGGCTGGCGGCGCTCGAAAAAATCGACCGGGCGCTGGCCATCCAATCCTTCCCTCACATGTGAGAGACAAATTCGCTAAATCGAGCTTCGCCCGGAACCGCCGCTCGAAATGCAGAGCCGTATTGTTGTGCCCATCAGTATGCGGGTTTTTCTGAAATAGGGCATTCAGCGCTTTTTTTGTTTCTTCATTACCATCCTGAGGATGCGCGCATCTTCCTGGTGCCGTGGATGGTCTATGCTGGCCTTTATCTTAAGGAGGTCTTCCAGGCCGATCCAATGAGTAATAATACCAATTTCCCGTAATTCT
>CAYUNT010000260.1:0-5446 GCA_964446285.1 uncultured Candidatus Sumerlaeota bacterium | reverse complement strand
TCTCGCGAAAACCGTGACAGGCGATTAGGAACAGAATCAAAGGAAAATGGTATTATTGGTTTGCCAAGCAGTGCCTACAATCCATACATGTTCCCGTCGAGGAACCGCCCGCCGTCGATAAATAGAACTTGGCCGGTGATAAATTCGCTCGATAACAGGAAAAGAGCGGCCTCGGCCACTTCTTCGACGGAGCCGTGGCGTTGCAGCGGATTCGTGTGCGCCAGGCGTTCGAGATAGGCGTCGCTCTCGCCCGGGGGCGGAAGAATAAGGCCGGGCGCAATGGCGTTCACGGCCACGAGCGGCGCAAACTCGACAGCCATCATGCGTGTCAGGGCGAAAAGCGTCCGTTTGCTCAGATGATATGCCGCATGCTCGCGGTCGTAATCGGCAATGCGCGCATCGAGCAAATTGAGGATGTGTCCGGGTCGGCCCTGCGCGGCAAACGCCCGGCTGAGCGCCAGTGGGGCGAAGGCATTGACGCGCATGTTTTCCGCGAGATTTTCCGCCGTTACGTCTGTGATGCGTCCTTGCGGAAAAATCGAGGCGTTATTCACCAGGATGTCAATCGCCTCGGCCGCGCGGGCGAAAAGCCCCTCGGCCTCCGCCGTTGAATTCAAATCAGCCCTAAGCGTCCAGACCCGGACGCCCATCGCGCGGATTTCATTCGCGGTATCTTCGGCTTCGCGCGCGGAATGGCCATAATGCACAATCACATTCACGCCCGCGCGTCCAAGCGCCAGCGCAATGGCGCGTCCGATTCGCCGCGCGCCGCCCGTGACGAGCGCCGTCCGGCCCCGCAGGCGCGAATCCCGGTCTTCGTTTTCGGGCGTTTTCATTGCCACCTCTTTTCTTTAGGATGGCAGTGCATCCGAATGAATGGCCGGGCGGGCGCATGACGCGGGCGGGAATTCTTCGAAGGCCGCCTCTTCCAGCGCGGCGGACGCTTCTCCCTTCGGGGCGGCCGGGCCGTGAACCAGCAGAATCAGCAGCACCGCCGGAACCAGCGCCACCACGGGGCCGGAAGAAAGCAGATGATACCAGAAGGGCCGAAGCGCCGGATCGGGCGGAATCCACGAGGCGTAAAGAATCCACCCGGCGGCAAACAGCGCGAGTCCGGCCACGCGCCGCCAGCCTTCGAGTCCGCGCAAGAGCGCCGCAAACAAAACCACCCACAAGGGAAGCAACATCACATGCTCGTGGCGCGCCGTCAGCGGCGAAGCGGCGAGCGCCGCGGCGATCAGCAGTCCGAATTCGAGCGCGATCCTCGGCGATGAGGCCTTGCGGCGCATCAAAATCCCAATCAACAGATAGGCGGCTACAATGACGCCGAGCGAGGCGGCGCGCATGGCCTGCGCCACGGACGGCGGGGCGGGCGAGTGGGGAAGGGAAAAAGTTGGGAGTTGGGAGTTGTGGGTTGCGAGTTGTGAGTTGAGAGTTGGGATAAGAGGAGCGGAGGTGGCGGATTGAGAAACGCCCGATGTTGAAGGTTCAAGGACGCGGCGGACGAGCGCCGGGAGCGATTGATTTTCGGAATCGGCGTCGCCGCGCGCGGCCCAGGGAAGAACCACGCGAATATAGCGTGAGCAGGTCTGGCCGCCCACAAGCGCCACGCTTGCGCCGATCCACAGCGCGGCGAAAGCCACAGTGGCCGCCGCCGCGCGCCAGCGTCCGCGCCAGAGCAGCCACGGCGCAGCCAGCGCGAGGATTGGCTTCAGCAAGATCGCCAGCGCGAAAAGGAGTCCGAACGCCCAGTCCGGATGCGCGATCAGGAACCAATACAGCACGCCGAGCAGCAAAGCAGCCGCGAAACTCGCGCCCGCGCCCATGCCAGCGCATCTCCACATCACCAGAAATGCGCCCGCCGCGAGCAGCGCCGCCGATGGCACGCTCCACGAACGCAGCATCGCCAGAAACGACACTGTCAGCGCGCAGGCGATGCATGCGATGAACGCCACTCGCGCCGCCGTTCCCCACATTCCTGAGCCAATTCCAGGGCTTTTCAAGAGGGCTGCCGCCATGATGGGCGCGGCCAGCAAGGCGTAAAAAAGCGGTTCGGACCCGGACATCAGCAATAAAAACGACGCAGCGATCAGGCACGCGCCGAGCAGCGCCGGACTTAGCAATCCCGGTCCGGCGAGCAGGAGCGGGACATTCATCGCCGCCAGGGCCGCCGTGCCAATCCACTCGATCCAGCCCGTGCGCCCCCAGGCCGCCCATGCCGCCGCCATGCACAATCCCCAGAGCGCAAAAGCCATCCCGGGCGCGGCACGCTCCGCCGCGCGCAAGGCGAGGGATATGCGGGCCTCCGGGCCTGTTGCCGCGCCTGTTCCTGTGGATGTCCCCGCGCCTGCGCCCGTTCCCGGCACGGCGTTTGGCTGTTCCTTGATTGCCGCGGGCAGGATGGGGACCAGCAGAGCCGCCGCGATGGGCGGAGCGGTGAAGGGTTCGACCGCCACAGGCAGATTTACTCCCTGCAACTGGGCGGCGGCGCGAAACCAAGATTTCCATGCGGCGTAATCCTTTGGCGCGGCCTCGGGATACAAAGGCAAATTGCCGTCCGAACGCGCGGCGACGAGCGCCGCCGCGCCAATCGAGGCAAATTCGCCTCCGCGCCAGCCGCCTTGCCAGACGCTCTCGCGGTCCTCGTCCGAGGCGGTCGAGGCGGTCGAGGCGGCGGCGGGCAATCCCGCAAGGAGGGCGGGGGCAGAAACGGACGCCTCATTGCTATAATACATGCGATTCAGATGGAATGGATGGGACGCGAGATTGTGAAAATAAAGCGCGGCAAACAATAGTCCCGCCACAAGCAATCCAAACCGCCACGGCGCGGAGGGTTTCGCGGCAAGGCGGAACGGCGGCGCGGAGGGTTCGTCCTCGGGCATTGCGTCGCGGCGATCGGCCACAATAACACCGGCGCCGCCGCCGCCGCCATCGGGGACTTCCCGTTCTGGCGTGGAGTCGCCGAGTTCTGTGTCTAGCGCGGAATTGCGCACGCTGAACACCGGCTCGGAATCCGAAGACAGAAGCGGTTCGGCAGATCGAACGGGCAATTCGGCCCTTTCGGGCGGTTCGCTGGTGGAAGGGGAAGGAGTGTTCATCGGCATTGGGCAGGGGCAAAAGATAAAATGGGCCTGTTGGAATAAGATTATTTCGTCATTACGCGGAATCGCCCGCTTTCCATTCCTCGCAGGCGCGGCGGAAGTGATCGATGGCAAGATCGTCGATCAGCGTAAAACGCACTTCGCGGATCGAAACGCCCGGATGCGCGCGCAGCCAATCCGCCGTTGCTTCCCAGAAAATCCGCGCGCAACGGTCCTTGGGAAATCCAAAGATGCCGCTCGATATGGCCGGAAATGCGATGACGGCAAAAGAACGTTCGGCGGCGGCTTCGAGACTCGAACGAATGGCGCGGCGGAGTTTGTCGTCTTCTTCTCCCTCGCCCCATCGCGGCCCGACTGCGTGGATCACCGCCTTGCACGACAGTTTCCCAGGTCCCGTAACAGCGGCGCCACCCGCGGCCACCGGGCCATCGCGGGCCACGATGCGGTCGCTTTCGCGCTGAATCTCCGCGCCGCCGCGCCGCACGATGGCGCCCGCCACGCCGCCGCCATGAGCCAGGTGTGAATTGGCCGCATTCACAATCGCATCCACGTTTTCCAGTGTCAAGTCGCCGCGATGCAGCGTAATCCGCCGCCCATCCGCCAGAATGACTTCCTCGATGAGTTCGCCCATGGACGTGCGCCTTTCTCATTGTTCATCTCGCGAAGTCCCCGATTCCGCCGCGCGTCCTCCCGCTCCCAGTTCCCAACCCGCAACTCACAACTCACAACTCACAACCCTCAGTTCTCCCCTCACCTCTTTACCGCGCGCACCATCAGCCACCCCCCGATTGCGCCAATCAAGATATTGGGGAACACGATCAACAGCCATCCGATGGTGTGGCCTCGTTCGCCGAGCGCCTCGCCGTAGTCGAACATGGTGTAGTAGAGAAACATCAGGACGAAGGTAATGGCGAAGGCGATGCTTTTTTGCCCGCGGCGCACGGCAATGGCCAGCGGCATGGCGATGGCCACAAACGCAACACACGAAAGCGGGAGCGAGAAGCGCAAGATTAATTCATTCACCTGCGTGTAATAGGCCCGCCATTCCTTGGGCTGCTTTCCGCCAGCGGGAGGCGGAGAGGCGGGCGGACTGGCTACGCATGTGAGCAATTCGCCCAGCGTCATGTTGCGCGCCATTTCGCCCATGCGCACTCTTTCGCGCATCTCTCCCTGAATCATCTTGGTCATCTGCCCGAATCCGACCGTGATGCTTTCTTGCGGATCGGACCGGTTGAGCGGCAGAAGGGTGCCGTCTTCGAGCACGATGGAAATTGCCTTGGTGCGGTGGTCGCCGATGATTTTCCCGCGGCGGGCGAAGATAAGCGTTTCGCGGTAATCGTCCTTGTCCGCCTTGCGCGAGACCAGCTGCAAAGCGATTTCCTTCATGCCGAGGATCATCTGATCGGGTGTCCGCTCGATGTCTTCGCGGGTTTCGTAGTAAAGCGCCAGGTTATAGTCGCTCAGGCGCAATTGCGGATCGGTATAGAAGGTTTGCGGCTGAAGGTTGGTGATCGCATCAAAGCGGATATCGCGCAAAAGCCGCGCCGCGCCGCGGAACAATCCGGGCACAAACGAGGCGTTCAGAATCATCAACGCCACCGAGACGGCCGCCGCTCCCATAAGCACAGGCCGGAAAACCGCCCAAAGGCTCAGCCCCGCCGCCCGCACGGCAAGGATTTCGTTTTCCGCCGCCATGCGCCCGAAGGCAATCATCGTCGCGAGCAAAATCGCCATCGGGATTGTCACCGTCAGGAGCGACATCGTCAAAATCCCAAGCAATTCCAGGAGGAGCGAGCCGCGGATGTCTGTTTGAAGAAGCATATCCGTCAGGCGGAACAGGCGCATAATCAGCATCAACGCCGTGAAAAAAAACAGACTGCCGACAGTGGGCCAGAAGAGTTCTCGGAGGATGTATCGCTGTAAAAGCCGCATGGAGATCGAAAACGCCCAAGGAAAAGAGAAAAATATATGGCGGCCTTAATGCGCAAGGCCTTCTCATTCATAAGACAGGCAGGGATAGGCGCGCTACTCTAAAGAACGCTCTGCCTGCGCCGCGCGATGGAAAAAGAACAAAAAGACTCAAAGGACGCAGGGGACTATTGGACTTGGTCGCAGGTTGTGGGCTGTGAGTTGCGCGTAAAGAGATGGAAAGCAGAAGGGTGGAAAGGACTTGCAAGAAGACCTCCCACGGACAGGAGTTTGCCTAAGAGCCGATCCGAAAACCTCTGGTGGCTTGGGCATCTTGCCCAAGATTTCCGGTGGCCTGAACGTCCCGTCCAAGATTCTCAGGCAGGACAATTCCGTAAACCTTCTATGATTAGCAGGGATTGGAGGATATAGCGTTC
>CAYUNT010000259.1:0-5477 GCA_964446285.1 uncultured Candidatus Sumerlaeota bacterium | reverse complement strand
TTTTGCTCCTTCAGAGCAAATTCAGGGAACAGAATTACGGGAAATTGGTATAAGGGATGGCTCGAGGCCGGGCCTGCCTAAAAACATCATGCTGAAGCGATGCGGGCAAGTCAGGCTGAAGCCTGCTTGTAAAGAAAAACTGCCTCCATCCCCCCATGCTCAAGCATGGGGCAAAGAAGAGCCTGCTCAAAGCAGGCTGATGATTCTGATCCCATTTGCCTGCAACCCTATTTGCAGGCGGGAACAATATGGCACAGCATCTTGGGGAATTTGGTATCAGTAGGCCATCCACAAATCGCGCTGAGTGGTTTCCTCGTAATAGAGCGTATAATCACCCGTCGAATTGAAGTCGGCAAGATGGAGGAAATCCTCGCGGACGGGAAGCGGGCCGGTGCGGTCCCAGCGGTGCGTGCTCCAAACGTTCCAATCGAGCGGGACTTCGCGGCCATCGGAGCGAACAACGCGGCTGAGGCGGTATTTGGTTCCCTCGCCCGCCGGATCGTTGAGGCGCAGGTAAGCCCATCCCGAGGGCATGTTGGCCGTCAGGCGGACAGTGAGGTGTTTGGGGCCAGGCGGCGCGTCGATGGCCGGCCCCGTGCCCGGATTCACCGGCAGTTTGAAACCTTCGCTCGAATACAACGTGTCTGGCCACCCCTGCGCGTCCAGCACGTCATCCACGAGGAAATCTGGCATTTGATCGTTTGCGGGGCGGTCGATCAGCACTGTATGAACCAGGGCGTGGATCGCCACCTGGTCAAAGAGCGAGGTTTGCAGGCCGCCCAGTTCGTCGCCGTGCTCGAAACTCGCGCTGTAATCAAGGAATTCACCCTGGAGCGACGACGTCATCACCCAGCGGGCGGTTTTGTGTTCGCTGGGACCGATGTCGCCAAAATCTATCGTGAGTGATTTCGCGACGGGTTTGGTTCCGAGTTGCGCGCCGATGATCTGGAAATGCACCAGCAGGCCCTTTTGGTTTTCGATAATCTGCGGTTGGGCCGATGCAATGCGCAGTTTCTTCGCCGTCCCGCCGCCCGTATTCGAGATCATGATCCCCAGAGAATAGGGCACCGTCGGCTCCACCACATCCTCGGTGAATGGATCGTCCGAATACACAGTCCGCTCATGGAAATAATCCACATTCAACACCGGATCGGGATAGACCCAGATTGAGTCGGGATAGAGCGGCTGGATGATGACATATCCGTTGACGACGTAGGAGAGTTCGCCGCTGACGAGGTATCGCGCGGGCTTGTCTGGCGCGGCGGCGCGTCCCGGAATGATCGTCCATTCGGCGACGCCGGTTTCGCCAGGTCCGACCTGTCCGCCGCCATCCACGTCGCTCCATCCTTTGAGCGCGGGCGCGGAAATAAAGAAGCGCGACATGGTCGGCGAGCCATACGCATCGCTCACTTTCAACTGAACCCGCACATGGTGAATGCTCTCCGTGTCGCCATTGTTGTTGAGTTCGAGCGTGGCCTTGAAGGCCGAACGTGTGAGCACTGCCTCTTGCTCGATGCGGACGCGGACGCGCGCGCAAACGCCCGGCGGCTCGGCCGTCAGGGTGCCTGACAGGTTGTCTCTTGCGCCGGCTATGTTGTCGAAAATACTGGCGTAGCCTTCCGCCTGGACTTTTCTTTTTCCATCGGTGCGGCCTTCCGCCTGGGCTGCTTCTTCGGCATCGGCGAGGGCGTTCGCTTTGGCCTTCAGAACATCATAAGCGATGAAGTCCGTGCTCCAGCCTTGCGGAACATCGGCTTGGTTGATGATGCCCAATTCATAGTAGTCGATTGTGCGGTTCCAGCGTTCGACGAGTTTTTCGGGCGGGCCTGAGCCAAGACTGGGTGGAATGGTGCGAGAAAGAAATTCCGCCCGCTCGGCATCCGTGACGCGATAGCCGCCGTCGGAATCGGCGGAAGCGGGTCCGCCGAAAAATGCAAGCGCCAATTGGCCTGTGTCTCCAACATCTTCCATCCCAACGCCCAGCCAGGAATCAGACCCCAGGATGTAGTCGCACAAATCGAGCATTGTTCCGTAGCGTTGTCCCGCCGCGCCCAGTTTCTGGAGGGCGTCGCGCAGATTCGAGGGAAGCGCGTTGTGCCAGGCGGGTGTAGTCCAACTCACGCCTGCGGCGCCCGAGGTTGCTCTCTTTTTGCCGGGAGGACCTAGCGGAATGCCATCGCAGGCATGGTAGATATTATAAATGCACCAGAAAGTATTATAGGCCGCGCCAGCGGTGGTACTGGACAGGCATCCGACAATAGCGCTGCCGGCAGCGCTGCCAGCGCCAATCGCGCATCCGGCAAAACTCGGATCGCCAGTGTAGCAGGACATAATCGTGTCGCGTATTGCCTTGCCAATGCCTTGCGCACAATTCAACGGGATATAGCCAAGCAGGCATTCCGCCAGCTGTTTAATTATCGCATCTTTACATGGGTCGCAGGATTCGTCTTCTGCAACACCATCGCCTGTGCCTCCCCATCCGCCGCCACCCCATCCATTGCCCCAGTAGCCCGAGGGGGGTATCAATTCCGGCGGGAACACGGTGATGGGGACTCCTTTGGCGGGGCAGTCGATTGTTGGCAGTGAAAAATTCACGGGAACCCAGTGCATTTTCCAGTCGGCGCCGCACTCATAACTGTAAGTGGTAAAGAGCGACATGCTGACGCTGCAATCCGAGAGGCCGGATGTGGCACGTCCGCCTTCGGAACCTGCGCCCGCCTTCGAATCCGGCGGCGGCGCCGCCGTTTTTCTCCGCAAAAGCACAGGCAGAATCACGGACGACTTCGCCGGAATATCGCCCAAATCATCTGTGAGCGGGATTAATTCGTAGTCTGGATGTGCAACAACCCTGACCAGGCAGTTTTTCGCCGCGATCAGGCCGTGGTTAGTCACCGTGAAATCCGTCTGGAACTCATCGGGGAAGAAATCCAGGTCTATATAAGGTGGATCAACTGTCAGCACCGGCACGGGAACATACGTCTCGAACGTGGTTTCCACAACGAATGTATAGCGGTCTTCGATTTCGGTGGGGACAACGCGCCATGTGTAGGTGACGAAGCTGCGCGTGGTGAAAATGGTCAGGGTGTTTTCCGTTCCCGCGCGAACTTCAGTGGTGCGGCGAACGCTCGAATGCTTTTCCGCGTGAACCTCGACCATGTAGTGTCCGGCGGGGAGATCGCGGAAAGTAATTGTGCCGGAGGTGTTCGTTTCACCTTCGGCGACGGCTTCGTGGAGGTCGTTTTTCACGACGACAGTTGCACCCGCAACGCGCGGGGCTTCGGGGGCGAAGTAGGTCAATTCATCCTCGACCGCCACCGTCAGGTCGCCCTTGGCGCTCGATATGCAATTGAACTGGCAGGGGATTCGCAAGGGGTCGCCATTGACCGCCGTTACGCTGATATTTCCCTCGATCTGGCCCAGCGGTGTGTCGTTCGTGGGCAAAAGCGACAAACTGCCTTGGTAACTTTCTCCTGGCGCGAGCGCGGTAATTTGCGCGGGCGAAACGAGCGAAATCCACGGCGCTTCGGGGACGGATATTTCGATGCCGCGCGCCGTCACGCCGCCGTCGTTCTTGATCTCGAAATTCACGAGCGTCTGGAGGCCGCGCGGCATCGCCTCGCGCAAATACGCAGGCGATGCAACGAGTTCCGGGCGCTCCTCGAGCACAGTGACGCGCGCCAGGATGGTGGCTTTCGCGCCTTCCGCGCTGGTCAGGTGTATTTGGAAAGCCTTTTCCTTGATGCTGGTGTCGGCGGCCAGCAGGCGGACGTGCACGGGGATGGAGCCATCGCCGGGCAGATCAGGCGCCACAGTCACCTGAACGTCCACGTTGGCGGGCGTGAATTCCGTCGATGCCGTAATGCCAGTCAGAGGGACCGCCCCCAGATTTTTCAAGGTGAGCGCGCCCGTTGTTGGCGTTTCCGGCACAATGCGCCACGCAATGGAGGCCGGATCGGTTTTCATTCCAACGAGTTGAAATTCGCCCTGATTGGGCGCGTTGAGGATTTTCTCGGGGTGCGCCGCGGCGATTTGATAATAGCCAGCCTCCTTTGGCAGAGGCTGGAACGCCAGATGGAATTGGCCATTGTCATCGCTCGTCGCAGAATAGTAACGGTTGAATTGTCCTTTCCGGATGCGAACTTTCACCGCCTCGTTGGGGGCGGGCGCGCCGTCGGCCAGTTTGAAAGTGGTTCCCGTCAATCCTACCGGCGGCCCCATCAGGTTTATGAGTTCATCGGCCTGCACTGTGGCGCCGTAGTCGATCGCGCGAAGATTGATGGGCGGCGAGACGGCCACGTTGCTGGCGGGGGTTTCGTCCGCTTCGGTTAGTTTTTTTTGCGCGTCGGTAAATACAAGAATATAGTAAGTTCCGGCCGCCACTTCAGGAACAGTAACGGAAATTGCGCGCTGATAATAATCGCCCGGAAGGAGTTCTTTTGCGGCGGCATAGTAAGCCAATTGTTTGTCGGATTTGTCCACCAAGGTGTCGGCGGATAAAAAGACCTGATCCTGATAGACGCGCGGGGCGGTTTTTGTTCCGGCGTTGTCCACGCGCCATGACACAGGGATTGTGTCCAGCGCCCGCACATCGAGCGGGGTGTTCAGGGCGGAAATCACCAGGTCGGGCAACGAGATTGTGAATTCGCCCTGATAGGGCGCGGGCATGGGATTTCCCGCGCGGTCGCGGAAACACGCGGGCAAATCGAGCGTGTAAGTTCCGCAGTGCGTTTGCTCGGCGAAGGAGAATCGCCACTTGGTCCGCCCCGCATCCGCGGGCGCAAGCGACGCAATCGCAATTGGCCCATCCGGCCCTGTGAATGTATAAAGCGGCGCGCCGCCGTCCGATTTTCCGCCCGTGCCGCCAGCGGACTCGCACGCAGGCGCAACCTCCTCGCTAAACACTACGTCGAGTTGTGAGACATAGTAACTTACTGTTCCCGACGGGACATTGCTCAGTGCTCGCGGCGCGGTGGCATCGAGCATGAACGACCCGGCGAACACATCATCGCCTTCCTCGCCGCCCGTGAAATCGCCGTCCTGATCGAGTTCGTTGCCATCGGCCCCCGAAATGTGCGGCCCAATGCGGACGGAATATACGCCTTCGTCCGCCTGCGGCGCGAATGGCACGCGCCAGACGTTTCCGCCCAGGTCCTCGAACGGCTCGAAAACCAGAATCGCCCCTCCCTGCGCGTTTTGAATCGCCACATCCGCCGCCGCGAACGTGGCCGGATCAATCGCGTTGTTGAACGCCACATCCAGATGATCGACGGGCGGGACCGCAAACGCGCCCGGCGTGATTCCCAGAATCCTCAATCCGCCCAGCGGGCGGACGACGATAGTGCCTGCTTCACCCAAGCCACTGGTCGGATATGGCCCGGGAGATACATCCAACTTTTGCGAGATGGTTGTGGAAAGATCATTGGTGTAGATAGCGATGCGTCCGCCACCGCCGCTGCCGCCATTGGAGCCTCTCGATC
>CAYUNT010000258.1:0-5507 GCA_964446285.1 uncultured Candidatus Sumerlaeota bacterium | reverse complement strand
AAAGAAACGTGGCGGTTTCGCCTGCGGATGGACAAAAAAAGTGAGATGCGCCCGCTTGCGCGTTTGAAACAGGAGCCTGCGCGCTTCTATTTCGGCTTGATTTGGCCGCCCGGCACGAAGATTGCACAAGTCGAACGTCGCGAGCGCTCTTGCGCCACAGGCGGGGCTTTTTGTGCCATTCTGATACGAGCGGCAAAGGCAGCCGTCTAAAATTGAGAAACCTTCCAGCGCAAGAGATTTCAGCCGCCGTTGGACCCGGTTCCGGCCTTTTGACAAAGGCCTTTCATGGCCGTATCGGGTCTAGTTGCCGCCCTTGGTTGATTCGCATCACGGGCTGGCCGCCGGGCTGAGAATTCTCTCGGAGCGCGCGCACATTTTGCGGTGTCAACGCAGCCGCGATGCCATATTACTCACATACAGATGATCCGTTCGCGGATTGTCTGTGCCATAAGAATAAGGATCGAGTTGTATGAGAGTTGTTCTCCTAGGAACCGGGGGGCATTTCCCCACCCCGCGACGCCAGACGACTTGTGTTTTTTTGCCGGAACATGGCGTGATTATTGACGCCGGATCGGGCATTTCGCGCCTGCATGGGATGACGCTGCCGCCGCACCTGGATATTTTCCTGACGCATGGGCATATCGACCACACAATGGGCCTGACCTGGCTGCCGGGGATGTTCGAGCGCGGGGATGTGAACTCGGTAACGCTGTGGGCGGCGGGAAGTCTGGCCGCGGAGGTCGTGGCGCGCCTGTTCGCCGAGCCGATGTTCCCGCGCGGATGGCCGGAACTGTCGTTTCAGACCCAAACGCGCACGCTGACGCCGAAGGTCGAATTGCCGGAATTGCTCATTGAGACCAAACAGGTTCCGCACCGGTCGTGCGGGGCCACAGCGCTGCGCCTGACGGATCGCGCAGGCGATTCGGTTGTGGTTTTGGCGGACACGTGCGTCACAGGCGAACACGCGGGATTCTGCCGCGAGGCCGGGCTGCTGCTGGCGGACTCCTTTTTCCGGTCTTCGCAAGAGAGCATGGCCCGGCGCGCCTCGCACGGAACGCCCATGGGCGCGGCGCTTCTGGCGTGCGAGTCGGAAGCGCGCCGCCTGGGATTGATCCACATCAACCCGATGGAGCCGAATCCAGCGCAACTGGTCGAGGAAGCCCGCGAGATTTTTCCTAATACTTTCCTGGGCGAAGACAACCTCGATTTGTCCATCTCGCTCGAACCGGTGTTGCTATAGGAAGAGGGAGAGAGGGGATATTTTTTAACCACAAAAGGCACGAAAATAACGAAAACAGAATATATCTTCTTCTTTTTCGTTCCTTTCGTTTTTTGGTGGCAAAAATCCCTTATTTCTTCTTTTGGTTTTCCAGCGATTCGATTTGGCGCATCAGGAGTTCCAATCCTTCGCGGCGTTCGAGAATCCGCGTGCAGCGTTCATATTCGCCCGCAGGGATTATCAATTCCGCAAATGGCTGAAGGGCAATCATCGCCTGGCTGCCTAGAAATCCCAGAGGACTGAATGATTGCAGCGCCAATAGGACGGGGCCTGTCAGGCCGCGATCCACGATTTTTTTTGCCACTCGATTGAGCAGATCATGATCCTCGGGCGATAAATCCCAGCCCGGATCAAGGGAAAATGCGTGCGCGAGCCAGGCGCGCAGTCCTTTGCGCGCCTTCTTGCTGTCATCCGCTCCGGCGCGCTTTTCGACGTTATGCGCGGGGGCGGGGGCGCCGGCCTTGCCATGCGCCATGGCGCTGGTTGTGCCATGCGCATGGGCATTCACATTGCTTTCCGTTTTGGCGGGCGGCCGGGGACCCGGCGCGGAATCTGGCGTGGTATCCGGTTTGTCAGCGGACATGAAGGCGCTCCCGGATATAGGCGACGGCTTCCTCGCGGCGCGCGCCCAGAAGGAGATAGAGTCCGCGAAAATTCTCCAGGCGGTTTGGGCGTTCGAAAGGCGATAAAAACACTCCGTGCGGCCCGGCCTCGACACGCCGGAAATTCGTCCAGGGAAACCGGCGCGCCACCCCGGCGAATCGCACGCAGATTCCTTCGGCGCTCAGCGTGTAGCGCGTGGGCAGGAAGAACCGCCCCATCGACCCAAACAGCACCCCAACCGAGACGATCAAATACAAAGGTCCGGGCAGCGTAAAATACACGATGCCTAAAATGGCCGCGAACAACAGCGCCAGCCCCAACGACCGGCGCGGCCACTCAACGAGCGGATGAACCGTCCATGAGATAATTTGCGCGGCAGCATCATTAGCGGCATAGGAAGCACTGGCCGCGGCGGATGCGGGCGAAGCGGCGGCGGCATTGGCGGAATCGGCTGCCACGTTGGCGGAATCGGAAGATATGGCGTCGGGTGTTTCGGGCATTGTGACTTTGCTTGTGGAAGATCGGGATCGGGATTCTTTGCTCCTGGCTTCCAGTCCATCGAACTTGTGGGGGCTTCGGGCACGCAGAAATGAAAGACGCCCGGCGAATGCACGCGCCCATTTGCCGATTGGATGTATGGCGGCCTTGAGAAAGAGAGTCGAGCCGGAAATCGCTATGGAGCGGCTTTGCCGATGACTTGCCGCCCGTCTGCCGGCGACGCCACTTTCCGCAATCTCAGAAGGCCCGCGATGAAGCCACATGCAGAAAACCCCCGAAGTTTCTCTCCGGGGGCATTTTATCAAGCCATTGACATTTCTGAAGTTTACTGGCGCGCCCGGAGAGACTTGAACTCCCGACCTTCTGATCCGTAGTCAAAAAATCAGCCTTTTTATGTTATTTGACCAGTTTCGAGCGGTTCCCATATATTCCGCATAATGACGCCGATTTCCCTTGATTCACTCCCCTATGCGCTCCTATCTCTTTTGACGGCGTTGGGCATATTTTGCTTACGCAGTGCTTACGCAGAGGGAAATCTGACTAAAGCCAAAATCCCAAAGACGCCTGCTTACGCAAGGGAGCGTTTGACGGGAATTCCTGGAACGAAAGGGATATTCACCATGCGAGCCAAACTCACAAAAAGCCTGATCGACTCGATCCTGCCGGACCCCAAGGCGGACCTGCTTGTCTGGGATTTGGTTCTGGCAAACTTCGGCTTGCGGATTTCCAAGGGCGGAACGAAAAGTTTCGTTTTATATTACAGAGACGCCGCCGGGCATTCCCACCGCGTCACCATCGGGCGCTATGGACTCTTTGCCGTGGAAAAGGCACGCGCACGCGCCGCCGAACTGCTCCGCGATATTCGCGCCGGTTCTGATCCCGTGGAGGAAAAGCGCGTGGCCAAGGAAGAGGCCGCCGCTGCCCTTACCTTGCGTGAGTTTTCCGAACGATACCTTTCCGACTATGCGGCGGCGCGCAAAAAGCCCCGTTCCGTTGCCAATGACAAGTGGCTTTTCGAGCGGGTGATTCTGCCCGCCCTGGGCGAAAAGAAAATCGGCGAACTCGCCCGCGAGGACGTGGCGCGTTTCCATGCCGGACTAAAGGCCAAACCCTATCTCGCCAACCGGACGCTGGCGCTGCTTTCCACTCTATGCAACTTCGCAATCGAGCAGGGATTCCGCCCCGAGGCCGCCGGGAACCCATGCGCCCGCGTCCGGCGCTACAAGGAAAAGGCGCGGGAATGCTCGTTGACCCCGGCGCAACTCTCCCGCTTGTGGCAAACCCTGGATGAAGCGGAGGCCAATTGGAACACCCTGCACGCGGGAACCGATTCCCAGCCCATCCCGGAAAACAATGACGATTCCGCCCCGCTGGCCGCCATGCCCGCCACCTGCGCGGCCATCAGGCTTCTTATCGCGACCGGCGCGCGTTGTGGCGAAATCCTCGGATTGCGCTGGAACCAGGTGGACATCGAAAAAGGGATTGCCACCCTCGGAGATTCCAAAACCGGGCCGAAGGTCCTTTATCTGAACAGCCTCGCCACTGGCATCTTGGCCGCCCTGCCGCGCCACCCGTCCGGCTGGGTGATTCCCGGCTGGGTTTCCGGGCGTCCAATGGTGAACATCACAAAACCCTGGGTGCGCATCCGGGCCGCCGCCGGAATGCCTGCCTTGCGCTTGCACGATTTGAGACACGCGCACGCCACCCTGGGCGCGAGTCTGAAAATCGGCCTGCCCGTATTGGCGAAGGTTATGGGCCATGCGCGAATACAAACAACCATGAAGTATGTGAACCTTGACCATGATCCCGCGAAGATGGCCGCTGAAGAAATCGGGGAGGCAATTCAAGCAGCGCTGGATGGGAAAATTCAGTCTATCCAACCGCCTGCCGAATCCGCCGCCGCCGTGGGCGCCGGGAGCGCGGAAAATTCTTGATTGCTTGACGCTGGCAGGGCTTTCGTGGCGCGGATAGGCCAAACGCCCGCGCCGGAAATGAAAAGGCCGCCACAAGCAAGCAATCGCGATTCCGAGGCAAATGGCCCATTCTGAAAGGGGATTCGAGGGATGCCAAAGCGAAAATCCGCCACTATTTCAAAAGAAGAGGCCGGGCGCATTGCCGATGCGTTCCTGGCCCTTCCCGTGCGGCGGTTCCATCCCAAGGCGCGCATGGATGAAAGCCTCGGGCAGGCACTTGACCGCGCCGCCGAAGGTGATTCACTCCGCGCCGCCCATGCCGCCCGCGAACTACTTTCGAGAATTATCCGCAAGGACTTCCGGCCACACAAAGACCGCAGAGAACTCGACGCCTGGCTCCTCTCGCTGAAAAAGGAAATCAAGCCGATACGCGCCGCAGTTTTCAAGTTTGAAAAGAAAACGTGCGACTTGTATTTGGATGCGCACGGGCGCATGGCGAACTACATGCACGCCGCCAAGTGGGATGGTGATAACGTTAGTTCGCACATGGAAAGGGAACTTGGGGAAATTCACTCCGCACTGTCAACGGCATGGGCGCGCGCAAATATCTTGATCGGCATGATCGACGGATTTGTCAAACCTGAGCGGCAACGCCTGGACGTTCCCAAGCACTTGCACGAAAAGCACCTGCTCGACGGAACGCCCCTGGATGCGGCTGATCGGTCAACCGCCGGGCTGTTCGCGCTTGCGGGCGGATGGCTTGTTCGCGAGGTCTGGCCGCGGGCGGACAGGAACCGCGTGGCGATGGCCTGCAATCAATTCGTCTTGGAAAATCCCGACGCCTTCGGCCTTCCCGCCGACCACGCCCCGCGCCTGCGCGGAGTCAAGAAAACATCAGCCGCCCGCGAATCCCTTGACGCCAACAAGAGATTGTGGCGCAAGGACATTGACAGCGCCGCGATTCCCCATGCGCAGGCTGAGTTTTTGGTTTTTGGTCCGTTCGCCTTCAAAGTCGATCCAAACGCCGCTTCCATTGCAAAGTATGGATTGAGCAGAGAGACGCCCAACGCCCGCGTGATGCGCCGACTCGAAACCGCAATGGGCATCCGCCACCCGCGCCGCCGTAAATAGCGCGCCGCAGATTTCCAACAAAACCCAATCCGCGCCTTGGTTTTCGCAGGTTCTCACGCCCTGGGGGTATAATACGGGCGAAA
>CAYUNT010000257.1:0-5542 GCA_964446285.1 uncultured Candidatus Sumerlaeota bacterium | reverse complement strand
TGCTCTACCCTCACGCTGGCATGACTGACCCTGCAAAAAACTGAGATGCGCCCGGGATGGAATTATCTTTTTGGTGGGACTGGGGCAAAATGGCATGTCAGATTTCGAGCGCATTTATGCAAAGGCCAGCCAGACGCATCTTGTGGTTTATGCAGATATTCGCATTTCCTCCCAAACCTTTTGGCCAATCCGCAGTCTATGCAGTTCGGTCCCCTATGGGGAAGTATTCAGTGCTGCAAAGGAAGTATGAGCATGACAAGTGCGCGATTTTCTCAACACGGCTTGCGCAACGTGGCGGGCATTGCCTGCGTTCTGGCAATCGCTCTGTGGGCGGCTCTCGCTCCCGCGCAGACCAATCAGGAAATCATTCAAAGCGCCCAATGGAGCACATATCAGGTGGGGGAGGGCGTCGTCCTGAAAACCTGCCATTTCCCCAGCCTGTTTGGCGGGCAGCAGGATGTATATGTGGCCGATGCCAACATGAATACGCCGGGTGTGTCGCTGAAATTCGTGGGCATCGGCGATGGCACGCGAAGAACGGTCAGCACCTGGGTATCTGATGTCACAAATGCGGCGGCCGCCATCAATGGCGCATGGTTCAATCCCACCACGGGCGTTCCTGACCAGTTCCTGCGCATCGGGGGCGTCAACCTGGCCACGACGAATCCCGTGGCGCAGGAACGCGGCGGAATCGTCATCAACTCGAGCGGACAGGTCTCGTGCCAGACAACGCCAGGCGGCGGATGGGCGTCGCTGACGGACCCCAACGTCATGGCCTCCGAGGTTCCGTCGGTGGTCAACGGACAGGCGTATCAATGGACCCCCTCGGGCGCGCCGGATTACGATTACTATTACACGACGCGCGCGCCTCGCACCGCCATCGGCGTAACGGCGGATAATCATGTTCTCCTGGTTGTTGTGGACGGACGGCGCGCGCCGCTGGCCGCCGGGGTTTCGTATGCGCATGTGGCGGAATTGATGATCGCGCTGGGGGCGCAAAACGCCACGGAACTCGATGGCGGCGGCTCCTCGACCATGTGGGGGCGTTACTACGGCGTCGCCAATCATCCATCGGACGGTTCTCCGCGCTCAGTGGCCACGGCGCTGTGCATTGTGGCTCCGGCGGTGACCAAGCCTTACAACGCGGAATTCGTAAGCGCCGCCTATAATGGAACCATGATCGAGGGAACGCAACAGAGCGTGACGCTCCAGTTCCGCAACACGGGCACGACGGCGTGGGACGCGAGTCTGACGCGGCTGGGAACCTCCGAGCCTCGCGATCGCTCCAGCGCGTTTGCCTCCGCTTCGTGGATCGGCGCCAGCCGGCCCTGCGCGGCTCCGTCGAGCGTGGCCCCGGGCGCGACGGCCAGTTTCACTTTCACGCTTACCGCGCCAGCCGTCGCGAGCGCCCAGACCTATTACGAATCCTTTGGATTGGTCCAGGAAGGCGTCGAATGGTTCGGCCTGGATCAGAACCGCTTGATCCTGAACGTTCTGCCCGAAGAAAGCGCCGGGAACATGACCATCATCATCGAATCGCGCTCGGGCGGGCAAAACTTCACATGGTATTCGGAGGCGGGAGGCTGGTCCGACAGCGGAGCCAATTGCACGGCGGCGGGCGTGACGTCTGGCATCGGGATGCGCTATGGATCAACGTATCGCTCGGTAGCGGGGGCGAAACAGGCCAAGTTCACGCCCGTGCTGGCCGCGGAAAAGGAATTCGATGTCTATGTGACTTGGGGCGCAGGCAGCAACCGGCGTGCGGGCATCACATATCGCGTGGTTCACGCCGATGGCGAATTCGTCACCCAGATCGACCAGAGTGCGACAGCGAATGCATGGGTGTCGCTGGGGACCTTCCGTTTTGCCGCCGGTTCGGGCGGATATGTGGAAATGACAAACGAAGCCGTGGACCTCAGCGGCAGCATGTATGCCGCAGCGGTGAAACTCGAGCCGGTGGCCGGAACCTGGATCAATTGCTGGCATTTGTATTAGGGTATTGGGGGCTGTTTGGGCATGGCCAGGTCTTCATGTTAATATGTGGAGACATGAAGGTATTCGCAGTATCATCCGGCGGTTTTGCGTTGAATGAGCAGACGCATTGCCTGATAAAGACACGCCTGCATGACACGCGTGAAAAGGCTTCAATAAGCGACATGCCACGCTGCAGGCAGCGGGGATGCTTTTCAGCCAGGCGTAATGCCCAGGCAAATCGCGCAGCGTAATCTCAAGACGCAGTCCAACTCCCATGACAGGCCCCAACCTCAACTCCAGCCCTACCCCCAGCTCCGGCCGCTGGGGTTTTCACGAATCGAGCGACGATCCTCGCCGTCAGCTGGCGCTGGCGGAAATGGAGATGGTCGCCGAGCGGGCGCACGACAAAGCCGCCTCGAATACCGACATGCCCGAAGAATGGTGGAAGATCATTCCCATCTGTCTTGGGATGCCAGTGAAAGTCGATGCAAGCGAATGCCAGGACACGCCTTGGGTAACGTGGGGCTTGGCAGCCGCCATTGCGCTGGTTTCCGTCGTTGGATTTTCCAACGTGGCCTCGAATGCCGCCAACTGGGGATTGATGCCCGCGGAACCCTGGCGGCACAACGGCCTGACCCTTCTCACACCGGTTTTTTTGCATGTCGGCTGGCTTCATCTCTTGTCCAACCTCTATTTTCTGGCGGCGTTTGGCGGGAATGTGGAAGATGAAATCGGACGCGGAAAATATGCCGTTCTTCTGATATTTGCGTCCGTGGCCTGCTGCCTCTTGCAGGCCGCGCTCGCCGTGGATCGGACAACGCCGGCAATCGGAGCGAGCGGAGTCGTTTCCGGAATTCTGGTTTTTTACACTCTTCAATTTCCGAGGGAACGGCTCGGATGGTTTGTTTTTAGAAGGCTCCGCGCCGGATGGCTCGTCTATCCTGTGTGGGTGTTTTTGTTGTTATGGCTGGCCATTCAGATTCTTGGGGCGATTGTTCAGGCTTCTGCGCCCGGCGCCCCGGTTGCCTACGCCGGACATCTGGGCGGCGCGCTGGCCGGATTCATCGGCTGGATTTTGTATCGCGTCTGCAATCGCTGATCACTCCGGATCGCCATGAGACTGCCTGAAAGCGTTTGAGGGCCGGATAAGGCAAATGGAATTATGCCGCCTGATCTTTTGAAGATCGGAGAAATCGCCTTGCCCGCTCCGCGATTCGCGAGGCATACGAAGGCGTTCCCGGTGCGTGGCCTTTATTGCCTTCGCCGGAGAATAGTTGCCCCGCCGATTCGCTTCCTTTCTGCTCCTTCGCTTCTTTGTTTCTCTGCTTTTCTTCTCGGCGGCCTCTGCGCCTCTGCGGTGCAACTCCCCTGGATTAAATCCTATTTTCTCTTCGTTTGGATTTGTGTTTTATGGAAATTGGAATCATAGGACGTCCCGGTTGCGGCAAAACAACACTCTTCAATGCCCTGACCGGCAGCACGGCCCCAACCCACTCGGGCGGCGGACGCGCCGAACCCAATGTTGCCATCGTTAATGTTCCCGATGAGCGCATCGAACGCCTCTGCGCCCTGTTCAATCCCAAGAAAATCGTCCACGCCACGGTGCGCTACGTGGACATCCCCGGCCAGGCGGTCGAGGCGGGCGGCAAGCAGGAGGGCTTGAGCGAAGCCGCCCTCAATCAACTTGCCACCACAGACATGTTGCTGGCGGTGATCCGGAATTTTTCGGGCGCGTCGGGCTTGCCGGTCGATCCGGCGGGCGAGGCGGCGGCGCTCGATCTCGATCTGACGATCAGCGACCTTGCGAAGGTGGAAAACCGCCTGCCGCGCCTGGAATTGTCACTGAAAAAGATGTCGGGGCGCGAGCGCGACCGCCTGGTGCTCGAACAGCAGGCGCTCGAACGTGTGCGCGGCCCGCTCGAGCAAGGCACGCCGCTGCGAACGCTCGAATTCACGCCCGAGGAAAAAGCGTCGCTGCGCGGATTCGCGTTTCTTACACAAAAACCCATATTATACCTGCTGAATTGCGAGGACCCGGCGGCGGCGGCCTCGCCCGAGGCGCTGGCTCCGCTCGGCGAACGCGCCGCGATGCCACGAACCGCCTGCGCCGCGCTCGCTGGGCAGATCGAACAGGAAATTGCGCAGCTTTCCCCCGCCGACCGCGAGGTATTCCTGGCCGATTATGGAATTCGCGAATCCGCCTCGGGACGCATCATCCGCCTGTGCTACGATTTGCTAGGTTACATCTCGTTTTTCACGTGCGGACCGAAAGAAGTCCACGCCTGGACGCTATCCTCCGGTCTGGCCGCGCCGCAGGCGGCGGGCGTTATCCACAGCGATTTCGAACGAGGCTTCATTCGCGCCGAAGTCACGCCATGCGACGCCCTGTTGCGCGAGGGCAGCTTCAAGGCATGCCGCGACAAAGCCCTTCTTCGCACCGAAGGCAAAACCTACATCGTCCAGGACGGCGATGTGGTCGAATTCCTGTTCAGCGTATGAGAATGCGCAGGCGATCTTGCGCGTGCCGCCAATGGCTATTATATCATTTTCCCGAAATTCTGTTCCCTTAATTTGCTCTGAAGGAGCAAAAGAATACAGCCCAGATCAAACGAAGCGCCGCCCTGGGAAACCGAGATACCAAAAACAAAATCGCCTGGCGCGGTTTTAGCTCTTTTCGCGAAAGCCGTGACAGGACATTGGGAACAGGATCAAAGGAAAATGGTATTACCGGACAGGACAACGGCCCATAATCCTAAAAATGGCAGATGAGACTGCGAAAGGCACGAAAAGGAACGAAATAGAAGGATTTTTCTTCAGAATTGATTCACCCAGCGGGTGAATCGAATTCTGACGAAAATCATTCCCCTTTACGTTATTTTCGCGTTTTTCGCGGTTGGAAATGCTTTTTCTAGGATAATACCATATTCCTCTGACGCTGCGGCGAAAGTCTCCTTCCCTTACGGTCGTGTTACTGCAAGAACGCGATGCCAGAACGCAGTTGTTTGCAGCAGCCCGACCATGAGGGAGTGCCTGATAGAGAAAAGAATCATGGGAAAATGGTATAACCCGCGACTTTATCACCGCTCCCTGCTGCCTGCCATTGCACACAGCCTTCTGACCACTTTTCTTTCTTTCAACCAGCAACTCTCAACTCACAACTGCCTTTTTCTCCCACCTTTCCCCAATTTCCACTAAAACCCTCATCCTGCCCGCCTGCCTTAATGGCCGTCCCAATACCGTCCAAGATATATCGAACTGCGCCATTACCCCAAGCGACGACTTTTATCATAATTCCGCCAAACCTCTCCCCTGGGATCGCCGGGCTGCGCACCGGCTCCCATCTTTTTGCCTTTAACCCCTATTTCCGCGCCCTCCGTGCGTCCGCGGTGATTTCCTTTTACCTGTCTTTCGCGCCATTGCGCCTTTTCGTGATCCATTTTCTTCTCCTGCAGCCCCGCTTTTGCTCTTCGCTTCGCGCCTTCTGAAGCAACACAGTGATTTCCTGAACCCCCGGGGGGCGCATCTCATTTTTTTGCAGCGGTTGTAGGTGGGTTTGATGTTGTGGGAA
>CAYUNT010000256.1:0-5547 GCA_964446285.1 uncultured Candidatus Sumerlaeota bacterium | reverse complement strand
ATCCCAAAAGCCGGAAACGCGCAATGGGGAGAATGTTTGGCATTACGGGATTGCAATCATAACATTTGACTGAACTGATAGGAAATTCAATTCCGAGGGTAAGGAGCTTTTAGCGATGAGCAAGGATAATCAGATGCGGTTTCTGCTGTTTTTGACTTATCTGCCCTGAACTTTGTGTGCTTGGGGGCTTGCCAGGCGCAATTCAGCGGTAAGGACTTGCATATTTCGCGATATTGGAGGGTGTTTCATCCTCCGAATTTGCTCTAAAACATCCTGAAATTCGTTGATAAATACAAGGGAGACAAAGCTGCAGAAGCCCCTGCCGACATCGAGGCGTTGAAGAGGGCCGGTCTCATTCTGGCGCTCGCCTCGTGGGAAACCTATGTGGAGAACTGCGTTCGGGAGAAGGTGGACAGTCTGCTGAAGGTCATCGCGGGCAGCCCTGTGGCCTGCATCGTCAAGGAACAGCTTGAGGTGGACATCAGGCACTGCAACAACCCCAACACGGAGCGGACGCGAACCTTGTTCAAGGATTACGTGCGCGTGGATGTCACAGAGGATTGGAAAAACACGCAGACGGACCTCGACGGATGGATGAAGCTTCGCGGCGAGGCGGCGCATCTCGCGCCCCGGAAAACGGACGAAAAAGGTTTGCCCACTCCGCATCTTGTCGGTCGTGACAAGCTCGGGAAGGTGATCAACGGTCTGAAAAAACTTGTGGATGCCTGCGAAGCGAAGGTTGCCGGGGTGTGAACGGAAAAAGACCTGCCGTCAGTCCCTACGCCGCGTCCCTCGTTCCCGCGAGCCGGAAGACCAGCAGCGACCCCGCGGCGAAGAGGATTGCGGAGAAACCGAAGGCCGCGGCGCTCCCGAAGCCGGTCCAGAGCCGGCCCACCGTGATGCTGGAGCCGAAGTCGCCCGCGCCGTTCACCGTGGCCAGAACGCCGAATGCCATGCCGTGGCTCTCCCCGGGCACCAGCTCCGCCGCGAGGGAGTCCTCAAGGGTTTCCTCCCCCGCGACAAAGAGACCGCCAAGGACAAAGACGAGGGCCAGACTCCACAAAGTCGGCGGAAGCAGGATGAGAAGGACCATCGTGACGAAGGCGAGAAAATAGGCCGAGCCGAGCAGCCACGCGCGATTCACCCGGTCCGAAAGCCAGCCGACGAAAAACGAGAACGAGGCGTGACAGAGGTTCCGTGCCAGATACAGGCCCACCGCCGCGCTTGCCGCCGGACCCGCGCCCAGCGTCGGAGCCAGGCGCCCTGTCGCGTAAAGAATGAGCAGGGTGTGGGAAAAGTCGCCCGCGCCAAAGACGCCCACCGCCACGAGGAAGCGGCGGAAGCGCGGCGGGAGCTTGCCGAGCCCCTCGCGGAAGGAGACGCTCTTCACCTTGCGCCGCTCCTTTTCGCGCACAAAGAGCGCCACGGCAGCCGTTGCCGCGAGGCCGGGGACGAGGGTGAGGAAAAAGAGCGTGCGGAAGTCGTGGCGGAGGTATCCCAGAAGCGCGAGGGCCGTCGCGGGCCCGACGAGCGCGCCGCAGGTATCCATCATCCGCTCGAACCCGAAGGCGCGGCCGTACGTTTGCGGCGTGACGGCGGCGGCGAGCATCGCCTTTTTCACGGGGCTCCGCACCCCGCGCCCGAGCCACGCGGCGGAACGCGCCGCCAGAACGTGCCACGCCGAGGTGGCGAATCCGAAAGAGGCCGTGCCGAGCGCCGTCACCGCATAACCGGCGACGAGGATCTTCTTGCGCCGGGCCAGTCCGTCCGTCCAGTGGCCGGAAAGGAGCTTCGCGAAGCTGGAGAGCCCGTCCGAGATCCCCTCGATCGCCCCGAGCCACGCCGCCGCCACACCCATCGAGGCGAGGAACGCCGGTAGCACCGCGCTCGCCATCTCGTGCGAGGCATCGGAAAGAAGCGAGGCCAGCGCGATCCCCGCCACCGTCCCGTTCAGCCAGCGGACCTTGCCGCCGGATGTGTTCCCGGATTCGTCCATGCCCCCATCATTCCCTCGCGCGGGGAAAAGACAATCCGTCGCTGGTCGGGAAAGGCAGGCGGGTGGAATGAGACCGGTTCCCAGAAGCTCTGGAAGAGTGAACTTGCCCGGGGCTCCTTCTTTGTCTAGGGTCTCCGGGCTTTGCACAGGAGCATCCGCAACGTGAAAGAAGAAGAGAAGACGGTCTCGCAGGAGGGTCTGCCCGATCCCCAGAATTCCGGTTCGCTGGCCATCCAGGGCGCGAACGTGCCGATCATGCAGGTGGGCATGTCCGACTTCCGCCTGCCGCTGCGCTATGCGACGAGGAGCCGCGGCGTGATGACGCTCGAAACGAGACTGATAGGAAATTCAATTACGAATCGGGTGTTTTGAAAAAAGAGTTCAGTGCGTAAACGATCCTTGCTAAGTGTTTCTCCAATTCGCGGGCAAAGAAGTCGCTGAAATAGTCGGCCTTGAACCTGTGCCGCTCTTTTTTCTTTTCGATCAGTCCGTAGATCCCGCGATCGACAAAGTGGTGAATCCAGTCCGTCAACGCCGAGTAATCCACGCCCGGAAAGTCGATCACCTCCGTTTTCCCGAACCCACGTCCGAGCGTCCAGATCGCCCGCATCCGCAGCGACGATTGATGGCTTGGCGCACACTTCATCGCCACTTCCAGCTCTTCCAAAGTGGCGTTCTCGATGGTCGGTTCTATTTCCCCGCGTCCCACCACACCAGCATCTTGATTCCCTCCATCGTGAATTACATGTCTTATTTGGATTTTCTTTTGGAAATCGCCATAGATGTGGACGGCTCTGTGGATATGGCCCTGATCGTCAGGCATACCATGGCTGATAATCGCAGACGCTCTCAAGTCACTGACTGCGCCAACCTTTCCGTCAACACGCCAGCATTCCCGCGATTGCGTCCGAAGCGGCTTCAGGAGTGGCGAATTCCGACAGATCGACAACTTCTTCTTTTTCGCTGAGAAGAGCGTTCTTCGTGGAAAAGAAACTGTATGGGAATGGCGTTTGTGTCCACTGATAAGTATTAACGCCGGGGAAGACGTTGATCGTCCGGCACGGGAAGCTGCTCAGGATGTCGGTTATGCCGCTTCTTACCGCGATTGCCGTACCTGCGAAATTGGACAATGCCGGGATTTCGCCCAGCGAGCATTTGAAAGGAATCGTGTTTTCGATTGGTGCCATGCCGGTTGAAACATCGCTGAACACTTTGAGACCCAGGCTGGCAACCTTTGACGCAAGCAAATCAAATATCTTTTTGTCTATCGGGCGGAAACTGCGCGAATGCGGAAATATGACGACTGATTTCCCCTCCACCATTCCGCAATCCCTCGCTATCTTTCTTCCGCTTTCGACAAATGAAATCGGAAGCCTCGGCATCTCCGGTACCAGATCGAAGGGAAGGCGCAAGCCGAACTTGATGATTTCCATCGAGGAAATATTGCGCAAGAACGCGAAACGACAAAGCCTGCCGTCGCCGAGGTGGTTATATCCCAATGGTATTATTTGTCCCGGCGCGAAAGATTGTGACATGGCGAACGAGTGCCATAACAGGTTCAGGGAATCCGTGCCGTTAAGATACATATAATTAGCACGGCCAGGAAACATCGCACACAGTTGATTATATTTGGGACTTGTTACAAAGCGAATGCCCTCGCCGTGCCTGCAATGAACCTCAGCGAAGCCTTTCAACAGGGTCAGATGCTGGTAGCAATCCCCCGCCGCTTTGGGACTAAGCAGGAGCCACTCGTTATAGGCCGGCTTGAGAAGTTGACGCAATTTTCCCAACTCGATGGCTTCCGGTGGATTGGTCAATCCCGCCGTTTCATTCAGGTATAATGGAATATTCATGGTAGCTCGATCCGACAGAATGCAATATGGGACCCGACAAGCTCATGGCGAACACAAAACCACAGTTGAGGATGAATCGCTTCCTGCGCGTGTGACTGCCGTCACCGGGCAACAGGTTGAACAAGTGGCGAAGTCGCGACGCATCCAAGTTTTCTGGCCAGGAGCATCGCCTCGCGAATGCATACGTCGGAATTGAAATACTGCCATTGTCCCCATCGCCCGAGACCGTGGATGTTGCGCGTCCCGCAATACTCGATAACGTCCTGTATGCGCCTGCTCCAGCCCAGCGTCGGGATGGGATAGGCATATTCGTTGATATTCGAGAAGATCTCGCCGTGCCCTGCCTTCCACCTGCGTATGTTTGTCTCGCGATAAATGCCGTCAGATGCGCTTTGTGGAGCGAAATTCGCGATGTAGAAACTGCGGTGGTGGGGAAGTTTCTCCTCGGGCAAGTAAACCCAATGCGCATCGGTTTTATATGGCTCTTCGTAAAGGGATACAACCAACTGGTTATTTCGCAGTCCGCCGATGGCTTCCTTGATTCTTCCATCGAACACGCTCGATTCCGACAACGTGTGCCAAGGCGCGGTATTTATCACTTTGCGGGCGTGGTATTGTCCGTTTACGACAAGTGTTCCGTCCTTCAGGAGATCTATGTTTTTCGCGCGAACATTGGTTCGAATCAATTTCTCCACGGGTTTCGCAATCGCGTCAAACAAGGTCTGGAATCCGCCCTCTCTGGGATAGTAGAAACCGGAATGCGAAGGCATTTTTTCGCGATTCTGCTCCCTATTCAGACACGCGATGGCAATTTCTCTCACATCGAGACGAGGGATCTTGTATAGCCAGTCGATATCCATCTCGGATGATTCGACGCCCCAGATTTTCCGGTTGTATGGCAGCATGTAGTTGTCGGCGATCATGTCTCCCAACTTCCACCGTATCCACGCTTCGTAATTATCTGGCGCGTCCCTTCCCATCGTCTCTCCGTTGTGCAACACGCTGATCAGATAGTCCGCGCAAACTGCCGCCGGAAGCTGCCAGAGATTCGACTCGATGGGATAGTCGATTTCGAAACCGCTTATTTCGATCTTCGAGACGCGCCTGAAATAGTTGAACCTGCTCTTGTCAATGTGCGAGAATATGAAATCATAAACCTCAGGGTATCTGGAACATAGAAAATGTCCACCGCCTGTGTCCAAAACGTGGCGCCCCACTTGCCTAGTTCGGCAAAGTCCCCCCGCGCTTTCGTTGGCCTCTAGCAGGACGATATTGTGTATCCCCGACATCTGCAGTATGCGCGCGAATGCCACACCCGAAATCCCTGCCCCAATTATTACGTAGTCGTACATCATATATTGCTAATAATAGATCGTTTATAAACGCTGCAGAGGGATTGGCGTTTGGAAAAAAATTCTATCGGAACTATTAATCGGCACCCTCGCCTTCCAACTTCACAGAATTCACATTCATGGCGTGCCCGAAAATCGGCGAATGCCGACCCCGATGATTCAATGGCAAAGGGCCGGACGGATAAGCGCGATTTATGAAGATTCCAGCGCCAGGACCGGCTGATTTTGCGATTGGAATGAGCCTGCGCCACTGCGACGCACAGCCTTGAATGCGGATGGGGACCGGCGTGCAACTGATAGGAAATTCAATTCCGAGGGTAAGGAGCTTTTAGCGATGAGCAAGGAT
>CAYUNT010000255.1:0-5555 GCA_964446285.1 uncultured Candidatus Sumerlaeota bacterium | reverse complement strand
ACGCAGCCGCCATCAGGACTCGGTCGGAAATACGCCGGCTCTGGCCGCCTCTGTTGCACCCCAAGGCCCCCAAGGCCCCCAAGTCCCATAGGTCCTATAGGTCCCATAAGTCTCATGGGTCCCATAAGCCGTCATAAGGAATCGCTTGGAAAACAGACCATGTCCAGCCCCAGCCCCTCGCGATTCCGCCACTATCCGCCCGTCGCCGATGGGCTGGTTACGCTTCTCATCCGCGTGCCGCCGGAACAAATCGGGTTTATTTGCTCGATTCTGGAAGCCTACGATGGCATTGCCGTGTCGCGAACGCGAGATCAGGCTTCGGGACTCATGGACCTGTGGGTCATGCCGGGGCAACGCAGCCTGATCGACGCGATTCTCGACAACCTTCGCGCCGATTTCCCCATCCAACTTCTGGGCGAGGAGCCGGGGCATCCGGACCTCTCCCGGCCATCTTGACGAGAAAAACAAACACTCATGCGACCTCGTTCCATCAAAGACTTTGAAGCCGAACTCAATCCCGCCGCCGTCCGTGAGGCCGCCGATCCCTCGAAGGCCCTTCCCCCCGCGCCGCTCGTGTGGGCCTGGTCGGCCATGGCGGTTGTTGTTTTTGTCCTGATCCTGGCCTTCACGCCCTATACAAACAACCTCGACGACATCAAGGTGACGATCCTTCACATTGGGGGCGGGGGGTTGTTGTGCCTGTTTGCGTGGCTTTGGCTTCGCAACGAGATCGAACCGCCATCGCGGCTGGTGATGGGCTTGTTTGGCGCCTATATCGGGTCGATGTTTCTTTCAACGATCCTGCACGAAACGGGACTCGTGCCAGACGCGAATCGGTTTCAGTGGGTCGGCTGGATCATGATTGGCCAGGAACTCGCCCTGCTAGGGATTTTTCTCATTTTCGCCTCGACGCTGCGCACGGTCCGCATGGTGGAAATCTCTGTGTTCTTTTGGGTTCTGGTGATTCTTGTTCAGTGCGCATTCGGCCTGATTCACTATGGCGGCGGCCTGAAGATGCTTTACCGATTCTTGTATTTTGACAATCCTCCGCCCAGTCTGTTTGCCAGCCTGCTCTATACGTTCAATTCGAGCCGCGACATGCTCGGAACGATTCTCAACCGCCAATTCTTCGGCGATCTTCTCGGCCTGTGGGCACCGCTCGCGCTGGCCGGCGTGGTCATCTGGAAGGACCGCCGCCGCCGCCTGCTTTCAATGCTCGCCCTGTTGCTTTCGGCCCCGTGCACCTACCTGACCTTCTCGAAGGCCGCGCTGCCGTTTTACGCATTTGGCGTTGTGGTGGCGGCCTTGTGCATTTGGCTGTTCATGGCTCGCGGCAGCGTGCGGATTCCACATCTGCCGTGGCTTGTGGGCGGCGCGGCCCTAGTGGCGGCCACGCTCATGTTCCTCACCTGGCACGAAATCGAGGGGCGGTTCAAGACAGTCGATTTCAGCCTGCACAGCCGAGGCATCATCTGGGGTGGCGGCATGGCCATTTTTGAAAAATATCCCATCATTGGCGGCGGGCCGGGATGTTTCCGCGTCCTGTTCCCGGAATATCGAAGTCCGGACTATCATTTGTCGCAAATCAGCAACCTGACGCTTTCGGCTCACAACCGCTTTGTGGACCTCCTGGCGGAGGGCGGCGTGATTGGATTCACGCTCTATATGGCCATGCTGTGCGCGATTTTCTGGCAGGGCATTCGCGTTCTGCGCCATGCGCGAGACAACCGTCTCAAGGTCGTCTCCGTAGCTCTGATGTCGGGAATCGTGGCGTATCTTGGCGCGTCGTTTTTCCATCCGGGGATTCGGTGGATTATCGGCATGACGCCTTATTACGCGATGCTGGGAATGCTGGCGGGTCTTCCGCTGGCCGAACAGCCCATGCCGGTCGTTTCGCATGGCGGAAAGCGCCGCCGCGCAGCGCCCCTCGAACCGCGCCAGAAGATCATACGGGTTGCCGCGCTGGCCGCCGCTGTCATTGTCTGGATCAATCCCCTGCCCTTCTCGAAGCCTTTCTTTTTCTCAAATTTTGGTTATGGGATCAGGTATTTCGCGGGGTCCAAGTCAAATAACGACGGCCTGCTGAAGATGACAATCGCGGACAACAAGCCCTCGCCCATTGTCGAACAGGCGATCGACGACTTCACAAGCGCCGTGAAGTGGAACCCCACCTTTGTGACCAGCTATTACAAGCGGGCGCACGCGGAAAATCTCATCAGCCGCTATGAAGATTCGTTGAATTCCTATGCGGAATTGATGCAATACGCGCCGCATTACAGCGAGGTGCATTACAACCTGGGAATTATTCAACTGTATCTGGCGGATCAGACGAGCCGGCGCGCGGCGCGCGCTTCCTCGGAAGAAGAACGGGCCAAATTGGAGAAGGAATCGATCGACCTCGTGAACCGTTCGCGGGTGCAGTTCGGCATCGCCGCCAAAATGTGCAACAAAATCTCCATCCAGTATCAATATGCAATGTGCCTGGAAAACAGCGCGCGCCTGTCGCTGGTTCCCGAGGAAAAAAGCAAATTCTACGCGGAAGCGGCGCAGATTCTGGAGCGGATTCCCAGCCTGGCGCTCACCGTGGCCACTCAGGAAGAAAACCAGCTCGAGCAGGAACGCGAAATGCAAGCAGTGGCACGCCGAAAAGCGCCTCTGCTCTATCAGCGGGCGGCGGACACGGGCGCGGGTGCGGGAGCGGACTTGCTCGCGGATGCCGGGCGCGCGTATTTCAAGGCGTTCCAGGCGGAACCGGCTCGCGTCGATTATCTGCGCCAAGCGGCGGAGTGTTACAAACAGGCCGGAAAACCCGAGAAAGCGAGGGAAATCCTCGAACAGACGCTCGCGCGAAGCCCGCTTTCCTTCGAGGCGCGAAACCTGCTGGCGAACCTTCTGGCTTCCGAAAAAGACGGCGCTTCGCAGGCTGAAGCGCTCAAGCACAGCCGCATCCTCCTGGCTCTCGATGCCAAGTATCCAGGCAAAATACCGGATTGGGTGCGCAAGGACAACGCCGAGCGGATGAAGAAACTCGGCGCTCCGAAAGGATAGCCAGCCGCACGCTGAAGCGGCGCGCCTGGAGCGGACAAAGCGAATGAAATCCTCGGAAGTTTCGTGCCCGAATTGCGGAGGCCGCCTGGCCGTCCCGCCTGATTTGCAGGAGGGCAAGACAGAGCGCGTGATCTGCCCGGCCTGCGGGGCGCGGGTCCGATTGCGATGCCGGCGTTCGCAAACGGGCCTGGCGGAAATTTCCACCACGGCGGAACTGCGCCGCCTCAAAATCCCCGGCTATCAACTCCTCGAACGCCTGGGCAAAGGCGGCATGGCGTCGGTATTTTGCGCCATTCATTCCGCCTCGGGGCGCAAGGTGGCCGTTAAAATCCTGCCGCCCGCTTCCGCCCAAAATCCCGATCTTGTCCTTCGTTTCGAGCGCGAGGCGCGCCTGCTCGCCACGCTCGATCACCCGGGCGTCGTGCAGATTCTTGATCGCGGGCGGATCGGCTCCACCTATTTTTTCGCAATGGAATACATCGAGGGCCACACGCTCAAGGAACGCCTTGAGGGAGGAATGCTCCCGCTCGACGAGGCGCTGCGCATTCTGATTTGCGCGGGAGAGGCCGTTCACTATTGCCACGATCACGGCGTTGTGCATCGCGATCTCAAACCGGGAAACATCATCATCACCGCTTCGGGCCAGGTGAAGGTGATGGATTTTGGAATCTCGGGTTTGCTGCGGCGCCTGGGCGACATCACAGAACAGGGCGTGTTGATCGGAACGCCGCAATACGTTGCCCCGGAGCAACTGCGCGACGGCAGCCGCATCGATCCGCGCGCCGATCAATTTTCGCTCGCGGTCATCATGTATGAGATGCTGACCAACAGCCTTCCCGTGGGTGTGTTTCAGCCGGCTTCCGCTCTCAATCCGGATGCTCCCGCGGCTCTGGACGCGGTGCTGGCCAAGGCCCTTGCCCGCGATCCCGAAGACCGGTTCCGCTCCGTTCGCGAGTTTATTCACGAGATCCGAAAGGCGGCGGGCGCGGCGCTGCTTGAGCCAACTCCGCCCCTGCTTTCCCCCGTGGCGCCGCTGAAATCCGAGGCGCAAAAAGAGAAAGACGGCGCTTCGCCCACCCCGCAAGGGATTCGCTCCGCCCCTCGGGAGGATGCGGATTCCACGCCCGTTCCGCTGGAAACACAAAAGCCGGGCGAATCGGGCGGCGGCGAGAAGGGCCGGGGGGATCGCGCAATCCAGATGGATCAGAAAAGTCAGGCCGGTCCGGCAAGTCGGACAGGTCAGACAGGTGGAACATATCAGGCGGACCAAACGGGCGGGGCGCGCGAGGCTCCTTCTGAATTCGGGGCGGACGAGGCTCCTCGCGCGGCGAAACGCCATAAACGCCGCCGCCGGATTCCTTTGGCGCTGGTTCCCTTGGCGGTTCTAGTGCTCATGGCTTGCGGATTTCTTTTTTTTCATCGCGGCGGACGCACTGCCAGTCCGGCTGTTCATCTCTTGGTTGGCGGATTGCACGCGCCTTCCTGGCTCGGCGCGCCAATCACAAACGACGACGCCCTGAAGGAAGCGGAAAATCAGGAGGGTTTGCGCGGCTATCTGGCGGTTCCGCGCCTTGCCTCGGGCCATTGGGTGGCGTCGCCGTCTTTGTTCCAGGGAGGCGAAATACGGCGTCTCGCGGCGGAAATTCCGCTGCATTTGGTGGATTCATCGCCGGCGGCGCATTCAGGCGGCGCTTGGGCCTGGCGGCAGGGAATGGGGCTGGTAATTACCGCCTGCCCCCCGGGCCAATCCGGAGTTCGCGTGCAAATGGCGCTTGCCGCCCCGCTGAGCGCGGACTCCTTCCACCGCGCCCTGGCCGATGCGCTCAGTGAATATAAAAACGCGTTGAAGCAGCCCGCAGCGCCGCCCGCGACGCCCCCTGTTTCCGGCCAGGAATCCGGAGCGGATCAGATGGCGGCGGATTTTTCTCAATGGCGAATGGCGCAAGACCCCGACGCCCTGCTTGCCGGAGAGCCTGGCGCGCCAGGCACGCCGCAAGCGCCCATCTCATCGGGCACGCTCGAGATCGAGCCGGGGACGGGTGATTCCTATACGGCGCTTGCCGCGGAAAAGAACGCGCGAGGCCTTGTCCGCGACTGGACCGAATCGCAGCGGGGCGTGCGTCATTTGGTGCTGCGCGGACGGAGCCGCTCGCTTCCCCCGGCCCGCCTTGTGGCCACGCTTCAGGTGGCCGCCGCGCCGGAGAGCGCGCAATACTCCACCGCCTGGCAACTCGTGGCGGCCTTGGGTGCGGACTGGGAACCGCTGGAAATCCGATGGCCGGTGGATGTGGTCTCGCCCGGCGCGCAAACGCCGCACAGGCTGCTGCTTCACGCCGAAGGCGGCGCAATCGACTTCACCGCGCCCCGGATCGAGTGGATCGAATCCGCCGCCGCCACGCAGGCAAACCCCAAACCTTGAGGCTTTTGCCGCGGAGGCGTTTTGTTTATCAAAAGTAATACCATTTTCCTTTGATTCTGTTCCCAATCGCCTGTCACGGTTTTCGCGA
>CAYUNT010000254.1:0-5586 GCA_964446285.1 uncultured Candidatus Sumerlaeota bacterium | reverse complement strand
GGGGGGGGGCGGGGGGCGGGCGGCGCGGCGCCCGCGCGGGGGGGCGTCGCGCATATTCCAAGAGCCGAATATCCAGCGACCGGCGCCGTTATCCCGTCCACAGACACCGTTCCGCCGAAGAGATACGGCGCGCCCGCGCCTTCGCGAGGCGAGATTTCGTAGGTTACGGTTCGCGCCAGGTTCTCGACAAATGGTCCGAACTTAACCTTGCCCTGGATCGGGTCCCACTCGCCGCCGCTGGCGATGCCGAGCACCTGCCATCTGGCGGGCGGTGTGTCGTCACATGCAATCGCCAGCGCACCGGCGGGCGGCTGCAACTTGATCGACACGACGACCGGCACATTGAATCCAAGGAAGCAATTCACGCTGAACGAGCGCTCAGCCCAATCAGTTCCTGGCGTGAAGCTCGGCGCGGCAGTAGGCCACGGCGTCGGCGTCCAGGAGGGCGTCGGGCTGGGCGTCGGACTTGCTGGCGGACACTGCGCAATTTGCGCCGCGCCGCCGGTGGTTGTTGTCTGGCCGTCGTAGGAAACCGCGCCCGCGAACACATATTCCGGCAGCGGAGAATCCGGCGGGGCCACTGCATCGTAGGTTACGCGGCGCTTCAGGTTGCTGAAGAACGGACCAAATTTCACCTTGCCGTTCTCCGCATCATACGCGCCGCCGTCATCCACGCGCGAAACCGTCCAGCCCGCGGGCGGAACGTCCTCGCACGCAGCGGCCAGGACGCCCGCCGGCGGATTGAGGTCAATTGTCACAGTTACTTTTCCGCTTGGCGTGAAGCAGTCAGGCGCAAAGGAACGCGCCGCCCAGTTCGCGCTCGGGATCGGACTCGGATAAGGCGAGGGCCAGGGAGTGGGCGAGAGGCTTGGCGAAGGGCTGGGCGTTTCGGTTGCTGGCGGACATGGCGCAAGAACCGCCGCGCCTTCGATTGCCGCCACCTGGCCATTGAACGACACTTGGCCGGTGAATGTAACGGGGCTATTGGCATTTGCTGCGGGCCAAACCCGATAAGTGACAGTCCGCGTCTTGTTGTCGAGGAATGGCCCGAACTTCACCTTGGCATCGGCGGCATCCCAAACCGCGCCGTCCGACATCAAGTCAACCGTCCATCCCGCCGGGGGGGCGTCTTCGCAGGCGCCCGCAACAGTGGCGGTGGGCGGATTGAGCTGGATCGAGACCATCACCGGCTGCCCCAGCGCGTAGCACGAAGGGCTGAAACTCCGCGCGGACCACCCCGGTCCGGGGGGAAATGTAGGCGCGGCAGTAGGGGATGGTGTAGCCGATGGCGTTGGCGGGACCGGAGTTTCCGTCGGGGGCGGACACGTCGAAATGCGCTGCGTGCCCCCGATCGCGTCGGCGCTTCCATTGAAAGAGACCAAGCCGGAGAAGATAACCTCGCCGCTTGTCCCTAAGGGCGGCGTTGCCACATAGGTCACTGTCCGGCTCAGATTTTCGAAAAACGGTCCGAACTTCACCTTCCGGCTGACCGAATCCCACACACCTCCATCGGAGATGAGCGAGATCGCCCAGCCCTCGGGCGGGGAGTCTTCGCAGCCCGCCGCCAAGGCCCCGCCAGAAGGATACAGGGCAATGGAAACCGTCACCTTCTGGCCGGGCGTGTAGCATCCTGGCGACAAGCCGCGAGCAGCGCCTCCCTGCGCATAAAGAGACAGGCTCGCGAGGCAAAATACCGCCCCCAAGCCCATCCGTAGGAGTGTATGTTTCATAGGTTTTCCCCTCTTGGGAGGCGTGGGCGGGTTCAAGGCCCCGGGACGAAATTGCCCTGGCCGCACGAATAGCACGGTTCGGTCGCCGGCGTTCCGGTGCAGTGATAAACTTCGCCCTGCTTCCAGAGCGCGGCGCCTTCCGTTACGCATGAGATGCAGTCGTCCGCCTGGCCGGTTTTCCACGCGGCCGCGTAGGCGGTGACTTCATCGAGCGTGATGCGTCCGTCGGCGTTGGCGTCCATCGGATGCAGGCAGCACGACGGATTGAGTTCCACTTTGCCCGAAAGAGGATGATTGATGCCGTCTGCGGAAATTTGCCCCGCAAAGGCCAAGGTGCCGCTGGCGTCCTGAGGCGGAGTGACCGTGTAGGTGAGGGCGCGATCACGCAAATCGTCAGGGGCCGTCCACGGACCCCATTTGACTTTGCCGTTCACGCTGTCCCACACGCCGCCATCGCTGATGTTCGACACGGTCCAGCCAGCGGGGGGCTGGTCTTCGACGGCGACAGCGTTTGGCATGCGGCGCTCATTGATATTAACCGTCAGGCGCACTTGCAGGGCGTTGTCCATGCAATAGCCGCCCGGGAGTCCGCGAACGGCAAGAGCCTCGACCGGGCCGCCCGCTTCGTCCGCGCCGATGTCGAATCCCGCGCCGATGGGACGCAGATCGAACTCGAAATCCCAGGGGATTCCCACTTGCGCGCCCGCGTCGATGTTTTGCGATCCCGCCGCCAAATGGAAATCGTCAATTGTATAGGCCGCGCCTTGGGCCGTGCGCTTGGTCCAGAGGATGTCGCCCTTGACGAACAGCTGAGTGGCTGTGTTGTCGAGAATGAGGAATTGCTGATGTGTATTGGGGTCCTGCGACACATCGAGAATGGCGCCGCCCCATTGCCCTTCGCGCCAATTCTTCGCGGCGTCTGTCAGGACGGTCACCCGCTTGCCTTCATCAAACGCGGCGTCCACAGACCACACGCCCGAGTCCACATTTTCGCCCGCCAGACCAGGCGCCCAGTCGGCGTTGTTTTTGAAGTTGAGCAATTGCAGTCCGATGAAGGTCAGGTCTGTGCCCAGCGGCTGGTCGTTGCGCGAAACGAAGTTGGCGCAGTTGTTGAAGTTATTGTGCGTGAACGGGAAATCCGGCGTTCCGGAAAGATAGACAGCGTTTTCCAGTTCGGCAAAGATGTTGTTGCGAAGCGTGCAAGCGGGAGCATTTGTGTCGATCACGACATTGGGCTGAGAGAATGCGCCTTTTCCGCCATAGAACGTGTTGTTGAGGAGGTTGACATTTTGAGAAGAGTAGAGAGCGTTTCGACTGCAATAGAGGAATAGGTTGCTGGCCACGTTGGCTGGAGTTTGGCCGGCGGCGCCAAGAATAAGTCCGCCGCCCACACCTCCGGCCGAGTTGCGGATAAATACGTTTTCCGAGATATTGGTGGCTGGTCCGATTGCGAGTCCGCCGCCGTTGCGTGCGGCGTAGTTTTCCACAAACACGTTTCCAAACACATCCGCCTGCGTTCCGGCGCTGACACCAATGTGACATGCGCCGCCATCGCTATCGGTGCGATTCACAGTGTTTCGCATAAAGGTGTTGTCGCGAATCACGCCCCGGAAGGTGTCGATCCGCAGCGCCGCGCCATGCCAGTTGCTTGAATTTTCGGAGAACACATTTCCCGAAATTTCGCCTGTGAATGAACCGCGAATCCACGCGCCGCCGGTTTCATCGGCGCTGTTGCGGCGGAAGACGTTGTCCGCGAAAGTGCCAGAGAACCAGCTCATGTAGATAGCGCCACCTTGGCGGCCCGTGCTGTTGGCGTCAAACACGTTGCCCCCCAGAGTTCCGCTCATCCCGCCGGCGATGCGCAGCGCGCCACAGTAATTTGCGCTGTTGCCCTGAAAGCGGTTGTTGAGCATCTCGCCCGTCAGGCTTCCAGCAATGCGGATTGCGCCGCCTTCTCCATAATCACCGCAGGCATAAGCAGTGTTGCTCTGGAACAGATTGCCTGCGAGCGAGCCGCGATAATCGCCATCCACATAGATCGCGCCGCCGTATGACCAGTTGTAGCACTGATCCTTGCGGGCCATGTTTCCTATAAACTGATTATCCACAAAGTGAAATGTTCCTTCCGAGTAAAGCGTGAGATACACGGCGCCGCCAAAGCGTGCGTAGTTCTCGCGGAACACGCAGTTTTCAATGCGTCCACTTGTGGAAGTAAGCTGGACTGCGCCGCCCGAGCCGTCGGGCACGCGCATTTTCTTCAAAGTAAGCCCCGCGATCCGAACGCCCCATACGCTGCCGCCTTTGAGGATCGGGTCCGGGCTGTTGCCATTATATTCTCCGCTGATGATGCAGCTAGTAGGTCCATCTTCACCAACCAGGGCCATCCCGGGGCGGATTTGCACGGGAAACACCTCGCGCTCGGGAATCGGCTTGGCC
Source organism: uncultured Candidatus Sumerlaeota bacterium (assembly GCA_964446285.1). GTDB lineage: Bacteria > Sumerlaeota > Sumerlaeia > SLMS01 > CAYUNT01 > CAYUNT01. The sequence goes on along the minus strand of CAYUNT010000254.1, from coordinate 1,420 downwards.
GGATCGGCATCGTAATTGCCTGCGCGAATGTGCACGTTCCACGGATCGGGAACGGCGCGATCAGCCATGCTGAGCAAAGCATAGGTAATGGATTTGAAAGGTTGCGCCTCGGTGCCGGGGGTTGTGCCGGAGTTCACGCCGTTCACCTGATCGATCCATATATCGGTCGCGGTGGCTGCCAGCTGGATTTCCGGACTTTTGGGCGCTGATTTTTCCTTGGCGGAACTCAGCAGACGCTGGATGTCCGTGTCGGCCGCGCTTGCCGCCGCCAAAGCGCCTGAACAAAATGCGATTAGCGCCATGACTCCCGCCAAACTGCCTGCCAGATGGCAGACAAAACGGGGAATTGCTTTTCGAGATGGAAGATTGCGCATGGGGTGCTCTCCTCAGGTGAATATGAATTCCGCGCCCGGCAGAACAACAGTATGCGTGCCAAGGTGCGGATTGGGACGGGGAAGCTCGGAGTAATGCCCAAGTCCGGAAGAACCGGTCCTTTCCCAAGACCGAAAAAAGTCCTTGGGGATGAGCAGTTCCGCGCCCGAATTACATGCATCCTTTTCGCTCGTGTCAATTATGGACTTTTATGGCGCGGCGGTGTCGCGCCGGAGTGCTGACCTGCCGGGGTTGCGGCTTTTCCCTTTTCCAGCAAGGGTTTATATTTTCTATTAGCAGTTGAAAATGCCACGGCTACATTTCAAATTCAATGCCTGGTTGGCATTACGCGCTATCGTGTGTGTCAGGACTTGACTGGCATGTATGCAAGTTGCGCTGGCGCAAGCGTATTTGCCTGGCTCAAAAAGGAAGGCATATAAATAGAAGGATAAATGATGGTGGAGGCGGTGGGATTTGGACCCACGTCCGAAGTGATCCCCAAGGCCGCATCTACAGGCTTAGTTCCCTATTGAGTTCTCGCCGAACCGATTGAGCCGGAAACAGGGCGCCAGTTCAGCCAGACCGAATTAATCTTGCCTGAGCGAGGCCCGGTCAAACCGCGCTTCAAGCCAGCCCGTTAATCGACGTTTTCTAGCAGGCCACGGGACCATGCCCGCCGAAAACGCGCCGCCTGATTAGGCGGCGAGAGCCAACGGAGAGTCGGCAGATGATTGGTTGCCACGGCAGTTTAACGAGGTAACGTAACCTGGCTCGGCCTGCAGCGATCTCCAGAACGCACTCCGTCGAAACCTTTCGCCCCCACGATGCAGAAGCGGCGCGCGCAAATTGCGTCCGCCGCGCGCGCAAGATTCTATATGGCGTTTTCCCGGCCCAAACGCAAGTCTTTCCCAAGCAGGCAATCGAGCGTAAAGAGAATAATCGACAGGATGCACGGAATCGGGTGCATCTCACTTTTTTGCAAAGAATCCCGCTGTGGCCTTGAAGAGGCCAAAGAGGGTAGCCTGGGGTGGAGCGAAGCGGAACCCCA
>CAYUNT010000253.1:0-5609 GCA_964446285.1 uncultured Candidatus Sumerlaeota bacterium | reverse complement strand
TATTCTTTTGCTCCTTCAGAGCAAATTCAGGGAACAGAATTACGGGAAATTGGTAGAACTCAAAAAGGTTCCAATGGCGTTTACAGGATAAAGTTTAACGTAATTTCCGCATCGCAAGGTATCAGCCGGTGGCGCGCGACGCGGCGGGCGAATTCGCGAATGGCCTCGACTTGCGGCGGGCCAAGTTCAAAGCGAATCGAATCGCGCAAATAGGCCAGGGCGCGCGCCACATCAAAAGGATGCCGCGCCGTGGAATCCAGGCTTACTGCCTCGATATTCTCGGCCCCGGCGCGGGCCGCCTCGACAAGCACGCGCGCAATTTCCGCGAGGCGTTCAGGCGGCGCATCGGCCCGCGCGCCCCACACCGCAAACACAAACGGCAGTCCCGTCAGGCGTTTCCAGGCATCCCCTAAATCCACAACAAACGGAAAAGCCTCATGCGGCGCAGCGAGCGCGGCATCGCCAATCACAACAAGCGCGTCATGGGGCCCCCGCAGAAAATTCCGCGCATCTTCCACAGGCGCGGCCGATAATTCCGCGTGCGGCGCGCACCCGTGCAAATCGCGAAGAATCACCTGCCCGAGCAGCGCCGATGTCATTGAACTGGCGTCAATCAGCAGCGATCGGATGCGCTCTGGAGCCACCTTCGATAAGAGCAGCACGCTCTCGACCGGTCCATCGCATCCAATAGCCACACCGGGCACAATCCGGAGTCTTCCCGCGGACTCCAGAACGTGCCCGGTGGGCGTGATTCCCGCATCGACCTCATTTGCTTCGAGCAGTTGCGCCAGCCGCCTGGGCGTTGCCGGGACAAGGCGGACGCGGTCCCCGAGCGACCGCAATCCCCAGATCAACGGTTCGACATTCAGGTAAGGAACAGCGCCCAGGCGGATGACAGAAGGGTTTTCTGGCTCGCGCCCGGAGGTGGAAATAGAACGGTGGCCAGGCATTGAGCCTTCGCCGTTCAATCGAACAGCGCGCTGCGGCGGCGGCGCAGGAAGCTCGGGGTTTCGTAATCCTCGGCTTCGGCGCCCACCGCGCCTGCTTTAGCCGGAGCAGCGGCTGCCGGGGCCGGCTCAGCCGGGCTATAGACCGGAATCCTTGGCTTTTCCTCGGGATTTCGCAAGATGTTCATCTCCGGATGCTGCATTCCGAAGGTGACGTCGCCGCCCTGGGCCGGACGCCGCACAGGCGCATCGGCTCCTGGCATCGCGGATGGCGCATTCTGCGGATACGCCTGCGGCTGCTGGACAGGCGGACGCATGGGCGCGCCCGGAACATCCTGGCGCATGGCATCGAGCGACTGCCTCAGCGAGCCGCCGCCGCCTGCCGTTCGCGGACGCGCGGGCTGCACTTGCGAAATCGCCGCCTGGTCGGCTGCCGAGCGCGTTTCGGAAATCGAGGCGATAATCGGCGTCTCGAACACTCCGGCGGCGGAATGGGCCGCGGCGGAATCACGCGCCTGCGCGCTTGAGGCCGCGCCCGTGGTTTCCAGCATCTGCGGAACGGTGCGGATGGTTTCCACATTGCGCCCTTCGCCTTGGCGCTGGCGATTCGGCTCATCGGAAAAACCAGTTGCGATCAGCGTAACGCGCATCTCGTCCTTCACCGAATCGTCCACAACCGCGCCAAAGATAATCAGCGCGTTGCTATCAACCATCTCGTAAACCATGTTCATCGCTTCGTGGACATGACCGATGGTCATATCGGAACCGCCCGTGATGTTCACGAGCACGCCTTGCGCGCCGTCGATGGCGAACTTGTCGAGCAAGGGCGAGCTAGTGGCTTTTTTCACCGCTTCGCTTGCGCGGTTTTCGCCTTTGCCCGTGCCGATTCCCATCACGGCCCCGCCGCGATCGCCCATGACCGAACGGATGTCATTGAAGTCCACGTTGATCAGTCCGGGGATGCTGACGAGGTCCGAGATCGACTGCACGCCCTGCGAGAGAACGCGGTTGGCGACGCCGAACGCCTCGCGCAGAGTGGCTTTGGCGCCGGCCACTTCGAGCAGGCGGTCGTTCGAGACCGTGATGATCGTGTCGCATTCCTTGCGCAGCTTTTCGAGGCCCAGATCGGCGGCCTGAAGGCGCTTCACGCCTTCGAAACGGAACGGTTTTGTGACAACGCCGACCGTGAGGATTCCAAGCGAGCGCGCCACTTGCGCGACGACGGGAGCGCCGCCCGTGCCCGTGCCTCCGCCCAATCCGGCGGCCACGAACACAATGTCCGCGCCCTTCAGAAGCTCTTCCAGCCTCTGGCGTTCGCCCTCCATGCATTTCTCCCCCACTTCCGGATGGCCGCCGCTTCCCCGGCCCTTGGTTATATCCGTTCCAACCTGGATTTTGTTTGGGCTTTTGTATCGCTTGAGCGATTGCGCGTCTGTGTTCAGGCAGAAAAACTCCACATTTTGCAGACCGGTGTCGAACATCCAGTCCACAGCATTGCATCCGCCGCCGCCAACGCCTACCACTTTGATGTTGGCATAACCGGCAGGTTCGGGTTCGATTACGAATTCGGGCATGAGCAGCACCTCCGTGCGGGAATGGGAATGAGGTCGAGGGTTCAGGGTTCAGAGAACTGCCACAGCAGCAGGGAACGGGAGCGAGATCGGGTCTGAAAGCCGGTTGGATGCGGTGCGGCGCGCGGAAAAATTATCAAGTGCGTTGCGCGGGGCCGCCGCGAGCGTTCGGGGTTCCTCCTTTTAGATATACCAGTCTATGAATCGGCGGAAAGTCGTCACGATTTCCTGAAACAAACCGCCAGCCCCAAAGGGGCGTTCGTGATTCCGGTCGAGTCCGTAAAGCACCAGGCCGACACCTGTCGAGTAGATCGGGCTGGCCACAACGCCGGACATTCCGCCCAGGCCGGAGGGCGCCGCCACCTTGGCCGGCAGATCAAACGTGTGCGAAGCCAGGCGGTCAATGCCTTCGAGCAGGGCGCAGCCGCCAGTCAGCACCACACCGCCGAAATCCTTGCGGCCAATTGGAGTATCCATAATCATCTGCCGCGCCATGCCGAGGATTTCCTCGACGCGGCTTTGGATAATCTCGCAGAGGAAATGGCGGCTGATGCGCATCGGCGTGTCCGTCAGCACGTTGGGCGCCTCGAATTCCTCCTCGGGATTCACAGTTTGCGCCAGCGCATGTCCATAGCGCTTCTTGATATTTTCCGCGTCGTAGCGAGAGATTTTCAGCCCGCGCGCAATATCTTCCGTGATCGCGTCACCGCCAAACGGCACAACGCCCGTGTAGCGGACCGAGTTGTCCATCCAGATCGCCACGTCGCTTGTGCCGCCGCCCATGTCGATCAGCACGACGCCGATGTCCTTCTCTTTTTCATTGAGAACGGCCAGCGACGACGCAAGCGGCTCGAGGTAAATCGCGGCGGTTTTGTATCCGGCCTGCGAAACGGCGCGGACGATATTTTGCGCGGACGTCACGGCAGCCGTGACGATCAGCACTTCGGCCTCGAGGCGCGTCGATGAAAATCCTTCGGGATTCAGCGTCGGGCCGTCATCGATCATATATCGCTGTGGCAGCGTATGGATAATCTCGCGCTCGACGGGAATCTGAAGCCCTCGCGCGCGGTCGATCACGCGGCGGATGTCAGCCCGCGTAATGCCCCGCGTCGGGTTTTTAATTTCGACCATGCCCGTGGAATTGTGTGATTGGATATGGCCGCCCGCGATGCCGACAAACACATCGCGCACATCGACGCGGGCGATTTCTTCCGCCTTTTTCACGGCCGAGCGGATCGATTCAATCGTCTCATCCATGTCGATGACGATACCCTGGCGCAGGCCGCGGCTGGGCGTCGATCCAACCCCAAGCACCGTCACATGTCCATCCGCGTCCGCCTCGCCGATGATCGCGCAGATTTTCGTCGTGCCGACGTCAAGGCCCGTAACAAGCTGGCGGCGCGTGGCCGGAGTTTTGGGGCGGCGCGGCCAGGCGCCTGTCTGCTCAGGGGCTTCCGGCGGAGCCTCGGGAGATGTAAAAAGACTCGGCCCCCCCGCCACCGACGCCAGCGCGGGAACCTGCGCTTCCAGACCCTGCTGACGGAGCCGTTCGATAATCTGCGGTATCGCCATTGTAGATGCACCCCTTTCCAAAAGTGTAGATCGTATCAGTGTATTTCCTCGGATGTTTTGGCGGAGGCTTTTGCCTCCAGCGCCGCGCCGCGCCTCTTGAACGCCACCTGGTCCCGGAACCGGAGTTCGGCGTATTCGATCCCGTCGAGTCCGTCCATTTGTTCCCAAAATGCCTCAAATACCGGCAAAATGTCCGCCGGTTCGCGCCGTCCCAGCCTGGCCTCCGCTCCGCCGTCGAAAAACAGCGTCACATCGCCATCCGGACCCACATGGGTCTCTGAAATGCGCACCGCTATATCCGGCGCTTCCTGGCGAAGGAGCGATAACAGCCCCCACGCCCGCAAAATCCGCTCATCCGCGATCCGCTCTCCCAAAACCACCTTTGGCGCGGGGTCGGCCGACACAATTGGCAGGAGCGAATTGAGAAAATCCTCGCCGCTCAGGAACTCGACCGCCACTCCTTGCGAATCAAACGTCGCGCTGCGTTCGCCAGCGAGCACCGCCACCGGATAGCGCTCTCGCGCGGTGATTTCGAGGCGTTCGGGGTAGATGCAGCGGATCGAGGCGTCGCCTACTTCAGGCACGGCCAGCAGTTTTTCGCGCAACGCATCGGTGGAAAGATAGAGGAGGTTGCTGCCGAGGTCTTCGAAGCGGATTTGCTGCTTCATGCGCTCCTCCACCTCGGGCGACACACCCTGGATCGATACCTGCCGCACCTCGAAATAGGCCGATTCATAAAGGAATTGGCGGAACCGCACGCAAAACACCGCAATCCCGCCGGCCGCTGCAAACCACAACGCCAAGCGCATGGCGCGCCTCGCAAGCCGCTGCAATCGCGCCCGCTTTGTGGCGGGAGGCGGCGCTAGAGGAGTTCGTTGTGGCGCTGTGCGGTTCATTGCGTGCTCTCAGAGGGAGGCAGGTGGAGCAAGGTGGTGCGCCGAAATATCAGCGCAGAAGGGCGTGATCGAGCGGACCGCCGATCATCTGAACTTCCATATCGAGTTCAATTCCAGTGCGGGCGCGGACGATGTCTTGCGTGAGTGTGATGAGGGCGAGAAAATCCTCACCCGAGGCCAATTGATTGTTTATCATGAAATTTGCATGTTTCTGGCTGATCTCCGCGCCGCCGATCCGGTAGCCTTTCAATCCAATCTTGTCGATCAACTGGCCCGCGCTGACGGCTTTGCCCGTGGCGGGATCAGTCGGGTTCTTGAAGATGCAGCCGCACGAGCGGTCGCTGTAGGGCTGGCCTTTGCGCTTCTCGCGAAACCACTTGAGATTCTTGTGAATTTGTTCGGCGGGCGCGGGTTCCAGGCGCAAATCCATTTCGATCACGATTACCTGGTGCAATTCGCTTGCGCGGTATGCGTATTGGAATTCTCCGCGCTGCAAATCCCAGATTCCCCCGCCGCGGTCAAAGCAGACGAGACTCTCGATCAGATCGCACAATCCGCGGTCGTGCCCCGCCTAGTCGCGCGCCCCCCCCTTGCCCCCCGCCCCGCCCCCCAGCGCGGCAGGC
>CAYUNT010000252.1:0-5627 GCA_964446285.1 uncultured Candidatus Sumerlaeota bacterium | reverse complement strand
TCTCGCGAAAACCGTGACAGGCGATTGGGAACAGAATCAAAGGAAAATGGTATGAGACTCATGGGACAAATGGGCCTATGGGACTTGGTTTGGCGGTTGCGTGAAAACAGTTGTCTGGAGCTGGCAAAGGCGACCGCCGCGCGCCCGATTCACGCACGAATTTGCATTTCCCTTTTCCCAAAAGGCTTTTTCCGGAGTGGAATCGGATTGGCAAGCGGGCCGGGGCGTTTTAGGGTAAAGGATGCCTGAATGCGGGGGAAGGGGCGCGCGCTCTGACGCTGAAGTCGCACAGCAGGCCGCGCCGCTCGACGAGGATGGGAAGAGATAGGCAAGGATGGGAGAGGATTGGAGGCGCTGATTGCTCATGCCAGCTCCATTTGTTCATCTTCACGTCCATAGCGAATACAGCCTTCTCGACGGCGCAAACCGCATTCCAACCCTCGTGGCGCGCGCGAAGCAATTGGAGATGCCGGCCCTTGCGCTGACAGATCATGGGAATCTTCACGGCGCGGTTGGGTTTTACAAAGAATGCAAAGCCAAGGGGATCAAGCCGATCCTTGGCTGCGAACTCTATATCACGGCCGGCAGCCGCGCGGATCGCACGCAGCGCGTCGGGCGCACGAATCACCTGCTTTGCCTGGCGGAAGACACCGAGGGATACAAGAATCTTTGCAACCTTTCAAGCATCGGGTATTTGGAAGGATTTTACTACAAGCCGCGCGTTGATTTCGAGGCCCTTGCCGCCCATTCGAAAGGCATCATCGCCGCGAGTTCCTGCCTTACGGGAATGATCCCGCAGGCGATCCTCGAAGGCAATGTGGGCAAGGCCGAGGATTACCTCCGCAAATATCTGGACATCTTTGGACGCGAGCGCTTTTTCCTCGAAGTCCAGCAACATCCCACCAAAGACCAGCAGATGGCCAACGCCGGGATTTACGAATTGGCGAAAAAGTTCGACGTCCGCCTGCTGGCCACAAACGATTGCCATTATCTCAATCGCGAGGACGCCTCGCTCCAGGACCTGCTGCTTTGCATCGCCACGGGCAAAACCATGGCGGACCGCGACCGGATGCATTTTGACGGCGATACCTACTATTTCAAAACCCCGGCGGAGATGGAGCAGGAATTCCGCGAACTGCCCGAGGCGCTGGCGGCAACGGTCGAAATCGCTGAGCGATGCAATGTGGCGCTCGAACTAGGCAAATTCAAACTGCCCCGCTACGACCCGCCCGAGGGGTTCACGCCCGAAAGTTACTTGCGCCACCTTGTCGATGAGGGGTTGCGGCGGATTTATGGCCCTTCTCCCTCGGCGCAGATTCGCGAGCGCGTTGAATATGAACTGGGCGTGATCGAAAAGGCCGGATACGTCGCCTATTTCCTCATTGTGTGGGATTTTATTCACCACGCCCGCACCAAAGGAATTCCTGTCGGCCCGGGGCGCGGAAGCGCGGCGGGGAGCCTCGTGGCCTACGCGCTGGACATCACGCAACTCGATCCGCTCGAACATGGCCTTCTCTTCGAGCGGTTTCTGAATCCCGAGCGCGTTTCGCCGCCAGACATCGACGTGGATTTCTGCTTCGAGCGCCGCGGCGAAGTCATCGACTATGTTCGCGCGAAATACGGCACAGACCGAGTGGCGCAGATTGTCACCTTCGGAACGATGGGCGCGAAGGTCGCTTTGCGCGACGTCGGGCGTGTGCTCGGGCTGCCGCTCGCGCTTGTGGACAAAGTGGCGAAAATGGTCCCCGAGCGCCCCAAAATCACGCTCAAGGAAGCCTTCGAGGAAAACGCGGAATTGCGCGAACTGGTCGCCGCCGATGGCCAGGTGAACGCCTTGTGGGAATGGGCCAAGCGCGTCGAGGGTTACGCGCGCCACTGCTCGGTTCACGCCGCAGGGGTTGTGATCTCCGACCGCCCGCTGCGCGAATATACGCCGCTTTACAAGCAGCCGAATGACGACACGATTTGCACCCAGATGGAAATGGGCGATGTGGCGGCCATCGGCTTGCTCAAGATGGACTTTCTTGGCCTGAAAAACCTGACGATCATCGAGCGCGTGATTCAGGAACTCCGGCGCGCGCGCGGCATCGAAATCGAGTGGTCGCAGATTCCATTTACGGACGCGGCCACGTATCAGCAACTCGCCACGGGCGACACGGACGGCGTGTTCCAACTCGAATCGTCGGGAATGCGCAATCTGGTGCAGGACCTGAAGCCGACTGAGTTCGCGGACCTCACGGCTCTCATCGCGCTCTACCGTCCCGGGCCGCTCGGTTCGGGCATGGACCGCATGTATGTCGAGCGCAAGAACGGACGCCAGCCGGTCACATTCGATCATCCCTTGCTCGAACCAATCCTCGGCGAAACCTACGGCATCATCCTGTATCAGGAACAGGTGATGAACATTGCGAAAACGCTGGCGGGATTCACGCTCGGGCAGGCGGACGTCTTGCGCAAGGCGATGGGCAAAAAAGACGATGCACTCATGGACAAACAGGCATCGCTGTTTATTGAAGGCTGCGTCGCCAACGGCCTGGATCGCACGCGGGCCGAGCACATCTGGGCACAAATCAAGACGTTTGCGGGCTATGGATTCAATAAATCGCACTCGGCGGCCTACGCGGTCATCACCTTCCGGACGGCGTATCTGAAGGCGCATTACCCGGTCGAGTTCATGGCCGCGCTAATGACAAACGAAATCAACCGCTCCGGACCCGACAGCAAATTGCCGGTGTATGTGAGTTCGTGTCGCGAACAAGAAATCGCGATCCTGCCGCCGGACGTGAATCATTCGCACGCGATATTTACCGTCGATGCGGCGGGCGGTGGCATCCGCGTGGGTCTCGCGGCCGTCAAAGGGGTGGGGATGGGCGCCGCGGATTCAATCGCGGCGGAACGCGACAAGAACGGACCGTTCCACGACTTGATGGACTTTTGCTCTCGCGTGCAATCGTCGCTGCTGAACGCCCGCGCTCTCGACGCGCTGGCGCGTGTGGGCGCGTTCGATTCGTTTGGGATGCGCCGCAGCCAGGTTGTGGAAATCCTGCCCAAGGCGCTCGAACTGGCCACGCAATTGCAGCGCGAACGCGAAGGCGGGCAAACCTCGTTGTTCGATCTGCTCGATGGACCTGGCGGCGGCGGGGGGGAAGCGGGCAGCGGCGCGCCGATTTCCGCGCTCGAAGCGCCCAACATTCCCGAGTGGCCGCTCAAGGAAAACCTCGCGAACGAAAAGTCGTTTTTAGGATTTTATTTGAGCGGGCATCCCCTGGACCGGTTTCGCATCGACGTGCAATCGTTCGCGACGTGCTCGTCGGCGCAACTGGCCGACCGCGCGGAGGGCGAGGAAATTCTATGGATTGGCATGTTGACCCGCGTTCAGCCGAAGATCGACAAAAACAACCGTCCGTGGGCGATCGTCGAGGCCGAGGATTTCGACGGCTCAGTCGAGTTGAAATTCTGGTCGCGCGCCTACGAAAAATGCCAGGCGCTGCTTGAACCCGAAGCCATTCTCGCCCTGCGCGGCAAGGTGCAGCATTGGAAGGGCGGGAACCAGGTTGATGTGCAGGATGCACAACCGGTCGAAGCGCTGCGCCAGAAACTCTGCCGCGCGATCGAGGTGGAATGGGACGCAAACTTGCTGACAGAAAAATCCCTGACCGCGCTTCAAGAAATGGCGCAACGCCACCGAGGCACGCGGCCTGTATCGGTGATTTTGCATCAGACCAAAGCCGGACGTGTGCGATTCGAGATTACCAAGCCCCCGCGTCTGAATCCGACCGACGAATGCCTGGAAACCCTCCAACGACTCGAAGGCCGCCCGCGCATCCGCCTGATGGCCAATGCCTGATAGCGCGCAATTCTGAATGGGACCTATGGGACATATAGGACCAATGGGACAATGATACAAATCGAGGCGATGTTTTTTTCATCTCTCACAACTCGCAACCCACAACTCCCCTTCTCATTCCCACTCAATCGTGCTTGGCGGTTTGGACGAAATGTCATAAACAACCCGATTTACCCCGGCTACTTCGTTGATGATGCGGTTGGACATGCGGCCCAGAACCTCATGCGGCAAGCGCGCCCAATCCGCCGTCATGCCATCGGTCGAGGTCACGGCGCGGATAGCCACCACATTTTCGTAGGTGCGTTCGTCGCCCATCACGCCGACGCTGCGCACGGGCAGCAGAACCGCGAACGCCTGCCACGTGGCGTCAAAATACAAGCCGGCCGCTTTCAATTCGTCCGTGACGATGCGATCCGCCGGGCGCAGCACTTCGAGCGCCTTGGGCGTCACTTCGCCCAGAATGCGCACCGCCAAGCCCGGACCTGGAAATGGATGGCGCCAGAGAATTTCGCGCGGCAGGCCCAGTTTCGCCCCGACCGCCCGGACCTCATCCTTAAATAGCTCGCGCAGCGGTTCGATCACTCGCCCCTCGCGCATCAATCCAAGCACCTCCGCCACACGGTTGTGGTGCGTTTTGATCTTCGCCGAAGGGCCGTGGGTCGAAACGCTTTCGATTACGTCCGGATAAAGTGTGCCCTGGGCCAGGAGGTCGCCCGGGCCGATTTTCTCGCGCAGCACCTCGATGAACGTCCGCCCGATGATGCGGCGTTTTTCCTCCGGGTCCTCGATGCCCTGGAGGGGTTGCAAAAAACGTTGCGATGCGTCAAGAAATTCTACTTGAACGCCAATTTCGCGGAAACTCGCCATCACCTCTTCCGCCTCGTGCAAACGCAAGAGGCCGTTGTCGATGAAAAAGCACCTGAGACGTTCGCCAATGGCCTTGTGGAGCAGGGCGGCCATCACCGTCGAATCCACGCCGCCCGACACGGCCGCCACCACACGCCGTCCGCCCGCTTCTTCGCGGATCGCTTCGATATGGCGTTCCACCCACGCGCCCATTTCCCATGTGGCGGGCGCATGGCAGATGCCCACGGCGAAATTGCGCAAGATCAACTCGCCCGCCGCCGTATGATGCACCTCGGGATGGAACTGCAACCCCCACCACGGGCGTTCGCCATGGCGCATAACGGCATTGGCGCAATTTTCCGTTCGCGCCAGCGCACGCCAGCCCTCGGGCAGCGCCACGACGGCGTCTCGGTGGCTCATCCAGACCTGCGTTTGGGCGGCGGCGCCCAGACCCTCGAAAAGAGGGTCTTCGGCGAGCAAATTCAAATGCGCCAGACCATATTCTCCGCCGCGTTCGCTTGGACGCACCTGCCCGCCGCCCGCCTGCGCCAGCGCCTGCATCCCGTAACAAATCCCGAGGATCGGTAGCCCGAGCGCGACGAGCGCCGGATCGAGCTGCGGCGAACCGGGGGCATGGACACTGGCCGGCCCGCCCGATAAAATCAGGCCTGAAGGAGACAGGGCGCGAACGCGGTCAATGGGGGCGTTGTAGGGGAGGATTTGCGCCGGAACGCCCTGCGCGCGGACCTTTCGCGCGATGAGTTGGTTGTATTGCGACCCAAAGTCAAGTATGACTATCATTCAACAATTCTCCATCCGCCTTGCGGGGCGGGTATTTTCGGAACTCCAATGCAAACACTGCCGCCCCGGCGCAAGTCAACCGGCGAATTTGGCTTTTCAGGTAATACACAGGTACATGGTGTCCCCCCTGGAG
>CAYUNT010000251.1:0-5680 GCA_964446285.1 uncultured Candidatus Sumerlaeota bacterium | reverse complement strand
ATCAAGACCTATGCGCCCCTTCTCGCCGCTTGAGGAAAAAACGCTACACTCCAGAGGATTTATCTTGGGCGGCTGGCGCGGCTGGCGCGGACTCGAAGCCGCTGGGATTGCTGGTGGAATGCGCGCTATTTCGCAAAGCCGCCAGGTCGGAATGCGGAATAGACAATCCAAGAATCGCGGAAGCCAGCGCCAAAACGGCGGCGGCCCCAAACCAGGCGCGAAGCCCCAGCGCCCGGATCACTATGCTTCCTAGAAGATTCCCTCCGAGCGCGGCAAAGCCAAAATAGGCCAAGGCCAAAAGAGTTTGCCCGGAGGTGCGCAGTTCGGCGGGCGAAAGCCGGTGGACAAAAACCACGCTGGCGGCAAAAAACAGCCCGAATGTCACTGCATGAAGCAGATTGGACCAGATCACGACGGCAATGCTCGGAAAGGCCCAAACCAGCGTCCAACGCGTTGCCTGCACGAGCGCCGCCGCGATCATGAACCGCACGGCGGACCGGCCCGCGAGAAGGCGGTCGGAAAACCAAAACACCAGAACCTCGGCGGCGGCGGCCAGCGAGTAGCAATAACTCACCTGCACGTCGTTTCCGCCCAGATTGCGCATCCAAAGCCCCTGGAAAGCGTGCGAAAGTTGATGCGACATCTGATAAAGCACAACGAAGCACAAAAACACAACCATGCCCGGACGCCGCAGCAAAATGCGCTGCACCTCGGCGAATCCGATGCGCGTGCGCGGAGGCGGCGGTTCTTCGAGGAGGTCGCGATCGCCCTCGGCCGTTCGCGGAACCGGCCCGGTGGTTGCGCCTGTCCCGGCCGCCGCATCGAGCGGAACCGCATCTGCCGCCAGGGAGGCGGCGCGGGGGCGCAGGGCCAGAAGGCTGATAAGAAACAGCGCGAGCATGAGTCCGTAGAAGAGGAAAATGACAGAGGTTCCCTCGCGCCGGCAAAGCCAACCGGCGGCCAGATTCACGCAGACAAATCCAATCGATCCCGCCGAACGGATGACCGAGAAATTGCGTTCTCCGCGTTCGTGGCTGAGCAAGAGGCTGTTGAGCAACTGCCCGAGCGGCGCGCTGAATGTCGAAAAGATGAACATCACCGCGCACAGGGCCGGAACCGAGCGAAAGGGCGGAAAGAGCAGGAAAGTGGCGCAGGCGGCGAACGCATTGAAGAATATCAGGCGGCGCGGCGGCAGCAGCGTATCGGCCACATAGCCCCACACCTGCCCCCAAACGAGCGTGGCCACGGCGAGCATCGAGGTGATGAGCGCGATGTCCGAGTCGCTAATGCCGCGATCGCGCAGCCACAGCGAATGATACGGAAAATAAACCCCCAGCGCGCCATAGAGCAAAAAAAACGGGCTAAGAAAATGACGCAGCCGTCCGGGCGATTCGGACAAGGTGGCAGAAGAGGCGGGAGCAGAGAAACGCAAAGGGTGGGGTTTTCCTAGGCGAGATGGTGATTTTATCGAACGTCTATGCTGGCAACTGTCCCATTGGTCTCATTTGTCCCATACGCCCCATTTTCATTACACGCCGCCAGGCAGAAAACCGGGAGGCATTGGCGCGCGGAATGCCATCTGCCGGGGCGGCTGATCGGAATCCCAATCGCGCACAAAGGAAATTTTCCGGCAATGCAGGCGCAGGGTGTCCGGCTCGTTGCTGTTTTCCCCGCCGCCCTCTGCATTTTTGCGCGGCGGATAGAGAGGATCGCCCGCGATGGGCCAGCCGATCCAGGCCAGGTGAACCCGCAACTGATGCCTCCGCCCTGTGCGTGGACGGAGCATCACAAGCGCGGTGGCTTCGGCGGCATTTCCGGAATGCAGCGTGCGCACAACGCGATATGAGGTGAAACTGGGATGGGCATTTGGGGTGCAGGCCTTTTGGTTTGGTGAAGATTCTTGGACGGGACGTCCAAGCCACCAGAAATCCTGTGCGGGACGTTCAGGCCGCTGGCCAAGCCGCCACACCGGCGGAAATGCGGAGCAATCCAAGGCAATCTCCGCGCGGGGTCCGGCGACGCGGAAGCGCCCCTTTCGCCCGGGACATAGCGGAAGGTCGATCTGCGCGCGCGATGGATTGGGAATGCCGCGCGTTACCGCCAGGTAGGTTTTTTCTATGATTCCGTGCGCGAATTGACGGGTCAAACTGCGCTGTGCGCGGTCGGAAAGCGCCACCAGCATCACACCGCTCGTTCCTTTGTCGAGGCGGTGGACCAGCAGCGGCGGCGTCAGCCCGGCCTGCTCGCGCCAGTCGCGAATGGCATCCCACAACGCCGCCCCTCCCGCGCGATCCGCCAGCAATGGCGCGCCCGCGGGCTTGTTCAGAACGAGGAGGTCGCCGTCCTGATGGAGAATTGCGAAAGGCGGAGGGTTCAAAGAGGCAAAACGGGTGGCTTGGGCCTCCCGCCCCCAATTGCTGATTTCTAGTGGCTTGGACGTCCCGTCCAAGATTCTTGCCCTTATTTTGTGAGAGGCCTTCAGAATGCGAAAAAGCGCGCAGGGCCGCCTAGCCCGCACCGGCAATTTCAAGATGCGCGCGCCCGAGGTCCATCTTTTTTATTGCCCGTGCGGTGGTTTGGACGTTATCTAGGACAGTAGATTGGAAGGCGCCGGACCAGCGGAATAACGCTGGAACCACAGTCGCAAACTCGAAAATAGCTACCCGTCACGGACAGACATGCAAAGACTGCATCCCATTCAGGTTGACTACAGTTATCATATAGGATCGCGAATCGATGCGGAGTGGGAATTCCCCCCTTCGCTGGAAGACGAGGATTTGGAAGACGTTCTGGACCTTCTCTCGTCGCCGCCTTCGTTTATCGAGCGCCTGTCGCCGGTTTCGTTTCATGTCGGGACAGAAGCAATCACCGGCAAAAACCCATCGGAGGCGATGGCGAAGTATCTGCGCAGTTTCCAGCGGATGCTGCAGATGGTGGCAGGCGTGGTGCGCCAAGTCAGCCAGGACAAATTCCGCGAACGCGGCACCGTGGCGTTTCTCGGGCTGGGATTGTGCCCGGAAATGATCCGCCGCCTGATAGAATTCGACTACGAAAATGCGGACAATGTGTATAGCCGCCTGGTGGACCTGATGCGCCGGGGCGAAGTATGCCCCGTGGCTACAGTGCCATTTCACGCGTTGCTCCCCCTGCAGGGCGAATTCGAGCTGCGCCTGCTCATCCGCATGGGCCTGACATTTTACTGGCCGCTGCTCACCTATTACAACCGGGCTGTGCAGAAAATCCTGCGCGAAGACATTTTCACAATGGTCTTCTGGCTCCCCGAAGGCGCCTTCTCGAACAAGGTTCTCGAGGTCCTGCATACGGAATTCATGAAAAAATGCCAGGAGAGCAATGTCGCGAAGTCGCACCTTGTCTTGCTGCTCGAAACGGGCCAGGCGCGCGAACGCGAACACGACATCCTGATGAAGCGCTGGCACGCCATTCGCCCAACGAGCATGACGCGCGATCACGTGTCGATGATCTTCCGCGAGCGTGCCTTCACTCAGTGGGTGGTTGAAGGGCATCCGTCTGTGAAAAAGATGCTCGACCGCACGATCGCGAAGGTGGATGCGGCGCTTCGCGATTCGGGCATTGACTATTTATGGTCGCATTTTGAATCGCTCGAAAGCCTGCTCGCGACGCCGAAAACCGCGGTGAATTTCCAGCAGAAGGTCATCAAACTTACGGAACTCGGCTATCAGCCCATGTCGCCCGATGCGTTTGTGCGGCGCAAACTGCTTGATGTGTATGCGCGCGAGGAACAGGAGCCTCGGCGTTGCGTGCCGATGGACTTCACGGCGTGGAGCGGCTGGGAGGACGATCCCAATTCCCTGATCCGGTGGGAAGGCGTTCAGATGGACGAGGAACGCCAGCCGGTGAAAGTGGATCGCGATCGCTTCTACATGCGGCGCGACGGGCGCGACGATCCCGTGCGCGAGCGTGGTCCGCAATGCTGGAAACCAGCGCTATGGACGGCGCTTCGGGCGTGCCACAAGGCCGTTGTGGGAGATTCGCGCACATTTCTTGGCGGAATGCTCGAATTGCTGCGCGAGATCGTTCCCATCGAGCGAATCCCCGTGCAGCGCCGCAACGTCGAGGAATTCCTTGTTCGCTGCTCGCTGATTTTCTGGCGCGAGCACTTTACGCAAACCGTATATTCCGAAGCGGATATACAATTGTATGAAATCGCGCGCGAAACTCTTGCGCGCGACTGCCCGGAAGATGCCGATATCGAGGAGGAGCAGGCGTGTGTGGCGGGAATGGCCGCCCGGGCGATCTTCCTCGCCATGGAAGCGCAGCGTTCATGCGGATTTTCTGTCGAACACCTCGACCAGCGCGGCGTGTATGAATCCGTCGCGATGATGACCCTCGGATTCGTTCACGCGATCCAGGCGTATTATTGGGCGGGGAAAAACGAGCGCGCACAGGATATTTTCCAGGTGCTGAGCCAGGAACTCTTTGATTTTGCCTCGGCTTTCGAGCGCCAAAACCTGGCGGCGCTGGGCGTTACGAAAAAGGACTGGGACGAGGCGTTGAAATCGCAGGTGCAGGAGTCAGATCTTAATGTTGTGGCCCGCGCCAGCCGCCGCGTGGCCGCGCGACATCTCAAGCGCCTTGGTTTCCGCAAGCAATTCCAGGACGGCGACAGCCATATCACCACTTCGATCGGGCACCTATGGAGCATGGAAATCAACCAGCCAAACCTGCACTGGGAAAACGAGATATTCTGCGGGCTGGCGGAGGAATAGACGGAGGGGCTGGGTTGATGCCGGGCGCGCGGCGATGGCGCATGGCGGCGGCGGCGGCGCTGGTTTTCGCGGTTGTTGGAATTTGGCGCGGATGGGGCCTTTCTGACCGCGGGCTGATTTTTCACGACGAAGGCCAGCTGCTTCTTGCGGCGCGGACCTACCGGCATGTGGCGGAGTGGATTCTGAGCGGCGGGCCGCTGCACACGGGCGATGGATCGCTGGCGCAACTGCGCGACACGCTCCACCGCAGCGGCGGAACGCTTTATATGATGGGCAAGCCGGGCGCGGTGGCGATGATGACCGGTGTGTCTTATGCTGGCGGGCTAAATTACCGAACGGCTTTGTGGATGATGTGGGCGGCGGGCATGACCACACTGGCGCTGCTGGCAGCGGTGGCACGCGAGTTGCTGAGAGATGCGGAAGGAAATCTTCCAATATCGAAACGTGAAATCTGGCCCATCTTTTTGTTTTGCGTGGCGGGCGCGGGGATTTCGCCGTTGCTGGGCGATCTGTCGCGCACTCTCGGCGGGGCGGGATTGGCCATGCCGTGGGGGATGTTTGGATTCTGGCTGCTATTGCGCGCGGGCCGCCCGATTCGATCCGGCGCAAGAATTTCTTCCGGTGGCTTGGACGTCCCGTCCAAGGAATCCAGAGAAGAAAGCACAATCCACGCACACAATTGCAGGCATTTGGGGAGCAAGCCCAAATGGCGTCACGCCGCCCTGGCCGTGGCAGCAGGCGCGTCGTTCGCGATGGGATTTTTCTGCCATTACAACCTTCTACCGCTGATTCTCGGCGCGTTTGCGGCGGATGCGCTGCGCGAGTGGGCAAGGATTGGCGCAGGAGCTTGTGTCAGGAATCAGATCAAAGAACTTGGGCAGAATGCCCAAGCCACTGAGAATCTTGGACGGGACGTCCAAGCCACCGGGGGG
>CAYUNT010000250.1:0-5765 GCA_964446285.1 uncultured Candidatus Sumerlaeota bacterium | reverse complement strand
ATTCTTTTGCTCCTTCAGAGCAAATTCAGGGAACAGAATTGCGGGAAATTGGTATTATCTTTACTCAAAATCGAGGGGGAATCAGCTGGATTTGAGGGCGCCGCTTGCGTCTGCGCCCGTGCCCGCGGCGGCGGAGGTCATTTCGCGCAATACCACGCGGAATGTGCTGCCTTCTCCCGGCGTGGTTTGAACGGCGATTCCGCCCTGCATCAAATCAACCAATCGCCGAACAATTGACAAACCAAGCCCCGCGCCGCTCTGTGCGCGTGTATCGCCCGTGCTCTCCTGGCGGAATTCCTCGAATAAATCCACAACATTTTCCGGGCGCATCCCCAGGCCGGTGTCAATCACATCGAGGAAGAAGAGCCGTGGCACAACGGCGCATTTGCCATCGCCAGAAGGCGGCGTGGCGGGCAGGTTTGCGGGCGCAACAGCCCGAAAAGAAACAGGAGCCGGTGGGGGAGAAGGCGCAAGCGCAGGCGAAGGATCGGAGGAAAGAGGGATGGGACGGACCACAATCCAGCCCTCATTGCGGAGCGATTCGGGCTGCAGGCTTTCGGCGGTGGGGCGTCCGGCGCGCACGATGATTTTGCCGCCGCGCGTGAATTTCAGCGCATTCGAGACAAGATTAAAAAGAATCTGGCGCACGCGCGTGGGATCGGTTTCCACTTCCGAGAGGGGTTCCACGATTTCCAGGTCCACGTGGTTATCCGTATCCGAGGCCAGAGGCTCAAGTTCGGCGGTTACGCGGGCCACCAGGTTGCGCAAATCCACCTGCTCGGATTGCAGCGTGATCCGCCCCGCTTCCAGGCGCGAAAGATCCAGAACTTCATTGATGATCTGAAGGAGATGATCGGCGCTTTCGAGGACATATTCCAGATTTTGCAATTGTTGTGGCGCCAGCGCCTCGGCTCCCCGGCGCCGAACGATGCGCGCGAACCCGATGATCGCATTGAGCGGTGTTCGGACCTCATGGCTGATGTTCGCGATGAATTGAGATTTCAGCCGGTTCGCCTTGCGCGTTTCCACAATCTGGAGGTTGAGGCGGTCAAGGAGCCGCGTGTTTTCTATGGCCAGCGCGGCCTGGCTGGCGATCGAGGCGAGCAGATCGAGCGTTTCCTGGTCATAAGCGGAGGGGGCATAACTCTGAACGGCCATAACTCCAACGATATGCTCGCCGAACATCATGGGAGCATACATGGCCGATGCTGCCAGTGGACGCGTGCGTTGGGCCGCTTCCGCCGCCGCCGCTGCTGCTGCCGCTTCTGACGGCGCTTCTATGGCAACAGTGGCCGCGGGATTGCTGCGCACGATGGCAGTTCGCGCGATCTCAGGCAGACGGTTGAGCAGGATTGGCTCGCCTGTGCGCAGCACACGCTCCCAGATCGTTCCCGCCACTGGCTGGGCGCGATCAGGCGCGGGAAAGACATAGCGGCCATCCTGGCTTTCCACATGCAGAACGCGCTCGATGCGCGAGGCCGAGTCATCGCACAGATTGATCGAAAAGCGATCTACCGGAAGGACCCGCGCGATTTGCTCGAAGATCGTGCGGTAGAGGTCCTGCAACGACAATGGGTTGGTCAGCAGGCCGGTGACCTGTTGAAGGCTGGTCAGCCATTGCACCTGGCGTTCGCTCGCCTGGAGTCGGCGGATTTGCGCGAGCGAAAGCGAAGCTAGATCGCCGACGCGATCAAGCAATTCCTCGGTATTGACTGTGAATTCTCCAGAAATCCAGGCGACAATTGCGCCGAGGGAACGCCCGTGCAATGTCAGCGGGACGCTGTGCCCCGCCTTCATGCCCGCCTGAAGCGCCCATTGGCAATCCTTCCATTCGATGGCGAGCGAACCGCGCGCATTCCACGAATACGGAACCCCCTCGATCATGGTGAATCCCGCCAGCGAATCCGCAATATGCATTCGCCTCGGGGGGCGCGGGCGGTCCGATTTGGACTGGAAGGCTACCGGTTCGATGCGATCCGTCTGGCGGCTATAGGCCGGTCCAGCGCCGCTCAATTCGCCCAGGCGCATCCAGACCTGAACGGCATCGAACGAAAAATCCTCGATGAGGCTTGCCACCAGCTCGGCGGCCATGGCGCCGGGCGTGGCGGGGATAAGAAGGCGGCGCGAAAGCGTCCACAAACGCCGCCATTCTTCAAGAGTCAGCAGAGTGTTGTCGGCGGGAAACTCTGTTGTCATGACCCAGCTTTCCGGAACATCTCAGGCGGCGCCCCGGCGGCGGAAGAGGCCAAAGAGCCTCGACCAGATCGGCTGGTGAATCGCCCGGCGAAGGGCGTCCGCCGCGGGGGGATAGGAAGGATTGAGCGCCACGGACTGGCGGAGGGCGTCGATGGCCTCGCGGCGGAAAGACAGGCGCATGTAGCAGTTGCCAAGCTGGAACCACAGCCAGAAGTTCGCGGCGCGCCGCGCGGCGGATTTCTGAAAGAACTCGAGCGCCGAGGCCCACAAGCCCTGGCGGAAATACAGGCGTCCGATGCGGAAGGGGGTTTGCCAGTCATCGGCCCCGGCGGTTTCCAGGGCTTTTTCAAAGCAGAGAGAGGCATTGCGGCTTTCGGCCAGAAGCAAAACCTCGCCGCGCGCAACCCATGCGAACACCGAAGAGCCGCGCGTCATGGCGTAATCCGAAGCCCCCAGCGCGCGTTTGGTCATTCCGCGGCGCGCCAGAACCACGCCCCGCATCGAAAGAAGCGCGGCATCGTCGGGAAATTGTTCGAGCGAACGCTGCACCCACAAATCCGCTTCATTCAGCTGATTCATCTCGATCAAGCACGAAATCTGCCCGAGCCAGGGATACTGGTGCGTGCTTTCCATCTGGAGCGCCTTGCTGTAAAAGCGCAGCGCCTTTTCAAATTCGCCCGAGAAAAAATGATCGTCGGCCCGTTGAACAAAAGACGGGTAATCCGATGGTTCAGGCGCGCCAGCCGCACCACCAAGGCGCCCACCAGGGAGCGCGGCGGTTCCAGGAGCCGGAGTGGCGCCAGCGCCGGGCGTGGCCGCACCAGGCGCTCCGGGGACCGGAGGCGGAGTGGTGGGATGCAGATCGCGTTCCAGTTTGGAAAATCGCCCCATGCCAAATACCGCCTGGCTATAGTGGCTTTGTGGCGGGCAAACGCTCCCCGGCGTGGCAGACAGGCTTATTGCCTATTGCGTGGGGTCCAGATAGCGGAAGCCCGTGTTTCGCCCCGTGGCGTCGAATGCGAAGGATTTTCGATTGGCGAGGAAATCGCGCATATAGCGTATCGGCAGCGCGAAGGCGATTCCTTCCTGGAAGATGGCCTTGAGCGTGACCACGCCCACTACGTTGCCCTGCGTATCGAGCAGCGGACCGCCGCTGTTGCCCGGATTTACCGCCGCCGTGGTTTGTACATAGAGAATATCGTCAAAATTGCGCCCGGAGGCCGAAACAATTCCTTCGCTCACGGTTTGTTCGAGAATCTGCGATCCCATGCCCGGATTTCCCACCGCCAGCACCGAATCGCCAGGACCAAGCGAGTCGCCGGGCGAAATCGCCAGAGGATGCATTTCGATGCCGGCCTTTTTCGCCTTTTCCAAATCCACACGGAGCAAGGCAAGGTCATAGAGCGGGCAGAGCGCTTCCAGTTCCACGTCCTCGATTTTGCGGCGTTCGATCGCGCCTTTCTCGCGCACGAAGAACGTCACTGTGTGGTATTTTTCTTTTCGCACCACGTGATAATTCGTGACGATGTGTCCGTCCAAATCCACCACAAACCCCGAGCCGCTGCCCGAGGGATTCGAGATAAGGACAATGCCCGCCATCGCATCGTCGATAATCTGCGTGCGCGTGCGCGCGGTCTTCGACGAGGGCGGACCGCCGATCCGGAATCGAATCCCGCCCGTATCGGCGTCTTGCTCAGCGCGCGGCAGCTGGAGCGATGATGTCGAGGCGCGCGAATCGGGCGAGGTGGTTCCTGCGGCAAGGTCGCGCGCTTCTTCGATGACCTCGCGTGGCAGCGTTATCACCTGCGCGCCGACGTCCAGGACCACGCGGTCCGGCGTTTCCTGCAGGAGAGTTCCTGTCATTTCCGATCCGCTTTTCAGGCGGACGTAATAGGCCGCATTGGCCTGTGAAGCGGCGAAACAGACAAGAATTCCGCCCAGCAGCCATGCGGCGGATTTATTCGAAACAAGATGCATTTGGAATGCGCTCCTTTTCACGGCCTTTCCCTGGCGGCTCCAGCCGCTCCGCGCATTTTCAGCAGGAAAATAGGATTTATCATGGCGCGATGATCCGGCCGGACCATTTGGCCTCGGCCGCCCATCGTTTTCGCTTTTCAGGTTGACCGCCCCCGAGGCGCAAACGCAAGCGGGAATGAAACTGGGCAATGCATTTCAAATCGCAGAGCGAATTCTTATTCGGGCCATTGCCACGCATCGGCCTTGACCGCTTCGTAATTCGCATCAAGTTCCGGCTGAAGCAAAACCAAAGCGGCAATACGGCGGATCATTTCCGTTACATATTCGGCTTCCTCCATCGTCAAGCCGCGCCCCAGGATGGCCTTTTCGCGATAACTCAGCCACTTTTTAATTACCTGATAGCCGCCGATTGTGTAATTCCAAACCGCCTCGGGCACATCGGCCCAATAGGCTGTATTGTTCAGATAAATGTCGAGGGCGGCATCTCCAAACAATGCGCATGAGGCTGAGTCTTTCAGGGGCCGCTTTTCGATTTTGCCTTTTCCAGGCATGCAAACGCCGTTCTTACCCGAATGGCCCCAACCGGCAGTCAGGTCCAATTCGCCGCGAATGGGATCAAGTTCGCCCCCGCCAACCTTCCTGATGAGTCCCAAGGCCAGCAGGGGCGCGCCGATCTTGCCACAGGTTGCGCCTTCGACTGGTTTTTCCGTGTCGAGCAAGGCGGCGGCGCGGCGGCCCAGGGCGGCGGAATGTGCGAGCGCCTTTTTCGTGGCAGGCAAAGGAATGCGCGGCCAATCCTGGCGGACCCCATCGGCATTTTCCGAAAGATAATCGCGACTATAGCCAATCGCCAGCGCGTGCATCCAGATCAATCTTGCCGTTTCCGCATCCTGATCAGGCTTCGAAATTCCCATCGCATCGAGATACGCGCGAGCCTTTGCTGACAGATTGGCGCGGTATGTTACATACGCCTGCGCCTCATCAAACACGGAGCCTTGATAATTGTTCCTGCCATTGCCGTCCTCGATTCCGTGGCGAAGGCGGATGGGGAAGCAGGAGTTGTCTGGAACGATGTAGTGGTCATCGCTCAGGCCAGATACAAAGGCACAGGGCGCCCCTTCGGGACTTGCCGAGGAACGGAAACGGGTCATGAAGAACCCGTTTCCCTTCCAGCACTGGGAAAAGTAGGAGGGCCGCGGTTCATTCCAAAGGGGCCGCACTCCGGAGTAATAGCACCAGATTGTATCAAATGGCCGGATGGCATATCGCATAATACGCTGCGGATCAAAATGCTCCTCTGCCAATAGTCTTTCCCGTGCGGACTTGGCATTATAACGCGCAGCATTCTCGGCCAGACTGCCAATCGCCAATTTGGCTGCCTCCCAGCTCAGGCGGCGGTCGAAGTATAGGCGCATCCGTTTTTCGAGCGCCTTCCGGTCAATATCCATCAGCGCGCCGCCGCGTTTTTCCATGAGTCCATTGGAAGGGGGCACTTCGCACAAATCCACAACGCGGGGCCATTTCAGATACTGGCGATCTACACTGGAAGGCCGGAAAGCAAAGCGATTCGCGGGGGATGGCGTGGATTTTTG
>CAYUNT010000249.1:0-5794 GCA_964446285.1 uncultured Candidatus Sumerlaeota bacterium | reverse complement strand
TCTCTTTGTTGAATATTTCAACGAATATCTGTTCGGTTCCACATCATCATCATCCCCCAAGTCATTTGACATCTCCAGTCATTCATATCAAACAAGCGTGCTGTATTCTGTGGAAGATAGCGCGAACCATTACATCTTGTATTATTGGAATTTCGCATCCTCGATTGCAGTAGATTCCGGGACGGATCCTTATACCAATCCATCCTTGGAGATATTTGTCGATTCCTTGGGAATAACGCACACTATAGCTGCGTGGGAATCTGGCAATGGCATAAAGTATAAGGTGGATTCCGGCTCAGTGCAGACATTGCCATACCAAGGTTCTGCAATAAATCTGGAAAAGGACACTTCTGGCAACGTCTATATCTTCTATATGGGCGCCGGAGACAACTTTCTGAATTACTACGCAGCACAAGTTTATCCGGGCACACTGGGTTCGCAATTACTCCTGGCAACGTCAATGTATCTTGGCAATTTTCTAGCTCCCTCCCGGGAGTTCAGCGCCGACTATAATGAAGCGGCCAACCGATGGGAGGTCCTTTTCCGCAAAAAGTATCTGATCGACGGATACGAGCGCCCGAGAATCTATGGAAAATATGGAACAACAATGAGCACGCTGGCAGCCGTCTCCGGCGATGGCTACCTATATTGCGATTGGGAATTTGGCGAGTTCGTCCACCGCGATGCCTATTTCGTTGCGGGCGATATCGCTCAGAACCAATACGGCGGCTATGGCCCTATGTCATATCCGAATAATTGTCCAATTGCATGGCCGGATCCGCCGGAATGTAATCACTCTGATATTCTGGGAATCGATGCCTGTGCTATTAACATGTTTTTTCCCCGCTCTATAGCTTCAAACCAAAGCGATCCCACAAATCCAATAGTTTTACTTCAAGCAGAGCCGAGAACTCCCAGTTATAGTAGCCTATGTGTTTCCACAATTGACTCCATTGGGATGTTTGAATGTTCTTCGAGCACACCCTCTCCAACCGCTTCGCCATCGCCATCTCCAACAACATCCCCGACGCCCTCATTGACAGCGACGCCTAGCCCGAGCCAATCGCCCACTCCAGCTCCCTCTCCCACGCCGGTTTTAGGAAGCATTTGCCCCTATCCGATCCAAGTCGATTGTGGCGGCACAGCGTGGATAAATCCTGTATTTTCAGTCGAGCGGCTTTCTTGTTTCACCGCAACTCCTTTGTATGGCGGTTGGTGCAAAACAACAGTGCCGGGGCGCTATCGTGTGACGGTCGTGGCGTCGCAACAATACATCATGCAAAATCACCCGATTGGCATTGGATTGTTCAGCCAATGTCCTCCTTCTGGAGGTTCGCTGCCGACTCCATTGGATGAACACTGCGGCGTTTACGGCGTCGAGGCGATCTATGACAACCTGTCGGGAAGTCCGCTTGATATCTATATTTTGGTGAATTCGGACACTACGCTAGGGCCGACTGTGGCCGTATACTGTCAGTCGTTGATAACACCGACGCCTTCACCCACGCCCTCTCCGACTCCAAACGACGATGAATGTGCCTGGGCAACGCTTCTATCAAATCACAGCAGCGCCACCTACATCGCCGCCAATGGGACGTTGAGCGCCGAGGCAATTCCGCCATGTCTCAGTTTTACGCCGGCCGTGGACTTCTGGTATAAAATCCATCCTGGACTGGCTAAAAATGTGACAATTACTCAAGGTTACGACCTCCCCGGCAAGTTCAATTTCGCCGTCTATCTTGGCCCGTGCGGATCGCTGTCGCTGATTGCTTGCGCTGTGGAGGGCAGCAAGGAAGATGACGCCACATACTCCTTCACCACGGATTGGCAGGCGGAGCACGACTATTACATCCGGGTGTTTGCCCCCAACGCAATGGGAGGCGGGTTGGTGTCGGTGGATTGGACGGACGCGCCGCCGACCCCTTCGCCTTCTCCTTCCCCCTCGCCTTCCCCCTCACCGACGCCGAACAGAGACGAGATTGCCGGCGCGCAGACGATTGGTTGTGGTTACCAGGAAAGCAGTCCATTAACAAATGGCGCAACGGTTTCCAGCGATCCATACACTCCATGTCCGGGCCAATGCGAAGATTGGAAATTTGGCCTTCCTGATATTTGGTTCAAACACACCACTCCCGGCACGGGGGATGATCTGGGCCTTACGATTCAGTTTGACGACGGTGGGCCGGAATGCGGCACCGCGCCGGGGGTTCGCAACTATGCCTTCATCGCACTTTATAGCGATTCTCCTCCGCACAATGGAATGACATTGATCGATTACCGCTGTGGCTATGTGGATTGGCAGACTTCGACCATTTCCATGTCTGTCAAGTGCGGGCCGAATGAAACCTACTACATCCGTCTTGGGAGCACTTCTACCTGCACGGGCAAGTGGTTCTCTTTCTCCTGCTTTGACAAGTTCCAATAAGGCGCGCCAGCGGAACATCGGACTCCATTCCATGAAAGGATGCTTTGCCATGATGAAAATAGATCGTTCTCGGATGATGTTGATGGCCGCCGTCGGCCTCTTTCTGACAGCCGGCGTCACTGCATGGGCCGCAGCGACGCGGTTGCAGGTGTTTGTAACGAGCGACGCCGCGAAGGCCGCTCAAATCGCAGCCCAATTGGATCAGGCGGGCTATGGTCCCGCGATCGCCCGCGCGTCGGATGACGGCAAGGTTCATCGGGTTCTTACGCGTGTTTATGATTCCTACGCGGAGGCCAACTTCGACAAGCCGCGCCTTGTCGGCCTTGGTTTCACCGAAACGTTCGCGGTTGCCGAACCGGGTGCAACGGCGGGGGCAGAGGCCGGGGAAGGCGCGGGGGGCTCGCGTCAAAAAGCCAGCGGCGGCGGCCAGGACGCGGCGCCTATCTTTGGCGACATTCCCTCGGTAACGAAAGGCGCGGCGTTCGAGAGGCTTCGGATCGACTTCCAGCCGAAACGCAAGTCAATCGAACGTCCTGCGCTCACGGACGAACTCAAGGCGCTCGACAATGCTTCGGCGAATGAAAAGGCGTTGTTCCGCAAAGCGATGGCATTTCGGCTAAAGAAACAAGCCGATGATGCGCTTGCCGCGTTCGACGCATTCATAGGCCGTTTCCCCGAATCGCCGAACCTGGCAAAGGCAAAATTGATGCGCGGCTACTGGCTCTTGGAAAAGGGCGATCGCGAGGCGGCGCGGGCGCAGTTCGATGCCGTCGCGCGCGATCACGCGGGAGCGCCCGAGGCGGGCGAGGCGGCGTTGCGGGTCGGCTATCTGATGATCCTTGCGAAGGAACCCGACGGCGAAATCCTCAAGCAATTCCTCAGGATCGCCAAGGGTGAAATCGCGGCGAGCACCGAGAATCGGGTCGATGCCATGCTGCGCTGCGCTGCGCTCTATCATCGCGGCAAAGACCTCGACACAGCCGAAGCGGCCTATAAGGCCATCGAAGATGCCGCGGCGGGCGATGAGGAAGTGCGCGCATTTGCCTTGATGCAGCGCGCGGGCATTGTGCTGGAAAAGGCGTGGAACAAGAAGGCCACGTTCGCAGACGCGCGCGCGTTGTGCGACCGCGTGCTTTCCGAGCATCCCGCCGTGAACAAACAAATCCGCGCCACAGCGGCGCTCATGGCGGTGGAAACGCTTAACTATGAAAAAGCCCCCGCCGCCATGCTTGAACGGCTGGATGCTTTTACTGGAGAATTGTCCGATACTCCCGAAGCGCCTCTGGCCTTCTATTGGTTTGCCAAGGCCAATGAGGACATAGGCGACCACGCCGCGGCGGCGCACCTGGCAGAAGGCATTGTCGAGGCGCAATTCAATACCCAGGAACGCTTCGGGCGCGCGGACCTCAATGAGGCTGCCAAACGCCTCGGGGCGCGCGCCTACGAGCGCCTCGGCCAGCCTGCCAAAGCTAAAGCCCTGCTGGCAAAATAGGAAAACAGCCCAGACCCTCGCGGCAAATCGATGCGAGGGTTTAACTCTTGCCCACGCGCCGGGAGAGTTCGGACGATGCCAATCGTCTCTCCAATCTCCCGGCGCGTTTTTATTCCGCCCCACGATTTCGCCGCAAGCAAAGTGCCTGGCGGAGGGAAATCTTGAGAAGGAAAATTGTTGGGAAGGAAGGCTTAATTGGAGGGCCGCGTGAAAAATTCGATTGCTTGCCTAAACGTTTAACATAAACCTCAATCCAGGCCGGGAATGTTGGGCTCAGGCATTTCAATTTCCATTTCCTTGACATCCATTGTTTATTCTTCAGTCTGACAGCCAGCATTTCTCTATAGCGGGACTGTGTGCGTTTTCAACCGCCCTGTCCATTGGCCCAATCCCATAAAAGGATTACTGCCATGCGCGGCAAAATCAAAGCATTCACATTGATCGAACTCCTGATTGTCGTGGCTATCATCGCCATCTTGGCGGCGATCGCGATTCCCAACTTCCTCGAAGCCCAGACCCGCTCGAAGGTCTCGCGCACGCGCGCCGACATGCGCTCGATCGGCCTCGCGCTCGAAGCCTACTCAGTGGATCACAACAACCGCTATCCGCACGTGAATCAGCAGCCGGGATGGGCCATTCCAGCGGGGCCTCAACCCTGGATCAATATCTACGGCGAGGGCCTGACCACCCCCATCGCTTACATTACCAGCCTTCCCCTCGATCCATTCGGCGGGCGCAACCAGCCGGATGATCCCTACACAATTTATAACACTTCGCAGCAATACTGGTATGGAACCCAGGCTTATTACGAGGCACATGGCTGGCCCTGGAATGTGACGACAGGCCCGGGACAAACCAGTTTGGCCAAATGGGTTCTCCAAAGCAAAGGCCCCGATATGCACTGGGCGCATACCTCCTATCCCGCGCAGGAAGAAGTGGACCGTCCCTATACATGGGCCTACGACGCCACCAACGGGACGATTTCCTGGGGCAATATCGTTCGCTCGGGACCCTGACGCCGCGCGAACATCAAGAACATGCGGATGAGATTGTCCTGCTTGCGTGTTTTACCGCGAAAAACGCTGTAAGGACAAAGTTTTTGAAAGAATGTGCGGCAGAGCCTATGGCCGTCCAAGCGGCCCATGCGAACCGGTTCGGGCGTGAGCAGGCGTTCCTGACAAGGCTATGATTTCATGCGGCCCTTCGCTTTCAATATCTTCTCGGCCGCGGAACGAATCGCCTCTTCCACTTCCGGACACAGGCTTTGTTTTTGCCGCGGCGAGATTTGGCCGATTTGCCTCCGCAGGGCAAAACTGGAAGGTTTCCCAACGCAGATTGTTCGAAACCGCCTCGCCGAACGATAACTGGCAGGACCTGCGCGCGTTTTGCTTCAAGCATCGCCAAGGCAGCAGGCAATTGCCAGCCGCCCAATCCCCACTCCGCCGACACTGGGCTGGCGGGGGCGAAAGGCGTGCGGAATGTTGCTTTTAGGATTTCCTGCATTGCGCTTCGGCGCCAAAGAATCCAGGAATTGTTCAAAGTTACTGGTGACATGGGTATTTTGCCCGTGATTCCGGTGGCTTGGGCGTCTCGCCCAAGAATTTTCCTGCACTTGAACAGTTCCTGCCAAAGAATCAGGGTTGACGCATTCGGGATTCATCACTAGGATAAAATGGCTAAGGGATTCGGGGCCAACGGATTCGCGGCCCTGAAATTCCCGGCAAGCCGCCGCCCCTCCGGATAGGGCGGCAAGAAGCAGAAAGAGGGATGGGCGTGTAGCTCAGCTGGTAGAGCAGCGGACTTTTAATCCGTTGGTCGTGGGGTCGATTCCCGCCACGCTCACCATTTTTCCGCTTGCTTTGAATGCGCCGATATAT
>CAYUNT010000248.1:0-5811 GCA_964446285.1 uncultured Candidatus Sumerlaeota bacterium | reverse complement strand
CAAGCCGATTCCGAGGTCTCATTCCCATAAAAGCCGCTTTTCGCTACACTCCAGATGTTATATTGTTCAATAGCGTCTAAATTCAATGATCGCTGGTGCATGAAGATGAGATAATATGCTATGAAGTTGCCAGACGACATATCATAGCGATAAAAGGGTGCGTAGGGCTTATAGGGTATTCAAGGGCTTTTTGTCCACAAAAACAATGTGCCATGCAGTGCTAGCGGACGAAAAACCGCAAGTCTTCGCTTGTTGTAATGGTTTTACGGATTTGACGGGAATCGCCGAGATTATTCCATATCCTTCCTCATAATCGCAAACCGGCGCGTGACCTGGAGGCCGAAGCGTTCGTAAAACCGCGCGGCGTCGGGATCGGCCCAGTTGAACCACACCGTGCGTCCGTCGGCCTCGCGAATGCGCCGCGCCGCCTCGGTAAATAGCTTTTGTCCGATGCGTTTGTTGCGCGCCTCGGCCGCGACGCCAAACGGTCCGAAGTGTTCGCCTTCCCATTGGCAATAGCCGACGATGCGCCCCTCGACTTCGGCCGTGAGAATCTCGTGCAGCGCGCCGCCGCGGATTTTGTTGCGCGCCGCGATGTTCCAATCGCCCGGAAACGCCGCCGCCAGAAATGCAAAGAAATCCAGCACGCGCTCGGGCAAAAGCGTCCGAACAACAACGTCGCCGCCCACCTCCCACGCCTGGCGGCGGAATGCCTCGGCGTCGAAATCGAGCAGGCTGCGCGACATCGCGACCGGTTCATGATCCACCACAAATCCCGCCCGCGTGAGCAGCGCCATCGCGCCCGGATAGGCGTCTTTGTCCACGCCCGGAAACACATAGCCTGGCGCGGATCCCGTGTTGCCGCACACCCAGATGCGGCGGCGTCCGTTGCGGTGGAAAAACGCGAGCGCCGCCTCAAGCAGCGCCCGTCCCGCGCCCGCGCGCTGATGCGCCGGATCGACGGCCATTACGGGAATGTAACCGCATTCGGGTTCGAGTCCCACGCGGTCGTTGGGCCAGCGGCGCACGATAGCGCGTAAAAATCCGGCGGGGCGCCCGGCGCGCTCGGCCACGAAAAATCCCGACTCCTCGCCTGGCCAGAGGTCGGGGCTGGCGAGGACCGAACTGACAAAACGGCCTTCGCTGATTGGGTCGCGCGCGAGGGCGCGGTTCCAAATCGCCAGAATCGGTTTTATGTCTGCGCCTGTGAGTGGCCGGATAAAAAAGGGGGAAGTGGACATAAATGCAAAGCTCCTTATTCGGGAATTTGCCCCATTCGCCTCATGGGGCCCATCAGGAAGTGTTCAAAGTTACGGGTGGCATGGGTATTTTGCCCGCGATTCTGGTGGCTTGGGCGTCTCGCCCAAGATTTTTCCTGCACTTTGAACAGTTCCTGCGGGTCCCATCCGTCCCTGTTCGCGTCCGCGCCTCCGGCATTACCCTTCCGTCTCCGGGCGGCGGCGCAGGCGCTTCTTTTCGCCTTCGCGGCGTTTGCTGTCGAGGACGCGCCGCTTCACGGACGCGGGCACTTTCGTCGCTTTGCGCGGGCGGCGCCGATGCGCGCGCAACTTGAGTTTCATCCGCAAGCGTTCGAGCGCGAGCTGCTTGTTTTGGTATTGGCTGCGTTCCTGCTGGCAATCGACGACGATTCCCGACGGACGGTGGCGCAGCCGCACGGCCGTTTCGCGCCGGTTCACGTTTTGCCCGCCCGGACCGCTCGAACGAAATGTCTCGACGTCGCATTCGGCGAGCAGCGCGTCATCGGATTCAGGAATGGGGAGCATGAGGGGGCGGGCCTTGCAGACAAAATCGGCACAACAACGGCCAATTATGGCGCCTGTTGCCCGGCTTCGCACAAGGCCAAACGATTTACAAATCCGCCAAAGAACCAGGCGCGGCTGGAGCGGGGGACCACTTGCGCGAGGCAAGCGCGGCGGCAAGGTAGCAAGCCGCGGCGGCGATCCAGGGCGCGGCGTGACCCGCTTCGATGGCGAGAAGCGCCGCCGCCGGAGCCGCCGCCACACCCGCAAATCCGTTGATGCCCCACGCCCACGGAATCCATGCGCCGCCATTCGCGCGCAGGCGTTCAAGTCCGCGCGGAAACGGCCTTCCGAGCGCCCAGGCCATCGGAAACGCGGCGGCGGCAATCGCCCATGCGCGCGCGGTTTCCGGCAGGCGGAACCATCCTCCGCCCGCGCCAACAACGAATATCAACGCAAAGGCCACGATGCTCCAGATTCCGACCATAAGAAATGTCTTATGAATTGTGTTCGCGGGCGGACCCGAACCGCATTCGCCGCGCGCAGGCTCGAAAATTCCCAGGCTTCCCGCGCCCGATCCGATTAAAAAAACGCTGAACACAATTGCCGCCGAAAGCACGGGCTGATCGAGCATCAGATTCATGCGCTGGAACACGGTCATTTCGAGGAACATGTATCCAAACCCGATTGCGCCAAAATACACAATGGCGCGCGTTCGCGAAATGGGCGGCGCGCCCGGCGGAATGCGTCCAAGCGGCAGCAGAATCAGCGCAGCGGCGAGCAGCACGGAAACGCCAAGGGCAAGCGCGAGCGCGAAGATCGGCCAATCCATATAGACCAGCCCTTGGCGTCCGAGTGAACGCGCCAGCGCAGGCAGGCGGCCCCAGCGCACCGAACGCCAGAAATACGGGCGCATGTCCGTGGCGGGGGCGAGCGAATACCATTGCGCCGCCTCGGAAAGATCGGCGGAGGTGAATGCTTTCGCCGCATCCGGAGCCGGCCGGCCGGGTTGGAGAATGGCCCGCGCCGCGTCGAAGAAGACCGGTTCGGGAAATTGGTGGAAACGATTGGCCTCTTCGCGCGCCAGGCCGGGAAGCCAGACCATGTCGAATCCCCATTGCTCGGCGAATTGACGCGCGGCGGCACATTCGGCGGGCGTGATTTTGCATTCAGAAATCATTATGAGAATTTCCTGCATCGAACGGAGAATCACGAGGCGGCGCTCAAGCGGAGCGCCCTGCGCGGACGATTCGGAGGCGCTTGTGTGCGCGTCATACGCCGCGCGGATTGTGAGGAGGCATTTGGGAAAATAGCGCGGCGGATTGTGCAGTGGCAGCGCGAGTGCGATCCATCCGCCGGGCGCGAGACAGCGCGACATCGCCCGAAATCCTTCGACCGTCAGCAGCGGTTCTTCCGACGCTGCGTCGCCCGCCGCCGTGGCCGCTGCATCCACTAAAACGAGGTCAAACGAAGCGGGCGGCGCGATGGCGAGAAAATGGCGCGGCGCTTCGGAAACCGGCTCGCAAAAACTATATGGAATGCTATTAAATCCATGCCGGAGAAGCGCGCGGGTGATTTGCGGGTTGGATTCCACCCAAACGACGCGCCGCAGTCCTCGCTCAGCAGCCAGCCACGCGCTTGGGCATTCCGCGGTTCCCAAAACAAGCGCCCGAGCGCGATCTGGCGGCGTGCGGAGCAGCGTGAACGGCGCAGCGGACAGGCAGGCGTTGCGATAAGCTGGCGGCTCGCCCGAATACAAAGCCGGGATGGCGCCAGGGCGTGGAGAAGACAAAAAACCATTGAAGTCATCGTGAGATTTGCCTTCGCGTGGGAGGGCGACCATGCGATCTGCGTCGAGAACGAGCGTGTCAGCAGGTGGAATCGCGCCCGTCCATTGCAGGCTCAGGCCGGGCGCGATGCGAAGGCTATCCGAGCGGATTTCCGTCGCCATGCCGCGCAAACCGTGTTCGCGCCTGATGATTTTGGCGTCCGGCAAATCAAGCAGTTTCGCCAGCCGTGAGAAATCCGATGCGCGCGGTTCGGGAATCGGCCCCCAGCAGACAAAGCCAATAGCGAGAATTCCCATTAGCGCTGCCGCGCCCAACGCCATTCCCGCCGCCATTCCCGCCACCGTTCCCGCCGCCGTTCCCGCCGCCCGAAAGTTCTTCGACGCCGCGCGCGCGGGGCCAAAGATATTGTGGGATCGCGAGGCTCCGCACTCGCGTTTTTCTTTTGCGCCTGAATGAATACTATCCCCCCGGGATCGCGAGGCTCCGCACTCGCTCTTTGCCCTCGCGCCGGTCCGGAAAGAACGTCGGCAAACCACGTGATTCGCCACAAAAACAATGCCCGCGATCCACGCCAGCGCCGCCGCCGCGGCCAGACAGCGTTCGAGCGGCCACACCACGAGCAATCCAGCGGCTCCGATCACGCCCGTGCCTGAGCCAATCAGATTGACGCCATACAATTTGCGCGCCGCCGCCGGCCAACGTGCAAACATCTGCCCAATAGCCAGCGCTGCGGCGAAAAACGGGATAAATGCGGCGAAATCGAGCGCCAGGAGTTTCGCAGCCTCTCGCGCATCCCACGCGATAAACATAGGCCGCAATTGGATTTTCTGATTCAGCGCGAGGACGCCCGCCATGCCTGCCGCCGAGGCGAGCAGCGCGCCGCAAAACAATGCATCGCCCCCAAACGCCCCTCCGAAAAACGCACTTTGCCGCGGAGCCGCGCTGTTTCTCTCCGCGCCTTTTCCGAGCAACGCCAGCGCCGTTCCCGCCGCCCCAAAACCCAGCAGCGCCAGTGACACCGCCAGCGAGGCGAAGTGGTGCCCCTGGCTGAATCGGAACAGGCGGACGAGCAGTATCTCGAACGCAAGCGCCGCGGCGGAAATCATAGACAGTGCAAGGAAATCCGCCCAATCCGGCGCGCGGTTCGGCGACCCGCCTATCGGCCTGTCTGGCGGCTTATCCGGCGCGTGATCCGAATCTCCATCGGAGGCGTGATCCGATGCGGCGGAATGCAAATCGGCTTCCGATTTCATGCCATTGCCAGGACTTCCCGAACGAGTTTTTCGATGCCTTCGGCGGCCTCGGAGATTCGCCGCGCCGTCATGTAGGCCGGGGTGGAAACAACGCGCATTGCCTTGTCCACGCAGATCTCATTTGCCTGGTGCGGTTCGTGAATCGCCCCCAGCGCCACGATGTCGCGCGCCGTGGCATCGTCGGTTCCGATCGTGAGCCGGACCTTCATTTTCCCGAGGGTTTTCGCGGCAATTACGGGCGCGATGCACATAAAGCCAATAGGCTTGTTCGCCCCATGCATCTCCAATATCAGTCGTTCCACCTCTGGATGAACCTTCATTTTTTCACCCCGCACGGCGTAGTCGCACAAGTTCTTCGCCGCGCCAAAACCGCCCGCGAAAATCAGGCCGTCAAGGTCCACGCCGCGCGCCTTGGCGATGTCGATGATGTCTCCGCGCGCGATGCGGGCGGCTTCCACAAGAACATTGCGCCGTTCTCCCGCCGCCGGTTCGCCTTTCGCGTGGTTGACGACATGCATCTGATCGATGTTCGGGGCCATGCACACCACGCGCACCCCGGCGCGATCCAGCGCCAGCAGCGTAAGAACCGCCTCGTGGATTTCCGCGCCATCAATAACCCCGCACCCCGCCAGAACAACTCCGATTGTTTTTGCCATGGCACGCGCTCCTTGCATTTACTAAAATTGATCGGGTCGCCAAGCCCCTCGCTGGCGCATTGTCTATCCTTGCACGCGCCGCGCTCGTTCGCCAGCGGCTTTTGGATTGCCGGGGGTATGCGTTGCGCCGCACATTTTGCTGTGGAGCCGCGCCGCGCCTTTTTGTGCGGCGCCCAGGCGGAATTCTCCGCACGCCAGCAACATGGGATGGATGGAACTCATGGGACCAATGCGACAAACTCAGCCAGCCCGCGCCGACGCCCTGGGGCGAATCCTTTGTATTTGCATGGCTGCCTTGGCGATTTGCGCATTGGCCGCCTCCTCCCCCGGCCCATCCCGCGCTTCCTCCCCC
>CAYUNT010000247.1:0-5922 GCA_964446285.1 uncultured Candidatus Sumerlaeota bacterium | reverse complement strand
TCTTTTGCTCCTTCAGAGCAAATTCAGGGAACAGAATTACGGGAAATTGGTATTAGGGCTGCGCCCGATCAGGCGGATTCGACTTCGTCGAGCACGCGCCCGATGCAATCGACGGCCCAATCGGCTTCTTCGCGGCTGACAATCAGCGGCGGCGCAAAGCGAATCGTGTTGGGTCCGCACCCGAGAATCAGCAGGCCCTTGTAAAACGCGCGCTCGACCGCTTTATTGCGCAACGCGGGGGCGGGGGTGCGTTTTTCGTCGCGATTGACGATCTCCACGCCAACCATCAATCCGAGTCCGCGCACATCGCCAATCAACGGCTGGCGTTTCTGAAGGTCTTTCAGGCGGTCCTTGAGATACGCGCCCACCACGCGGGCGTTTTCGATCAGCCCGCCTTCAGCGACTCCCGCGCCCGCGGGGACTTTGCCCTGCAAAAGGTCCAGCGTCGCCATCGCCGCCCGGCACGCTACCGGATTGCCGCCAAACGTGTTGGCGTGCGAGCCATATTGCCAGTTCATCACATCGGCGCGCGCGATGATGCATCCGAGCGGAAGGCCCGAGGCGATCCCCTTGGCCACGCACACGATGTCCGGCTCGACGCCATGATGCTCGATGGCGAACATTTTTCCCGTGCGTCCCATGCCGCTTTGCACCTCGTCCACAACAAGCAAAATGCCGTTGCGTTTGCAGATGTCCGCAATGGTCTGGACAAACTCCTTGGGCGGGACCACATAGCCGCCCTCGCCCTGCACGGGTTCGAGAAACACGGCCGCCACGCTCTTGGGATCGAGCACGGTCGCGAAAAGAACCTTTTCCAGATACTTGGCGCAGTGCACTTCGCACTCGGGGAATTTGAGGTTATACGGGCAGCGGAAGCAGTTGGCGAAATGCATGTGATGCACGCCGGGAATGAGCGGATAAAATCCTTTTTTCTGCGCGGTTTTGCTGGCCGTGAGCGAAAGCGCGCCCATCGTCCGCCCGTGGAACGCGCTGAAGAACGCCACATAATTGGGGCGCCCCGTGTGATAGCGCGCCAGTTTCATCGCGGCCTCGATCGACTCCGCGCCCGAGTTGGTGAAGAAAAGTTTCTTGGGACCGGACATCGGCGCGGTGGCCGCCATGCGCTCTGCCAGTTCGACTTGTTGCGGATAGTAGAAATCCGTGCCGGACATGTGAAGAAACCGCCCGGCCTGATCCTGAATGGCTTTTGTAACGTGCGGGTGATTGTGTCCCGTGGAACAAACGGCGATGCCTGCGGCGAAATCAAGGAAACTATTGCCGTCCGCATCCCAGACCATGCAGCCTTCGCCCCGGTCCATAACAAACGGGTAATCGCGCGTGTAGGACGGCGAAATGACAGCGGAGTCGCGCTCAATGATTGCCTTGGATTTCGGTCCAGGCAGCGTGGTGAGGATTTGCGGCAATTTCACAATACTTCTCCTTTGCGGCGCGGCTGGAATGGCAGCGTAAGATTGTCAACAGGCCACTTATGCGTATTTGCTCCGGCGGGAAGGCAGGGTCCGTCCGGGCACAAAAGATACAGTATCCACAACCCGCCGCGCGAATCAAGCTCTGCGAATCATGTCGTTGTGGCGAGCATCTCAGGCGGATTGGGCGGCCTATTGTTCTTACCAGACGCTTTTCAATCTATTTCAGGACTAGACACGAGATACCCACTTCGCACCGATCAATGTTCACTTCTTCACTCACAACTCACAACCCACAACTCTTCACTCGCTGCCCACTGGCCACTGCCCACTTCTTCTAGGGCTTTTGGCCTTCCAGCCGCTCGGGGAAGGTGGTTTTCACAAGGTCCCACCACGAGTATTCTTCGAGATACACGAGGTCGAAAAGCATCAGGCCGTCGCTGAGGTCGTAGGTGCGGCGCATGCATTTCTGGAACAGCTCGGGTTTGTCTTTATACTGAAACAAATACAATCCGCCATAGACCGGGCAATCGCCGCGGACCACGCGCGCAATCAGGTTCGACGCGCCCTCGATGCTGCCCCAGGCGGCCTGGTTGTCTGCGCGGGCCTCTTCTTCGGTCAGGCGCGTATAATACCAGCCCGAATAGAGCGCATCGAGCAAGTGCGCGTAGGCCGTTTGCTGATAATTCGGCGCGGCCCATTCGTAATCCGCCGACGGATCGTAATGCGGCGAGGCCCAGTTCACGCCTTCGTTGTAATAGTCGGGATACCACGAGCCGGTATAGACAGTGAAGGCGGCGCGCGGATTGGCCGCGAGCGCCGCGCCCTTGAAGCGCAAGAGCAAATCGCGAATGGTCTTGGCGCGCCACACGAGCCACTCTTTGTAAAGCGGCCCAGGTTCGCGATCCCAATCGGTGGACATCCCGCGCGCGGCCCGCTCGCCCGAGTCGGGGGCGTCGGCCGGGGAGGGGGCCAAGGCGGATTCCGTCTGGCGGACGCGTTTGTAGGTGTAGATGTCTTCGGGCCAGGGTTCCCCGCGGCGCCCGAGATACGCCTCGAATGAACGGCGCGCCCAGGGCGAAAAATCCGCCGTGATCCCCGAAAACCGCAGGCGGTCGAGACTGATGCCGTCGATTGGGTAGCGGCAGATTTCATCGACAAGCGCCAGTTCGTAACCCACGACTTCGGGATTGGTGGCGCTGACAAAAATCGCATGCCCGCGATTGACCTGATCGGCGGGGAGAAGCTGCGGCGCGCTGTCACCCTGCAACACCACATAATCCACGCTGAGCCAGGATTTCCGCTCGGGATTCGAGAGCACGGTGCCGTGTTTGGGCACGATGCCCGCCGCGCCGTAGTGACCCTCGGCGAAGACGTTGACCGAGGCAAACACGCGCAGCCCGCGGCGGTGCCCTTCGCGACAGGCGGCATCGAGCAGGTCAAACGACCCGTCGCGCCGGACGCCTTTCCATTCGGTCATGTGCGGCGCGAGCGCGGAATTGTAGAGCACGTAGCCCGAGATCGGCTTGACGTCGATGACTACGACATCCACGCCCGCCTCGACGCATTTGTCCATGATCGCGCCCACCTGTTCGGCCGTGCCGAGACGCGTCCAGTTCGCGGTGGCGTCGAACCAGACGGTAATGGGTTTTTGATGAGCGGGGTTCGCCAGAATGCGGTCGGAAAACGAACGCGCCGCCGCGCCTCGTCCTCCCACGCCGCCGCAGAGCGAACAGGCTTGCTGGAAAAGCGCGGCAGTGATGACGGCAGCGGCGAATTGAAGAACAGCACCGAAACCGCGCCTCCGCCGCCTTCCCGCCACGCAATCGCAAGTTGCGAGGGGGCCTGGCATTTTCCTGATTGCGGGATGGAATTCAGCGGCTTCACGCCAGGAGTTCCTGCCGATCTTGATCATGATTCTCTTCCTTGCAGAGTCATTTCTATTGGATTTTTGCGCTCGGGCGGGAAGGATTCTCCATAGTCTGTAGGGAACGGCAAAACTGGCCGCATTATTTCCTCTTTCCTTCCTTTTTGGCATTTGCGGGGGGCTTATCCATTTTTGCGCGAGCTTGCAGCGCGTGTTGGGTTCGCAGGATTTCCTGTCGCAGGGTTTCCTCATCCGGCAGGGTTGTCAGGTAATGCGAGGCAAACACCTGCGCCTTGATGCCGCCCGTGGCATATTTCACCACGGCGTCGTCTTTCTCACTGCACAGGATGATGCCTACCGGATCGGCTTCGCCGGGCATTGTCAGGTGTTCCTTGGCGTAGTTGAGATACAAGTTCATTTGCCCGGCGTCGGCATGTGTGAAGACCCCGGCTTTGAGATCAATCACGACCAGGCAACGCAGCCCGCGATGATAGAGCAAAAGGTCCATCCGATACCACGAGCCGCCAATTCGGATTCGTTTCTGCCGGGCGACGAACGTGAATCCGGCCCCTAATTCCAAGAGGAACCATTCCAGGTGCCGGATAAGCGCGTCCTCGAGTTCGCTCTCGCTGTATTCGTCTTTGAGGTTCAGAAACTCGAGCAGGTAGGGATCGCGCACCTCATCTTCGGCGGAGACGCTATCCGCCGGCAAAGCCTTTTGGCCCCGCGCCAGCAGGGTTTCTGGGCGTTTGGAGTGTGCCGCGCGCTCGAAAAATTGCGTGGCGATCTGCCGATCCAATTGCCTCACCGACCAGCCGCCCCGAATGGCCTCGGATTCATAAAACGCCCGAGCGTGAGGCTTCTCGACGGACAGCAGCCGGACGTAATGAGACCAGGAAAGCGGGAACGCCCCGGCCAAAGCATAGCCCAATGTAACGGGGCCGGAGGCGGGCGCGAGCGCCTGGGCCGATTCGTCAGGCGCCGTCTGCCGTTTTTCGGCGTGAGAATCTCCCGACAGTGTCGGGAATATCGCCCGCGCCTCCAATTTTCCCGACGGTGTCGGGAGAATTTGCCAGCCCAGATAGAAGCCGCGCATTTTGTAGAGCCCTTGCACTGAAAACCCGCGCCCATAACGAGCCGTCAAGTCGTCAGCAAGCCGCTCCATAAGCGCTTTGCCATATTCCGCTCGTTCGGCTCCACTTTGCTCGTATTCCACGACCCGCCGCCCGATGTCCCAATAGGCCGACGCGAGAACGCTGTTGACCGCACGGGCCGCCGTTCGCCGGGCGGTTTCCAGCAACGCGCCTATCCCCGACACCAATTCCTGATAATCCGGGGCTGCCACAATATCGGCGCTCTTCTTTATCAAAATGATCCCCTGTTATTCTATTATCGCCTGATAGCGCCAGAGGATTGAGTAAAGATTGAACGCGTGTTCCTGGCGCAGGCGGCCCGGATCGGGATCGGTCGAAGGCGGCAGCGGCGGCGCGGTCGGGGGGCCATCCTCCTCGCCGACGCCGCCCGGTTGGATGGCCACCGCATGCCCCGCCTCCACCATGCGCTGCGACCAGTCCACCGAGTCGCCCGAACGGTCGAACCGGTCGTCAAACAAGGCCAGCGGACTGCGTTCGCGCAGCAGCGACACAAAACGCGCCAGGTCCGTCGGCCCCTCGAGCGGCTCGCCCGCCACGATCGGGTTGAGATGGAAATCCACCTTGCGGAAACGCACGCCCACCGGAACGCTTTTGCGATGCACATCGACAATCATCTGGGGCGCATACGAACAGCGGATTTTCGGTTCGCCCGGGCGCGGCGACATCACCTTTTCCTTGCCAACGACCTCGAGCACCTCGCCCTGGACGATGATCGCCACGTCGGAGAAAGGGATGAAGGTTGGCGCTTCGCCCTCGCGTCCGAACGCGCTGATGCCGCCCTGGCCGACGTTGACCTGTTTGCTGGGGAGGATGGCGTATTGAAGGATATCCTCGGCGGGAAGGGCCGTTGCGGCGAGGCCGATCGCGCGCAGTTGATTCGCCATGCCCTGCGCCTGCGACCGCCGCGTGAAGGCGCGGAACAGACGCGGACCGTGGCACGTGAGCAAGTGCCGCGCTTCATCGTCGCTGATTTTCACCAGCCGCGTGAACGGCCTCATCGCCTGTCCCACGTCGGGGCGCTGCGAACCGAGAACAACATAAGTAATTCCACGCAATTCATTCATGGGCATACTCGAAAGAAAAGACCGGGGAAAGACTTGGGAAACACATGAGAAACCGATGAGAAACCGATGAGATACTGAAAGAAATTGATAGAAAATTGATGGGCGTTCGCTGGAAAACAACGGGCATTCGCGCCGCAACCCCGCCACAAACCCCACCACATATCCTGCCCTCCTCCCCTCCGCCGGGGCAAGATCAAAGGCGGTTGTGCGCGTGCATTGCAGAGTTTATACGCTGCGGCTGGTTTCTGTTCGTAGTTCACGCTTCAGCGTGTCTTTCTGTGGGACGGGCACGCTAAAGCATGAACTACAAACATACAAATTCCGCAACGCACACAAGACATCAGGACAATTCCGCAAATGCTTCTCACGGGTTTTTAAGGGGATGCATAGGGCTTTCCAGTTCAGCAACT
>CAYUNT010000246.1:0-5938 GCA_964446285.1 uncultured Candidatus Sumerlaeota bacterium | reverse complement strand
GGATATATGCAATAATCCTAAACCAAAGGGGCACCATGTTCCTGTTGCTCCCGGATTTCTTTCCTGAGCGAGATAACACTTTATTTCGGGATAGGTGGCAGGCTTGAAGGCAAAACAAGACATGGGACCTATGGGACAAATGAGACCTATGGGACGAAGAGGAAACCGGGGAGCAAAAGGGAAGTTTTGTAGTTGTTTTTTCGTTCTTTTCGCGCTTTTCGTGGCAAAATTGAATTGCTCGGGATTAGGTCTGCTCGCCGGATTGCGTCTTCTTCATAATGCCCTGGATAAAATCGCTCTTGGCTTGCGTGTAGCGCTCGCGGTCGTCGGAAAACTCGCGCGCCAAGTCGCGTTTCAGCCGCGCGTATTGTTGCGCCTCCTGCGCATGGGTCCGCAGATAATTGCGAAACGCCAGCTGCCCCCAATACGGATGCCCCGGCGAAACGACGTGCAGATGATGCGTGCGCGCGCCCATGAATTTCTCGCGCCGGATGAATATGATGTGATCTTCATATAGCCAGAATTCCCACCGCGCATCCTGCAATAAAAGCGGAAGAAGGCGTTCGCGTGCGAGCGCCAGCGAGGGCGCCTCCGCCAATACGTCCACAATCGGTTTCGCCGGCATTCCAGGGATTGCTGTGCTTCCGTAATGCTCGGTGCGCAAGATCAAATCCGGCCCGGCGAGATCGACGAGCCAGCCGGCAAAACGCGCATATTCCCGCGGCCACGCCGGATTGTATGGCGCGATGAAAACCCTGTCGCCATCATCGAATTCGCGGCGGATGTCGCGGGCCGAGTATCCGGTGATTTGAAAATCCTCTCCTGCTGCTGCTTTGCCTGTTTCCCCGCTTGAATTGCGCGCATAAAAATCGCCCGGAATCGCACGCGCGCCCTTCGCCGCAATCCGTCCGGTCCATCGCCACACGATCTCGCGGCGCGATGAATCCGCCGGTATCAACGCCGCTGCCGCGAGGCGTTCCCAGGAGGAAGGCCCCAAAATCCACGCCGTCATTCCTGATGGAATTCGCGCAATTTCTGGAACCGCAACGCCCAGGAATATGAGCCGTCCGCCGCTGGGTGCGGGGCCTTCATACCGGACGCATGCGCTTTCCTCCTCGGGAGTTTCGATCTCGCGCATTCGCCGGAAAAACTCGGCATGAAACGCGATGACTTCATCTGTCAGACCCAGGCCGCCTTGCACAATCTTCTCGATTCCAACCAGCCGCAAAACGAAATCCTGAGCTAAGGGCATTTCTGTTTTCCCTTTCCCAATCCTTATTCCCTAGGCGGCGACCGGAAGGCAAGAATGCCCTGATGCCGAAGCGGTCCTGCGGCGGGAAGGCGAAAATCCTTTGCGCCGCATGGGTTTTGTGTTCGCGCGAAGCCTCTGCGCAACCGCCCCGATGCTACCGCCTTGGCCGGCGGGCGCGGGCGGCGGCGGGCACAACGCGGGCGCGCCGGGATTCCGTGGCGGAAACAACCTTTGCGCGCGGACGCGCCGCGGGGTGGGGTTTTCTCCGTCCGTCAACACCCGTTTCCAAACCTGGCAGGAATCGCGCCATGCCATATTCAACCATTTGTTCCGCCGTGATGTAGATTTCCCGATGCACCCACTGGCGCATGCGTTGTTCGGGAATTCCCAGGCGCGAGCAAATCCATTCGCAGCAGACTTTTTCGATCCGCTTGAATTCGCGCGCCCACCCGACCGCTCCCGGCAGCCGCGAGCGCTCTTCGCTCGACCACTGCATGGGATGGAACAAAAAGGAGGCGTGCGGCGCCACCAGACGTTCCGCGCACGAGGCGAACACAAGCAGCGCGGACGACGAACAGTCCGCCAACACCACGCCGGTGGCGCGGATTTTTTTCATCTCGATTGTGGTGGCGATGCCAAGCCCGGCATACACGCTGCCGCCGCCGCTGTTGATAAGAATCCGGCACTCCGCGCCGTCAGGCAGGCCGGCCAGCGCGTCCAACACATCCTTTTCACATTTTTCAAGGTCGTCCACGAGGGCGATCTCGAGAACCTTCGAGTCCGAACGACGGGACATGGAACTTCTATCCTTTCGGCCCCCGAGCGGGCCGCGGCAAAAAAGAGGCATTCGTCAGCGTCAGGCCTAAGCCGTCCGCCGCGAAGCCCCTTCCCAATGGATCTCTATTTTGCAGATCACTACTACTTACTTGGCCTTGCGGTTTCTCTGCGCAACCGTGGCGTGGACACGAAGCGGCAGGCCGTAGATGTCGATGAATCCGACGGCCGAGCCGTGGCGGAATTGATCGCCTGCTTCATAGGTCGCCAAGCTCTTGTCGTAGAGCGAGAAGGGCGAGCGGCGCTTGATGGGCGACGCGGAACCCTTGAACAGGCGGATGAGGACATCGCCCGTCACGGTTTCCTGCGTGCGCTCGACAAAGGCCTGCAACGCCTCGCGCAGTGGACTATACCACCAGCCGTTGTAAACGAGGTCAGAGAATTTCTGCCCGACCAGCTCTTTGAAGCGGTGCGTTTCGCGGTCGAGGCAGAGGGTTTCGAGTTCTTTGTGCGCCGTGATGAGAATCGTGGCGGCGGCAGCCTCATAGACCTCGCGGCTTTTGATGCCCACGAGGCGGTTTTCAATGATGTCCAAGCGTCCGATGCCGTGTTTGTGGCCGATCACGTTGAGCGCTTCAATCAGCGCGAGCATTCTCATTTTGCGCCCGTTCAGGCGCACCGGAACGCCTTGCTCGAATCCGATCAGCACGTCTTCGGGCTTGTCTGGCGCCTTGAGCGGCGAAGTGGAATCCTGCCAGGCGTAATCGGGCGGCTCATTCCACGGATCTTCCAGAACGCCG
Source organism: uncultured Candidatus Sumerlaeota bacterium (assembly GCA_964446285.1). Classification (GTDB taxonomy): domain Bacteria; phylum Sumerlaeota; class Sumerlaeia; order SLMS01; family CAYUNT01; genus CAYUNT01. Next base: position 3,112 of record CAYUNT010000246.1, on the reverse strand, counting down.
CACTCGATGGCGCAGCCGAACAGGTTCTTATCCAGAGAGAACGGCTTGTCTTTGGTCGCCGTGACGGGGATGTTATACTTGCGGGCGTATTCGATTTCCTCGTCGCGCGTTTTCATTTCCCATTCGCGCACCGGCGCGATCGTGCGAAGGCTCGGATCGAGCGCGAAGGCCGTGAATTCGAACCGGCACTGATCATTGCCCTTGCCCGTGCAGCCATGCGCAATGGCGTCCGCGCCTTCCGCGCGCGCGATCTCGACGAGGTGCTTGGCGATCAGCGGGCGCCCGAGCGATGTGTGCATCGGGTATTTGCCCTCGTAGAGGGCGTTGGCCTTGATGGCCGGAGTAACGAAATCGCGCACGAACTCCTCGCGCAGATCGCGGATGATGATCTTCGAGGCTCCGGTTGCGATGGCCTTCTTGCGAAGGGGCTTCAGTTCCTCGCCCTGCCCGAGGTCCGCCGCGAAGCAAACCACTTCGCAACGATAATTCTCGATGAGCCAACGGACGATGACAGACGTGTCGAGTCCGCCCGAATAAGCGAGAACGACCTTCTTTACCCCTGCGCGAGAGGGAAGCACTTCCACCTGGGCCGGGGCCTGCGCGCCCGCGCCTGCGCAGCATGTATCGGACTGTTTTTTCAATTTGCCTTTGCGTGGCGCCATTTCATGCGCCTCCTTCCAATGAATTCATTTCCTGTCTTTGCCGGCGCGGCATGAGGAATCTTGCCCGCATCCGGGCCATGCAATCTGCCGCGGCCGCCCCTGGCGGACGCAAGACCGCCAAGGGGGCGGGAGTATGGGGCGGAAGGCTCCAGGGGGTCAATGAAAGTTCAGGGCGGCTTGGGGATGCGAAAAATCATTGCGCGCGGACGGCCTCTTTGACTATACAAACAAAGCTTGTGCCTCTCCGGGCGGCTTTGCGCTGGCGCGCAGCATACCGAGAGGGGCCTTTTTTCGCCTCCAGAAAGGCTGGCGCTCGATGGGCCGAATTAACCCGGATTTGCTTGAGTTGCTTGCTTGTCCGGCTTGCCATTCCTCGATTTTCGAGGACGGCGCGGCTCTGCAGTGCGCCAATCCGCAATGCCGCCGCCAATACCCGGTCCGGGATGGCGTGCCGGTCATGCTGATCGCGGAATCCACAACAGTGGATGCGGCCCGGTTCGACGAGGCGATGAAACGCCGGACGGCGGCGGCGGGGGCCGGAAAAACCTCCCACTCCGCATAAAGAGCTCCGCGCGGCGCTCCATTCCGAGGATGTGACATCGCAATGAAACCCAAGATTCACCCCGCCTACGACGAAATTCTTGTCCGCTGCATTACGTGCGGCAACACGTTCATTACGCGTTCAACACGGACGGACTTGCCCAAGACCGACCACCAGGGCAAATCCTATCCGACTATGACACTCGATATTTGCTCGAGCTGCCATCCGTTCTATTCCGGCAAGCAGATGCTGGTGGACACGGCCGGACGCGTCGAGAAATTCATGCGCCGCTACGGCCAGAAGGCCCCGGGCGGCACGCCGGCCCCGCAGCCGGCCGCCCAGGAAGCAAAGCAATAATAGGCGCCGTCAGCACTTTTCGCCCGTGAATCCTTCGCGGGACCCGTCCGGCCCATCAGGTCGTTCCCGCACCACGGTTCCCGGAGTGTAGAATGGCCACTCCCACACGAATCTCCCCGGATTTCCTCCCGGAAGGATGGAAGTCCGGGGGATTGAATTTAATGCCCTTCGCGGCCCCTGTGGCGAGAGAACGCCAATGATGCCGCGCAAGGCCAAAGCCGCCTGGGGCGGCGCGCTATTGATTCTGGCGGCGGCTCTTTTCTGGAGCACGGGCGGCGCGGGAATCAAACGCCTCGATGGATTCAGCCCATGGGCGGTGAGCGGAGGGCGTTCGATCCTTTGCGCGCTATTTTTATGGGGGCTTTCGGGATGGCGCATCCGCCCATCGGCGCGCGGGGCGTGGCCGTGGGTGGCGGCGGGCGCGGCGATTTATGCGTTTGTCGTCACGAGTTTTGTGGTGGCCAACCGCCTGACTTCGGCGGCCAACGCGATTTTGCTGCAATATACAGCGCCGCTTTGGATTGCGGCGGCGGGGTGGGTCGGAGCGCGGCGCGAACGCCCCTCGGGACGAGAATGGGCGGCGCTCGGCGCGGGATTGCTGGGGGTTGGGTTTTGCGTCGGCGAGGGGGCGACATTCCTCGCGCGCGGCGGGGCGATGCCGCGCGGATTGCTGGGCGACGCTATTTCGCTCGCTTCGGGCGTGGCGTTTGCCGCGATTACGCTCGTTGTGCGCCGCCTCAACCGCCACCATGCGCCGGGTGAGGCGTCCGCGAATTCTCCCATCGCGTCCGTGGACTCCTCGCAGTCCAATACCCTGATCCGCCCGCGCCCTGCCGATGATGCGCTCCTTTGCCTCGTTCTCGGGAACGTCCTGGCAGCGCTTTTGGGTGTTCCGGCGCTTATTGCCGAGCTCCCTCACGCGGCGGGAGTGCCGGGCAAGCCGCTGTGGGTTGGCTGGTGCCTGCTGTTGTGGCTCGGATGGGGGCAATTGGGAGCGGGCTATTGGTTTTTCCAGCGGGGGCTTCGCACAACGCGCGCGCTGACGGCCAGCCTGCTTTGCCTTGTCGAGCCGGTGCTCAACCCAGTGTGGGTGGCGTGTGTGATCGGCGAACGCCCCGCCCGAGGAACCCTGATCGGCGGCGTATTTGTGTTGGTATCAGTCGGATTGTCTCTGACCGCGCGTTCGGGCCGCGAAACAAATTCCGCCCCAAACAACGCCAATCCCGGTTGACTTGGCCGGGGCGGTTTGGAGAAAAAAGATTTTGCCCGCGCGATTGCCGTGCCATGCATGGCAATGCGCCTTGGGGCGTTTCGCGGCGCGCCGACCGCGAATTCGCCGGGCATCGAACGAACGGCGCGCGGCGGGAATCTTCCCCCGGGTGGGATGGCCGAGCGGTTTAAGGCACCGGTCTTGAAAACCGGCAGGGCTTCACCTCCCTCGTGGGTTCGAATCCCACTCCCACCGCCAGACATCACAATGAATTGCCTTCCTGCGGAGAGGTGGCCGAGTGGCTGAAGGCAACGGTTTGCTAAACCGTCATAGGGCCTTAAA
>CAYUNT010000245.1:0-5939 GCA_964446285.1 uncultured Candidatus Sumerlaeota bacterium | reverse complement strand
CTGAAATAGGATGAAGGCAGGACCGGCGCCCAAGCAGAAATATACTGCTGCGGGAAAATCGGTTGGGGGTTGGGTGTTCACTCGCTCATCACGGCTTTCGCGAAACGTGCGAAAACCGCGATGGGCAATTGGGAACAACCTCAAAGAGAAGGCGAATTATTGCGCTTTCGGCTCTGATGCCGCAGGCGCCAAAGGAGTAGGCGTGGGCGCGGCGGCGGATGTGTCCGCGGAATTGGCGGCAGTGTCCGCTGCGGATTGCGCCGCTTTTTCGCCCAGGCGTTGCAGCACCTCTGTGCGCGAATAACTGGTTTTGCCGTGCGAGATGGCCTCGGTTGTGAACTCTGGCGTGGATTTCTGATTGGCTTCCCACGCGACCATGCCGCGTTCGACGGCCAAAACGCCGGGCTGTCCGAATCGCGCCAGTCTCGGGACCAGACGCCCTGCCAATCCGCTTCCGTCGTCCATAAGCACGGTGGGCGCGGACGCGGCGGCGGCAGCGGCGGCTGACTGGCGCAGCGATTCACGTCGTTTCCCAAGCGCCTCGACCACTTGTTTGGCGAGCGCGATCTCGACGGCTTCGCGGTCGGCTTCCTTCAGCCCGGCGGCGCTTTTTTCGCGCGCAATCGCGGCTTTGGGCAGCTGGGCCGCCTCGCGCAACGAGTCGGATTTTGCCTCGGCGCGCGCCTTCACAGGCTTCAGAACGGGAACATTGAACGCGCCCGGAACGGCCTTCGCCCGGAACGCCTCGGCGTCGCGCAGATCGAGCACTTGGACAGGCATCCCAATGCGAATGGCTTCGCGCAGGTCGTCGGCGGTGATGAGGCTCTCGCGCTCGGCGTCATACTCGCCCGCCGGACGGTCCGAGGCGAATCCGGCGGCCTCCCAGGCGCGCAATCCGCCGCGCAACACAACCACGCGCCCCGCATCGACCGTTCCCGCGACCGCGAGCGCTTCCGCCGCCCGCCGCGCCGTCAGACCGGAAAGGTCCGCGTCATAGAGCACGATGTCGCGGTCCTTGGGCAGCGCCTTGTGCGGCAGGAGTGGAGCGGGGACGTTGATCGCGCCTTGCAAATGCCCCAGCGCGAACTGGGTTTCGAAACGAACGTCGATGAGCAAGTGCGCGCGTCCCTGTTCCTGCCATTGGCGCAGGGTTTCGGGGGTGATCCATTGCTCGGCGGCGCGCGCGGCCACCGGCCCAGCCAGCAGCGCCGCGCACACCAGCAGGAGCATTGAGGCCGCCCCAGCGAATTTTGCGAATTTGGAGCGTTTCGGCGCCGCCCAGCGCGCGGGCGCCATCCGGAGTGATGTCGAAGCCATCATGCGTATCGGTCTCCCTGTGGAGTGAAATGTCATCGGACAATGAGGAGGTTTCGCGGCGCGAGCTGCACGGTGATCGTCACACGATCCGTTGCGCTGTATGCGCCGTCGCTTACGGTGAGTTCGAACACAAATTGCTGTCCGGTGTAGCTCTTGCCCGTATTGAAGGACGGGTTGAAGGTATTCGCGCCTGCGAGCGTCACTGCGGGGCCGCTAACCTGGCGCCACTGATATGTGATCGCATCGCCGTCCGGGTCCGCGCTGCGCGAGCCATTGAGCGTGACTTTGGTGAAGGTGTCCGTCGTGCGGTCGTCGCCCGCATCGGCCACGGGCGCGCGGTTGTTCGAGTGGACGTTCACGGTTACGGAATCGGGCAAGCTCGATTGCAGGTCGTCTGACACGACCAGTTGGAACTTCATCGCGTAGTCGCGGCGCTGGATCGGCGCGCGGAAAGCCTGAATGACCGCGTTGGGATTCGCGAGCGCGACGGCCGGGCCGGAGGTTTGCGACCAGTAGAACGTGATCGGCAGGCTGTCGGGATGGTAGCTGGCGCCGCCATCGAGTGTGACGGTTGCGCCTTCATCCACAGCCAGAACGGCGGGACCGGCATCCGCGACTGGCACGCCGCGCACGTCGAGCACATCGACCGTCTGGACCACCGGGGCGCTCGCCACAGACTCGTCGTGCACGATCAGTTGGAACTTGAGCGTTTCGAGGCGCGCCACATTAGGCGCGGTGAACGTCGGGCGCGCCACTGCCGGATTGCTCAGCGTAACGGCCGGGCCGCTCAACTGCGTCCATTCGTAGGTGATCGGCAGTCCTTCGGGGTCATAGCTGCCAGAGCCGTCGAGCGTGACGATTTCGCGTTCGTTGAGGAGCAGGTCCGCGCCCACACGCGCCACAGGCGGCTGATTCACGCGCGGATCGATGGCGATTTGCACGTCGTCGGGCAGCGAATCAAACTGCCCGTCGTTCACCACCAGGCGGACGATCACGAGCGTCGGCGTCGTCACGTCCGGCGCGCGGAACGTCGGCTTGAATGGATTGGCCAGATTGAGCGTAAAGCCCGGATTGGCCGGCTGGAGAATCGTCCATTTCGGTATGATGGTGTCGTTGTCCGGGTCGGCGCTGCCCGAGCCGTCGATCGTTACGCTTTGGAGTCCCACGACGTTGCGGTCGGGTCCGGCGCTGGCGACGGGCGGCTGATTGCGCGGGCGCACCTGCACAATCACCGTGTCGGGCGCTGAGGCGTGGCGCGCATTCGTCACAACCAGCGTGAAGATGAACTCTTCGGTGCTTGTGACTTCCGGGCAGACAAATTCGGGTGTGGCCGTGTCCGCGCCATTGAGCGTCACGGTCGCTCCCGCCGCCTGCGTCCACAAGTAGGTAAGTGTTCCGCCTAACGGATCGAAGCTGTTCGAGCCGTCGAGGCGGACGATGATGTTCGAGGAGGCGAGTTGATCGGGGCCGGCGTCGGCAATGGGATAATCCACTTCGGCGTAGCGGATTCGCGTCAGGCCGCCGCGGTCGTCCTGCCAAAGGAGACGGAAGAGATCGAGCGCGGGACGGCGCTGCGAGGACGGATCGCTCGTGATGGTGACTATTCGTCCCAAGCCTTCATAGCTGACAGCGATGTTCGGATCGCCCGAGGCCGCCGTGTAATCGGTGAATGCCGTTAGTCCGCGCGCGGCGTCGGGTTCAGCCTGTTCCGCGGCGCCAGTGACGAGGGGCGCGGCGGTTCCGGCGGGCCATTGCTGCGACCAGATGCGGCGTTCGCCCGAGCGTTTGTCCGTCCAGACAATGCGCCCATCATACACATCCGCCTCGCGCTGGTCTTCGAGTTCCGTGGTCAGGCGTGTTTCCGTGCGCGCGGCGATGTCATACACATACACATCTGAGAGGCCGGTGCGGAAGTCGTCGAAGACGATCAGCCCGCCCTGGATGCGCGGATTGGCCTGCACGGAGGTATTGGTCACGATCGGCGTCGTTACGCCGTCGGCGATATTCGTAAGATACAGGTCGTCGTTGCCGTTCTGGTTGCTGGCATAGACGACATAATTTCCGTCGATGTCCGGGGTTTTCTGATCGCCCGCACCGCCCGCGAGCAAGCGCGCCGTGCCGGTGTCGAGGTCAAACAGATACACGTCCTGATTCCCCGAGCGGTTGTCCTGGAAGACGATGCGCCTTCCGCTGACACGCGGGCGCTGCTGATCCGCCGAGTGAATGACAATCGGTCGGGATGTGCTTGTGGCGAAATCATAGACGTAAACGTCCCAGTTGCCCGCGCGGTTGTCCTGCCAGACGGCGATCGGGCCGTCGATGTCGGGATACCACTGCAGCCCATTGCCCGCCGCATCGAGCGCCTGGGTGGGATAGGGTTCTGTGACCTGGAAATTAAGAAGGCGCGTGGTGGAATGTCCGAGCGGATCGGCGGCGGTAAGGCGCGCCGTGTATGCGCCCGGAGCAACAATCCATCCCGTGCCGTTTTTGCGCCCGTTCCAGGTGAAGAAGTGCTCCGCGCCGCTGCTGACGCGGGTTTTTGCCTGGAATACGCCAGGCAAGGCGGCAAAGCCTTCGGGCGTTGTTGCATTGCCCTGAGCGACATCGAGCGTGAGGTCCACAACGGGCGTGGCGTTGTCGCGCGCGAGAGAATCGATCAGGAACAAGGCATCTTCGCCGCGAGGATTGAGCGCGGGCAGAAATTCGGCATCCGCCGCGAGTTTCTCGATCACAGGCGCGGATTTATCCACCACCAGGCGGAATGTCTTCGATTCTTCCGCGTTCCCCGCGCGGTCCACGCTGTAATACTCGAAGTCGTAGTTGCCTTCGTTGGGGAACGTGATCGGGTAGGCGGGCGCGAGCGGCGAGCCATTGATCGACCACAGTGTATTAACCACGCCGCTGACGTCGTCCTGGGCAAAGAGGAACACTTCGGTTTTCTCCGTGCCGTAATACAGCGGGTCTTGGCCATAGAAAGGTTCCTGAACAATCGGCCGCGTCACGGGCGGCGTGTCGTCAGGCGGCGGCGGCTCGAAAGTCACCGAGTATTGGCCCGTCGAGTTGAGGTCCACCAGGTGCAGAGTGAATTCCGTGCGCTCGGGCTGGCCGAGTTTGCGGATGATCTTTTTGGTCACCCATGAGTTTTGCGGCACAAGGATGCGTTTGCCGTCCGAGCGTGTGACGCCCGTAAGCGCCAGCAGCCCCTGGCTCGGGTCGAGCACGCGCGTGTAAACCCAGCCGCTGGGCGGATTCGCCAGCGTCAGCGGCACAGACGGATTTTCCGCCGTCGGCACACCCGTTGTGCTGCCGGCCACGAAGTTCACAGGGAATTCCTGGCCTTCGGACGAGAAAATCTGGTCCGGGGTGATTTCGGCGTCTTTTTTTGTAGTGTCGGCCAGGAAGTCGGGAACGTCATCGAATCCTGGCTCGTTGATGAGCATGGTGTGGGTAAGGAAGTTCGTATCAAGCGAGGCGATGAGCGAAGTGAGTTCACCGCCCAGTTGGGTTGAGTGCTTGTATGTGGCCTCGAACTCAGTGAACTTGCCCATGAGAGTCGAAACCATCTGCCAGCGCCCGATCCGCGTTTCCTGGCCCGGCACATTGCCGAAAACCATGGTGAGCGATGGGTTTGGCTCGGGATCATTTTGGATGTAGGCCGCCAAAAGACGGAATGCGATGAGCAGCCCCTTTTCATTTTCGACGATTTTCGGCTGCCCGCTCGATAGCGTCATCTTGTTCGCCGGGCCGTATCCGACATTTTTGATGCGCACGCCCAGATCAAACGGGATGGGTTCCTCGATCTGATCGAGCGTGAAGGGGTCATCGGCCATCACGTCGCGCGGCAGGAAGTAGTCAATGTCGAGTTTCGGCTGCGGCAGAACCGTTATGCGGTCCGGGAACAGCGGATAGCTCGTGAGGGCATCATTGGCCGTCGCGTAAAGTGAGCCTCCGATATAGTAATCCTCGCCCTGCGGATTCGTTCCGCCCGCGTAATAGGCGGGAATGAACAGCCATGTGACACGCGCCGACGCTCCGGCGGGAATGATGCCCGATCCGTCCGGCAGGCCCGACATCGTTCCCTCGACTTTGGGGTCCTGGATGAAAAAGGCGGGCGAAGTGGGCGTGTCGCCCGCGGAGTTGAATACGTATAATTCGACCAGGATATCCTTGAGGTCCACGCCGGAATCGTTGCTGACTTTCAGGCGCCCCTCGAAGGCAACGCGCTCGAAGGCGAGTTCCTGCTGAATTTCGAGCCGGACCTTGGCGCAGACGCCCGCATCCGGAGGTTCTTCGGCCCGGGCGGGGCTTGCCCCAACGAGCAGGGCAAGCGCCGCGGCAAGAATCAGGGCCGGAATGTTATATGCGATGCGTGTGTTTTTCATCGAACTCCATCCTCGGCGAAGCGATGCGAGCGCGGAAGGGGGGAAAGTGAAGGAATTCATTTTCCACCTCCCGTGGGAGCGCATGGACTCCAGCCCACACCGCCATATCCGCCGCCGCCACCACCACCGCCACCGCCGCCCCCGCCGCCGCCGGCCCCGCCCGGCCCGCTGCTGCTGCTCGGCAGGAACTTGGCCATGCACTTGGCGCTATTCCAGTAGCACGAGGGGGTGCCAAGGGAT
>CAYUNT010000244.1:0-5957 GCA_964446285.1 uncultured Candidatus Sumerlaeota bacterium | reverse complement strand
TTGCTCTACCCTCACGCTGGCATGACTGACCCTGCAAAAAACTGAGATGCGCCCCCATTCGCCCGAGACGACGGAAAATCCTGTTTTGTCGTTGTCCACAATGACTTCATTGGGCTGGTAGTCGATGGGGCGGAAGGGAACAACTGTTGCGCCCGCGTTGAAGCAATAATGAACAAAGAAACTCAATTGGTCGATATTCCCGTAGTCCTCGACCATGCCATTGGTGAGTCCGCGCTGGGTGTACCAGGCGCTCGAACCGTCCCAGGTCCAGCCGTGTCCGGCAGAACAATAAATCACACGGCCCGAAAGCGCGCCCTGGGGTTGGCGCCCGGGCTGGCCGAGCGGCCCGCCGCCGGGGAAATTCTTGGATTCGCGCAAGGCAGGCGGCGCGGAGGGGGCAGAAGGCGAGTTCTGCGCGGATTGTGCAGAGACGGATTGTGGCGCGGAATCCAAAGCGCCTCCATCTAGTTTTTTCGGGGCGCGCGGCGGCGGTGCGAATGCCTCGAAACTGCGCCATTCTCCATCCGGTCCGAGCCGCGCCAGAAGGCGGATTTCATTCGCTTGCCCCAGTTCCGCGAAGTGAATCCGCAAAATCTCCGCGGCGTTTTCCGCCGTCATGTCGTCGAAAACCACACCTCCAGAGGCCGCGCCCGCATCGGCGGGCAGCGTGAATCCCACGGTGAGAACGCCATTTTCCCAATCGACGCGATCGCAAACGGTTCCGGGCGGAAGGAGGTATTCGCCGCGCGCGTTCGCCACCGCCCCAAACCGCGAAGCCATCGACGCCACCGCCGCGCGATACGCCGCCGGCGCGGGCAATGTGCCGGCATTATTTGTCAAGCGGACCGGCGCCGCGCCATAATCCACGCCGAGGAACGTGGAATCGCCCGTGTCTGCCCTCGCCACCGATGCAGCCAGGCAAGCCCATGCGGCGCCCGCCATCGCCAATCCAAAAAACCCGGATTTGTGCGCAAATTGCACGAATTTCTTTGTCATTATAAACTAGCCCCTATGACATGTGCCACGCGAAATCTTCGCTTGTTCCCCCCGGCGGCAGTGATCTGACCGCCGCATTCCGCAGGCTATTTGGAAAGGTCTCATGTCAGACTGCCTCTTTGCAACGATTGCCTTGCATAATACAGCTGAAGTGCATGGTTTTCCACCGGCGTTTGGCGCAAGCATTTGAGTTGATGCTGCTCGCATTTACTTGATAATTTCTTGCCTGGGATGAGGGAAGGGATGAAAGGTGGGGGGGCGGATTCGTCCGGGTGGTCAGGCACATTGCTTTACGTTGTTTTGCTTGCCTGTTCTTTTTCGTTCATTCGTTCAACTTGTTGCCTCAGGAGCGATTGCGCATGGTGGTCCCTGCGCCAGTCATCCCAGTCATCGAAGTAAATGACCTGGTGGTTGAATATGGCCGCGGCGCGCGCCGGGTGCGGGCGGTCAATAGCATCAGTTTTCGCGTCGAGGCGGGCGAATGCGTCGGGTTTATCGGGGCCAACGGCGCGGGAAAATCCACGACGATCAAGGCACTGATGGGCTTTTTGTTTCCGGCGTCGGGCGAGGCGCGGATGTTCGGCTCGCCCGCGGGGACGGCTGAAAGCCGCCGGCGCATCGGCTATTTGCCCGAGGTGGCGCTGTATTATCCGTTTATGAAGGCGCGCGAGTTGCTGGAGCTCTACGGCGGATTGCATGGGCTTTCGAGCGCGGATTTGCGCCGGCGCATTCCGCCGCTGCTTGAGCAGGTGGGGCTGGCGGGGCGGGGCGAGTCGCTGCTTCGCAACTTCTCGAAAGGAATGCAGCAGCGCCTCGGCATCGCGCAGGCCATCATCGCCGATCCCGAGGCATTGATTTTCGACGAACTCTCGTCGGGCCTCGATCCGGTGGGGCGGTTTGATTTGCGCGGCGTTTTGCTCGATCTCAAGCGGCGCGGACGGACGATTTTTTTCAGTTCGCATGAACTTTCCGAGGTCGAAATGCTCTGCGACCGCGTGATTATGATTCACCAGGGCGAGATCGTCACGGAGGCGACCGTTGGCGAATTGCTCAAACCGCTGAACCTCTTCGAGATCGTGTTTGAATTGACAGCGGCAGGCGCAGCGAAGGGCGCGCAAATGCCTCCGGCCGTGGCGGAATTCACGCCCGAGCGCATCGAGGGAGCGCCGGGACGAGGAACGCAATGGCGCGTAGTCATCAATGACGCCGAGGCTTATGCCCGCGCGGTGTCCGCCTTGGCCGCGGCAGGCGCGATTCTCCACAGCACATCAACAAAAACCCGCTCGCTGGAACAGTATTTCATCGACCTCGTCCGGCGCAGAGAAGAAAAGACCGCCGGGGAAGCGAAGCAAGGCAACGCCGCAAAGGAAGCCGGCGGAGGAAATGAAAGCGGAAAGCGAAAGGAAGGAGAGGGCGCGGCATGATCCGGCGCTTGTGGCTCATCGCGCGCTCTGTGCTCATCGAGGCTGTGCGGCGCCGTGAGGTATATGTTATTGTGCTCCTCTCGACGCTGCTCATCGGCGCTGTGATGACGGTGGATTTTTTCAAGGTCGAGGGGCTGACGAAATTTTACCGCGAGGTGGCGCTGCGCGTGATGAGCGCCGCCACCGCGCTGATGGTCATCGTGCTGGCGGCGCGCCAGCTGCCGCGCGAATTCGAGAACCGCACGATTTATCCGCTGCTGGCAAAACCCATTTCGCGCCCTGCGTTTTTGCTCGGGAAACTCTTCGGAGTGATGCTGGCCGCCGCATTTTGTTTCGGGCTGTTTATGGCCGTGTATTTGTGCGGCGCGATGTATCTGGGCGGGCGCGGCGCGATTCCGTGGGGGCTTTTCGCGCAATACATCTACCTGCAAATGATCCAGATGCTCATCTTGTCCACGCTGTGCTTCTGGCTCTCGATGCTTTTCAATCTCGATGCGGCAATCACGCTCGGAGTGATATTTTACGCCACATCCGCGACACTCTCAACGGCCGTGTCGTATATTTACGATTTCGTTGGGGCGGCGGCGCAACTCGTGATGCGCGTTCTCACTTGGGCGATCCCGCAATTAATGTTGTTCGACCTCTCGGGCAAAACGGTGCATTCGACTTTCTGGAAACCGCTTTCCGCTGCCACGATGGGAGAATTGAGCCTCTACGGAGGATTTTTTGCGGCGCTCTATTTTGCGTTCGCCTGGATTTGCTTCCGGCGAAAGGCTTTGTAAGATGAGCGAATCCACACTCACGCCGAATCCCGCTTCCGCCTCCTCCTCCGCCGCCGCCGCCCCCGCCCTGGCGCTACGCGTGAACGCGCGGCGGGCCTTTTATCTTGTGGCGCGCGGCGTAATCCTCGAAACGCTCCGACGCAAAGAATTTTACGTGCTGCTGATTCTGGCCGCCATGTTTGCCGCCGCCATGTTTGTGGTCAATACGATCGGGATCGAAAACGCCGCCACATCGACATTGCTTATCAATCTGGGGATGTCGTTCGCATGGCTGAGCGCGCACATCCTGACGCTGCTCGCGGCGGCCCGGCAAGTCCCGAACGAAATCGAATCGCGCCAGATTCATCCGCTGCTGGCAAAACCCCTCGACCGCTCGACTTACCTGCTTGGCAAGTGGGCGGCGACGTCGTTCGCGGGAGCGGCGGCGCTCGGATTCCTTTTTCTCATCAGTTATTTCCCCGTGCCAAGGATGCAAACATTCAGCGCCGCGCTCCTTGTGCAAACCCTCGCGCTTCACGTGGTGTCGCTGGCGCTTCTGGCGGCGCTGGCGCTGCTCGGGTCGCTCGTTTTGCCGCGCGGCGTGAATCTGGCGCTTATGGCAATGCTCTGGATGGGCGGCGATAAAGCGGCGCAATTGCTGCGAAATCACGCGCTGGGCGGTCCGTTCGAGGACGCGGCGCGCTGGGCAGCGGAATACATCCCGAATTTCGCGAGGCTGAACCTGATTACGCGTTACACAGACGGCGTTGGGCCGCTGGCCGCGGGTGAATTCATTGGACTGGCGCTGCATGGCGCGCTGTTTTGCGCCGTCACGCTGCTGGCCGCCTGGGCTGTGTTCCGGCGGCGCCCGCTGTGAAATCAATGCGGAAGAGATAACCACAAAGGCACGAAAGCGCAGAGAAGAAAATGAACTCCGCCAATCCGATCCGGCCCGAGTCCAATCCTTTTCCCGCCAGGGCGGGCGTTGTCCTTTTGCTGATTGTGTTTTTGCTGTCGCCCGCCTTCTCGCGCCGCCTGACGCCGCTTAATTACGCCGGCGGGCGTACGCGCGATCAGCACGAAATCGAAGAGCGCAACACGAGCGCCATCGCAGCGATTCTGGGCGAGGTCCGCGCCTCGATGAGCGACCTCATGTTCATAAAAACCGAGCGCTATCTCGACAACGGCATCGCCTATATGCCGCACATCGACATGGACCGGCTGTCGAGTTCGGGCGAGGTCCACCAAAAGCCGGGCGAAGCGGCAAAAACCGCGCCGGAAACGGCAAAGCCGAAGCGGGCGCATGCCGCCGCCAGCGCTGCCGATTCACACACCACAGATGCGGCTGTTCCCGCGCATGCGTTTGAATTCGAGCACGACCTTGCGCATGAACACGAGCATGAGGGCGCGCAGGAAGGCGAAAATACGCAGGGACAGGAGAAAGCGCACGAACACGAGCACGCCAATGTTCCCACGATCATCCGCACCGCAGACAAAGACTTTCGCGGTTTCATCGGCAATCTTGAACGCAAAGTCCAGCCCTGGAACGATCCCTCGCAGCCGCACCAACACACGACGGGCACGGAACTCCTTCCGTGGTATCGGCTGCAGACGCTGAGCGATCCGCACAATATCCGCGCCTATCTGATCGGCTCGTGGTGGCTGAAAACGATGGGACCGGCGCAAAAAGAAGAGGCGTTGCGATTCGCCGGCGAAGGCATTCAAAACAACCCCAAAGCATTTCAACTTTACCTGATGAAGGGCGACATTTTGCGGGCGCTTGGACGCGAAGCGGAATCGCTGCCGTTCTTCAAGCGCGGGGCGGACCTCGCAACCGAACAGCGGCCCAAAGGCGCGCCGGATAATCCCGATGCGCCCTGGTGGAATAAATACACGGATCAGGATGCCCGAACGGTGGCGCGTTTCGCCGTGCTGCTCGAAAAACAATACGGCAACCGCGCCGAGGCGCTGAAAATGGCGCGGCGTTATCTGAAGGCTTTCGAGGACGAGGATGGCATCCTCGAACGCCAGATTCGCGTTTTGGAAGGCCGCGAAGCCGATCCGGCGGAAAAAGGGAAAGAGAAGATGAAGTAAGCGGGAGAGGGATTGTGAGTTGTGGGTTGTGAGAATAGAAGTTGTCGGTGAATTGTGAATAGAAAAGAAAGATAATGGGTTGAGGACGAATTGTCGTTTTGGCCCTATTCTTTTCTCTTTTAGGTTCGCATTGCGCTCGGCGGATTGGCGGAATAGAAAAGAAACAGCGTTATATGGCTCGCCGCCGGTGGGCAGGCCAATGGAGGTTTGTTGTGAGTTCCGAAACAACGTTCGAGGTGAAATGCCCTGGCTGCAACTTGATTTTAATCATCGACCGCGTAACGGGAAAAGTCCTGGAACAGCGCAAGCCGCTCGTCGAGGCGGGCGAATCGACAGGCGACCGGTTCGAGGACGCGTTTTTGCGCGTGAAAAAATCCGGCGAACGCGTGGAAACCAAGGTGGCGCAGGCCAAAGAGCGCGAAAAGTCCAAAATGGACCGTCTGAACAAGCTTTTTGACGAATCGCTCAAGAAAAAGATCGAAGAGGGCGACACAGGCAAACCCGCCAGCCCTTATGATCTTGAGTGAGAAGAAGATTAATTTACCACGATAAGCGCAAAAACAACGAAACAAATCATCTCAAGCCTGCCCTTCAAGCCAGGACAATTCCGTAACCCTTCTATGATTAGCAGGGATTGCAGGATATAGCGTTCTCTTCTTCAGGCCCAACGGGCCGAAATCCC
>CAYUNT010000243.1:0-5972 GCA_964446285.1 uncultured Candidatus Sumerlaeota bacterium | reverse complement strand
CGAATCCGCCCGGAATCAGGCGGCCTGAAGGGCCGCGATAGATCGTCCATGGAACCAACACACCCATTGGCTGACATTTCCTTGGTTATTGCGCCCCGCTGGGGCTTGATTTTGGGTGGAGGCTCCTATCCCCAGCCCGTTGGGCTGGGCTAAGGGATTTCAGCCCTTCAGGCCTTGTGCACAGGCTCACGAGTTGCTGAACTGGAAAGCCCTATGCATCCCCTTAAAAACCCGTGAGAAGCATTTACGGAATTGTCCTGGTTCTGGAGGCGGCGCAGCCCATTGGCGCATTTTCCCAAATCCCGAGGCAAGTGTTCGCGGCCGCCCTTGCGCGCAAGGTGCAAAATCCCTTATTCTGAGCAGATTTTACCGGGCAAATCGAGACACTTGCATTCGCAAAGCGTTCTGTGGTAGGGTTCTGAAACTGAGGGACGGTCTATGTCCCCTTCCATGCTGGATGTTGGCTAACATTTTTCCAATGGGAGCGGCCGCATGAGCAGCGGAAAGGTGAAATTCTACTACAAGCCCAATTGCAAAACCTGCAAAAAGGCAAAAGAAGCGCTGGAGGAGCGGGGGTATGAACTCCAGCTGTATAACATACTCGAGGAGCCGCCTCCCCGGTCGCTTCTGGAAACCCACATCGACGCCAAGGATGTGAAGTCTTACCTCAACATCCGGTGCCAGACGTATAAAACGCATGATCTGAAAAACGACCCGCCCACAAAAAAAGGCGCGATCGAACTGATGATGCGCGACCCGGAATTGATCAAGCGGCCCGTCATCGTCCGCGACAAAGTGGCGATATTCGGGTTTGAGGAAGACAGGTTCGGCGATTTGTAAGCTGGGACTTGAGCGGTAAAGTGCTATACGCCCCCAATTGCTGGGCCGTTGCCTGTAGTGTCATAGAGGAAACGGCCGCATGGCAAGGTGCGCTGTGTCATAATCCCGGCGGCGAATACAGGCGGACCAAATCTCCCACATCCAGAACTCCGTCCTGATTGGTATCGGATTCCAGTTCCTCGATAGGCGTCAGTGCGTGTGCGCCCAGGATCGCGCTCTCTACCTCGGCGGGCGCGGACAGAATTGTTTTTGACGAAGTCCCATCCAGCCGCACATCCAGTCCATAATCGCCTGAACGCCCCAAGACGCGTTGCCCCGCCGTTTTCGTAAACTGCGCGGGGAAAAAATAACTTGGGGCGCCCTGAAGATTTGACCTGGCTGGGAGGAGGGGGTTGTTGCAAGCCAGGCCAAACGCGGTTCCCGGGCGCCCCAAGCACGCTTTCCGCGCATAGGGGACGCGGAAGCGAATCAGGAAAGCGGACTCAGTCGATTGGCCCCGGCGTCACTCTCGGTGTGGGAGAAACGCGCGGGGTGAGGATGAAGATGGCATCCGGCGGCGCATAGATCGCGCCCGCGGGATTCGCTGTTTCTGATTGAATTGTGGATTCCCCCATTGGGCTGCCAGCCGCCAGGTTTGCGGCGCCAGGCACGGCCCCTTCCGTCCAAGAGCTGGCGGTATTCGGTGCTGTTGTCGAGGTTGAGGTGGATTCCGAAGCAAGCGCGCCGGACTTGAGCGGAATTGGAACGTATTCGATTTCTGGCATAAAGTCCGCGCGCGGCGGTGTCAGAACAGCCGCGGCGCTCCACGCTTGGAATCGTGCGTATCGGAAATCGGTTGTGGCGAACTCGTTTGTTGTGTCCACGGGGAACCAGAAGGTTTTCAGAACAAATTCCCCGGTCTTGAGCGGATAGGCCCGCACGACATAATCGCGCCGCTCCCAAACCGTTCCGCCGTCGGCGGCGGAACCCTTGCGATAGCGTTTTTCGTAAATGCCTCCCGTTCGGCCTTGCGCTTGCGCGCCCCAAGGCCAGTGGAACGTGGCGGTGTCGGAGCGGAACAGGCGTCCATCGGCGTCGGCCTGGCGGAAATTCAGTCCGTCGATGCGCGCCGTAATTTCGGGATTTTCCAAAGGTCCCTGGCCGGAAATCGCCGCGCGGACCGACTTGGCCACAGGTTGTTTGAGCCGTGCCACGCACGTGGAGCGCTCCGGATCAACGACCAGGTCGTTGCCACGCCGGTAAGCGGTCAGAACCAGGCGGAAGCTTTCGCTGCTATGCGAATCCATCGCGTAGGCCTTTGCCCGGACTTCGATGCGATTCAGACGCGCGTTCCAATAGACTTTGGCGGATTTGAGAATCGCTGTGGTTGCGCCACCCTTGGGCAGATTGTTCAGCACGGCTTTTCCCGCCACGCCGGACGGATCCGCCTGCGTCAGAAGCACCTGGAGCGACAGCGAACGGCCACTGGCCTCGAAGCTAATTGGGTCTGTCGTGCATCGCAAATCGCTCAGGCGTTCGGAGCGGATTTTTACTGAGGCGATTTCGAGCAGGTGATCGGAAGGCGCATAGACCACTTCATCGAGCCATGCGGCGTCGGTTCCCGCGGCTCCGCGAGCATCCTTGCGGTATTCCCACGCAATTGTGTGGACGCCCTCGGGAACGGTAAAAGCGGCCTGGCGCCAGGGTTCTTCGCCGGAGATAGCCTCTTGCTCCGCGCCGTCGATGAGGAAGCGCATCGTGTCACGCCATTGTTCCGAGGAAACCTTCCACCAGAACGAGATTTCTCCGGGGCCGGCCACGCGCGAAACAAGCGCTGACACCTGGTTGTCGGCAATATGCCCGCTTTGGGCGGCGTCTGTGCCGTCGCGCGCCGCGCCCGCCTTGTAGAACCATCCCGAATCTCCTTCGGCGGAAAAGGGCAGCGAGTAATTGTCGAGCGCCTCGCCGAGCCAGCTGACTGGAGTTGGCGTTGGCGTCAGGGTTGCGGTTGGGCTGGTTTCGGGCGTCGGACTGGCCACCGGACTCGCGGTTGGAGAAGGCCAGGCTGTTGGAGACGGCCATGCCGTGGGCGACGGCCATGGAGTCGTCGTAGGCGGCGGCGTGGAAGTGGGCGAAACGGAAGGCGTCGGGGTGGCATCCGGACGGTCGTAAATGGCCAGATAGGTGTCGTTGTTAAGGTTCATGCCGATAACGTTGCTTGAAGATAAAAACTCTCCGTTCTTGCGCCATTCACGGAAGGCATAGTCGTAGGCCGATTCTGGCGCCGAAATCCAGAAACTCGACTGGCCGCACGCACCTGTTTGCTGGAAAGGAGTAGTGTAATAGCCGCCTGGGGCAAACATCCAGACGCCCGGCGGATCGGATTCAATATGCATAGTGCATTGGCCAGGATTTTTGGGCTGAAACCTTGCCTCCCACACATCGCCGCTATTGATCGGAATATCGATTTTCCGCGATCCGGAATAACAATAGCCGTTATGGAACCATGAGTTGAATACATAATCGGGGGAATAGTGCGTTTCGGGGGCTTCGAGCCAGAAGGTTGAGCCGCAGAGTTTCGAGCGCGTGTATTCTGCCCGTCCTGCGCCGTCGCCATCTGTAATCCATGCCCCGCTGGGCATGGAGCGAACGGTAATCGTGCATGGATTCGCCGTCTCGCGGAACACGGCCTCATAGGAATCCGAGCCAGCGGTGATGTGGATGTTCCGGGCGGAATAGAAGCTCACGCCGTTTTTTGTCCATTGCTGAAACGGCTCGCCATGCGCGGTTTCGGGGGCGGAAAGCCAGAAAGCGCTTCCGCACTCGCGTGTTCTGTCATAAGGAGTTTGCGCTTGGCCTTCCATGTCCGTAATTTCCACAGGGCTTGGAAAAGAGGTTACATGAAAGGTGCAGTAATCGGTTTCCGCCTGGGCGATTCCGGATCCCGCGCTGGCGGATAGCGAGTTGCCAGCGGCGGTTTCTTGCGAAATTTCCCCGGCGTTGGTTTGTGTTTGGGTAAAAATGGCCGGGCGCGGTTCCGCCTGAGCCAGGAGAACCACGGACGATTTGACGCCCGCCGCTTCGTCGATGTTCCAGGCCGAGCGCGATGCGCTTTGGACGGCCCGGCTGGAATGTATGGAATCGGCGGGATTGGCATTGGCCTGCGAGCAGGCCAGTTGGGCAAGCAAGCATCCGGTAAACACGATGAACAACGCGCGCCAGCGAATCATAAACACCGCTCCTTGGAGCCTATCCGAAAAGGCGAAGAGTCTGGATTGGATTCTCTTCCAGAGTTTTCCGCGGCTTGGAGGTTTGGATGGGACGCGGGTCCTCAGGGCGTGGCCTGGATGCTGAGTCCAGAATTCCAAAGCCGGTAACTTGGACTTCTCGTCCAAGAGTCCAAAACAGGTGGCTTGGACGTCTCGTCCAAGGTTCTTTTCTTCAGTTACGGATGGGCGCTTTTCAGAAATGCCCCGGGGAGGCGCGATGAGGCAATGCGCATCCTCGGGAGAACTCATCAACCTCCCTTGGTGAAGCTTTCCCTGGCCCTCCCCTCCTCCGTCCCGCCCAAGATGACACTGCTGGAACAATAATTTAGTCGATGTGCGTTCCTGCCCTTTGAATTGAGCGCGCGCCACCGTCCTGCCATGCGCAGGAGCATCCCCGGGCGATTTCGCACTGCGCCGCCTTGGGCGGCTGTTCGAATCGCGGAACGGTCCTGAAAACGGATTGGATCGAAATGGCGCGGGTTGTTTGCCGGGAGAAAAACGGATGCTGGGCAAGGCATCCGTTTTTTTCAGTGCAACAACACATTGAGAGTTAGCAAGCGGCGGTCCAAAAATATCCAGACTGTGAAATGAGCGGAAAGTTCGAGGAAGAAACCCCTGCAAAACAGGCTAACTTATTTGAAATCAAAGTTGAATTAATGGCGTATGCGCCGCCGGGTCCCCGAAGGCTCCCGTCCGCCTCGGATGGCATCCGCGTTGCACGGCTGCCTCATTGTTGCAGCGATGCAACACTTCATCCCCTGCAAATTTTGCGGATGAAATTTCCTTTTATCCTTATTTTCGCGTTTTCGCGGCTGGATGCCTTTTTCCGCAATCATGCCCGCTCCAGGACGTGCGCTTCGGCGCCTTCGGCGGGCGAGGTGATGTATATTTCCGGGCAGAGTCCGGTGGCCGCCTCATATTGGCGCGTGATCGTCTCCGCCGCCGCTTCGACCGCGCCGGGCCGCACCAGCGCCACCGCGCAACCGCCAAATCCCGCGCCTGTCATGCGGCACCCAAACACGCCCGGGCAGCCGCGCGCGATTTCGACAATGCGGTCGAGTTCGGGGCACGAAACCTCGTAGTCATCGCGCAAACTGGCGTGCGACTCATAAAGCAGCGCCCCCGCCCGCGTCCAATCGCCCGCTCGAAGCGCCTTGTCGAAATCCATCACGCGGCGGTTTTCCGTCAGGTTGTGGCGCACGCGTCGGCGCGCCGGTTCGGGAATCTGCCCGGCGTGGCGTTTGAAAACTTCGATGGGCACATGGCGCAGCGTCTCGAATTTCCGCCCCTCCAATTCGCAAATTTTCTTGAGTCCCTCTTCGCACTCACTGCGGCGGCGGTTGTATTCCGACCCGGCCAGGCCGCGCTGTTTGCGCGAATCCACAATCATAATGCGCGCCGCGGCGGAATCGAACGGCACGCGCTCGAATTCGAGTGAATGGCAGTCGATGCGCAGCGCCGCCCCGCGCCGTCCGAGCGCCGCGATGAACTGATCCATGATTCCGCAGCGCACGCCGACGAATTCGCTGTGTTCGGCCGACTGGGCAAGCAGGGCCAAATCGCGCGGCGCGATGCCTGCGGAGGTGACAAGGTTGAAAAGCGCCGCGGCGCAGACCTCGAGCGCGGCCGAGGAAGACAAGCCCGCGCCGAGGGGAACGTCGCCCGCGATCGCGATGTTCATCGGCGGGATTTCCAGTCCGCGCCTGAGGAATTGATCCACAACGGCGAGGATATAATTGGCCCAGGCGTTTTCCGTTTCCGCGCAAGGGCGCAAGGGGCGGTCTGTCAAATCCACCTCGCAAGTGGTGTTGAAATTGAGCGAATGAAGGCGGAGGAGGGAAGCGGGGGGTGAGGTGTGGGTTGTGGGTTGTGAGGTGTGAGGTG
>CAYUNT010000242.1:0-5974 GCA_964446285.1 uncultured Candidatus Sumerlaeota bacterium | reverse complement strand
TTCTCCACATTCGCTAGTCAAGCGGAGCGGATGACGCGGCGGAGAATGCCTCCAGCGTGGCTTCTTTAGGCATCCGCCTTTTTTACTCTGCCGTTTTTATTTTTATGGATAATCGCAACCCTTCCAATTCCGCCGATTCCGCGCCGCCGTCCGCAGCGCCCAGCGATGCGCCGCAGGCGACAGCGCCTGCTGCCACGAAGCCACCCTCGATCTGGGAAGACCTTCGCCGCGTGGGAGGCATCTGGATTCTTCTTCTGGCCGCCACGGCGGGCGCTTTGTGGTGGATCGGCCAGAGCGGCTCGCGCATTCTGGCCGATCTTGCTTACACATCACCCAATTCCTATTCTCTGGCGGAAGTATATCGCGCGGAAGGCATAAGCCAATGGCGTCAATGCCTGGAGCGCGTGAATTCGCTGCGCGGGGGGCGCGAGCGGCTTGAATCCGCCGCCGGCGTCTTGCGGGGAGATGCATTGCGAAAGCGCGCCGAGTCAAACCTGCTTCAGGCGCGCCGCCTATACCCGAACTTCCTCGATGTCCCCGATATGCTGGCCGATCTATCGCTTTGGGATGGCCGCACGACGGATTCGTATGTCTGGAATGGGGAAGGTCTGGCGTTGCGAGCGCGCGACGATGCAGCCCGCGGCCAGGCCGCCGAAGGAAAAAAGGAATGGGAGGCCGCGCTGGCCGCCTTTGAAGTCGCCCTGCGCATGGGAGATCCTTCGGACCGTTCCGCCGAGGGAAAACTCGAATGCCTGTTGCGCTTGGATCGCATGGATGAGGCGGGGGCTTTTGAGGCGCGGCTGGAATCGGAAAAACGTCTGCATTCGGCGCGCGCCCTGCGTCTGGCGGCGGAATGCCAGGGGCGGAGGGGAAACCGCACTGCGCAGGAAGACCTTCTTCGCCAGGCGCTTCGCCGCGATCCGCTGGACATCGAAACCATTCGCGCGCTGGGCGATTTCCTCGTGGCGCGCGGGCGCAAGCAGGATGCCTTCGACCTCTATAAATCCGCCATCGACCGCATCACAAACGACGCGAATCTCTATCATCGCCAGGCCAAACTGGCGCTCGATCTCAGCCGTCCGCGTGATGCCGTCCACTACTACAAAGAGGCCATCCGCGTTCATCCCAACAACGCCCTTCTCCAGTATCAGCTAGGGCAGACTTACCTGCAATTGGGCGATTCGATCCGCGCCCAGCCCTATTTGCGCCGGGCCATGGAACTCGATCCCAGTTTGTTTCGCGCCAAACCCGGCGAGTAGCATTCGGTGATGAACCCCAAAACGTAATGCGAGGTTGCGCGTATGTTCGAGCGCGGTGCAATTCAGGGCGGCTATTCCTACATCGCCACGGTGCTGCATCCGTGGCTTGCCTTTTTGCATCACATTGGCTTTGGCGTGGCGCTTGGGCTGGTTTTTTCCGGAAACCGCAAGCCAGGCTACCGGCTGATGACGCTCGTATTGGCCTCGATGGCCTTTTCCGTGATTTACGGCGCGCAAAATCGCGGCCTGACCTTTGTTTCCGTGGGATTCTTTGTTCTGCTTGTGTGCCTGCTCCACGAAGCCTGGCGTCCGCAAACCGACTGGCGGATTCATCGTTCGCGCCCGCGCTGGATGCGGCGCCTCGGGATTTTCGCGCTCGTTTGGGCGTGGTGTTATCCGGCGTATTTCAAGCCGCTGTGGATGCTTCCTGTGGCGGCGCCGCTGGGCGTTTTGCCCGGGCCGACGTTGCTGGCTTTGCTCGCGCTTCTGATGCTGGCATTTCCGCAAACCAACCGCCTGTTGCATTGGGCTGCTGTTATCGCGGCTGTGCTTTATGGCGGTTTGGGAGTGGTCTGGCTTTGGAACTGGGTTGATTTGCCGCTTCTGGTCATTGCCGGAATTTCTCTGCGCGAACTGATTCATTCCGTTCGCGAGTCGGGCGGAATTTTTGAGGACGACTTGCCGCCGAGCGAAAAGCCCAAACCTGTTCCCGAGGGGGCTAAAACAGAACGGGTTTGGAAGCTGTAGCCTCTCGGAGGGGGATTGACCTTGGAAAGCGCGCGGCCCGCCATTCGCCCCGCCCCATCGCCCCGGATTGCTTTGCGCTGTCTGGAATCCATCCGGCTGGACGCGCCCTCATTCAGCCAAGGGCGCGTGGCCCGCGTGCCCATTCATCTGGTGGCGCACGATGGGATGCGGGCGGGATTCGAACTTCAATGGCGTTATCCATCCGGCACGTTTGACGACCAGCCAGGCGCGCCCAATTGGGCGAATCTCTTTACGCTGGCGGCATTGATTCCGATTCTAAACTACTTGCCCTTTTGCCGAAAAATCGAGGTGGGCGGCCCGCTGGAGGTTTTTGACGCGGAGTGGATTTCGCGCCTGGCTCGCGCCACGGCTCGCGAAATATTGCGCCTCAAGCTCACGCCCGATAATCCGTTTCTGCGCTCGGAAGTCTTGCCGCTTGTGGCCGCAGAAAAACTCGATCCGCCCGCCATCCAGCCCAATGCGCCCCGGCTTGCCGCGCCGCGCTGGACGAGCGACGAGCGCCGCTCCGCCGTCATTCAAAACGGTTCACCCGAGTCCCTGCTGACATGGGCGATTCTCAATGAGGTCCGCCTTCAGCCGCTGGCGGTTTTCCTCGAATATGCCACGCAGGGAATGGGCGCCGGGGCCAACGCCTGGCGCCATCTGAGCACGCGGCTGCCCGGGCAAACCTTGAGCGTATGGTCGAATCTGCCGCTTCTGTTTGGGTTTTTCCTCAAGCATCTGGATTTTCTGAAGCCAAACTATCAGAGTTTGCATCTCGACATGACGCCCCTGCGAATTTTCGAGTTTGAGGTCGAGATTCTGGCCATGCTGCCGCTGCTTTGGAGCCGGGGCGTGCGCCACATCGTAATGCCGCATCGCAGCGAAGGCGCGGAACGGCGTCAATTCAGCGGGGCCATTGCGGCGCAACCTCCCTTCGAACAAACCCGGGCGTTCGATGATTTCATGACGAGGGTTTTCGCGCGAAAAGGCTGGAATCTTGAACAGTGGACGCTTCTGCGCCCGGCCAGCCCGATAATCATTCAGCGGATGCTTGGAGCGCGTTATCCGGATTTATTTCCGCTGCAGGTGGATTGCCGCCATCCTCGCCTGGAGGCTCCGCCCCGCCCCTTGCGCGTGGAACGTCCTCCCGCAGGCGGAGACGAAGCCGAAGAAGAGGAATTGGCGGAGGGCGGCGAGGATGAGGAATCCCCTTGGGGCGCGCGGGAAAGCGATTGGGAAACTCGCGCCACGTTGCGGGCAGCCGATGGCCGCGATGAGGATGAGGAAGAGGGGGAAAGGATGGAGAATGGGCGTGCCTCTCCAACGGATCGCGAGCGGCCAGGAGATGAAAAATCACGCAAAGCGGCGGGCAATGGGATTTCCGAAAACGCATTTGCTCTGGCCACGGGAGATCGCGAGGAATGGGAATCGCGTGCGGGGCGATGGCGGGCGGTTCCGTGCGGCGTATGCGAAGTGTGCCGGCGGCAGGTGGCGATTTTGACGGCGCTTGGGCTGGACCCGAAAGACCTTGGCTATGGCCCGGCGAAAATCGAGCGCGCGCTGGCGCATACGTGGCGGGTGTCCAACCTGCCGCCCGAAGCGCGCGTGCAGCGTCACGTTCTGTATTTACTTCAGCGGGCGCGAGGCGTGCCTCCCAAGTTGGATGACTCCGCCACTGCCACTGCCACTGCCACTGCCAGCGCCGCCTCGGCGTCGCAGGCGCAAATCGCCCCTCCGGCTCCATCCTCCGGACCCCATTTTGAGTTTTGTCCCGAAGTCGAGGCATTACGCTTCGACACCGCGCGCACCTCGATTGATGCCATTCCCCTCAATGTCCGCCGCGATATTTACCGCGTCCTTCTTGAGCATTCCTCGGGCGCGGTGCGGCGCGAGGCGCGCGGAAACTGGACGCCTTTCGACTTGATGAAAGACCCGGAAATCGACGCGCCGAAAATCCTCCGCGACGCGGATTTTCCCGAATAGAGCATAATCGAATGGCCGACGACACCCGCCCTATTCCCCGCCGCAGCGTGATCTCGTGGGCGTTGTATGACTGGGCGAATTCCGCCTTCGCCACAACGGTGATGGCCGGATTTTTCCCTGTGTTTTACAAGCAATTCTGGCGCGCGGGCGCCTCGGCAACGGAAAGCACTTTTGAACTGGGCAATTTTAACTCGATCGCGGGCATTGTTGTAGCGGCTGCCGCGCCAATCCTCGGCGCAATCGCCGACCGCGGCAGCGCCAAGAAACGTTTCCTGCTATTTTTTTCGCTCCTCGGGGCGCTTTCCACAATTGCGCTTTTTCTCATTTCCAAAGGGCAGTGGATGGCCGCGGGAATCCTGTATATGGTGGGCGTGCTGGGATTTTCGGCGGGAAATGTGTTTTACGATTCGCTCCTGATCGGCGTTTCGACTCCCAAAACCTCGGATTTTGTTTCGGCCCTCGGATACGCGCTCGGCTATCTGGGCGGCGGAGTGCTTTTTGCCATGAATGTGGCCATGACACTGCGCCCCGCGTGGTTCGGGCTGGCCGATTCGGCGGCGGCGGTGCGATTGTCCTTTGTGATGGTGGGCGTGTGGTGGGCGCTCTTCACGATTCCTCTGATGCTTTGGGTTCCCGAACCTGCGGCGGGCGGCGCACAATCGCTTGGGGCGGCCGTGAGTGGGGGAGTGCGCCAGCTG
The DNA here is from genome assembly GCA_964446285.1 of uncultured Candidatus Sumerlaeota bacterium. Lineage (GTDB taxonomy): Bacteria > Sumerlaeota > Sumerlaeia > SLMS01 > CAYUNT01 > CAYUNT01. The sequence goes on along the minus strand of CAYUNT010000242.1, from coordinate 1,284 downwards.
ATCCGCACCTTCGCCGAAATCCGCGCGCTCAAATTCACGCTTCTTTTTTTGGCCGCGTATTGGCTCTACATCGACGGCGTGGACACAATCGTCCGCATGGCGGTGGACTATGGGATTTCGCTTGGATTTCCCTCAAACAGCCTGATTGTGGCGCTGCTCATTACGCAATTTGTCGGATTTCCGGCGGCGATAGTATTCGGTAAAATCGGCCAGCGAATTGGCGCAAAGAAGGGAATTTTCATCGGCCTGGCCGTGTATGGACTGGTGACATTTTGGGGCAGCCGAATGAGCCGCGTGGGCGAATTTTATATCCTGGCCATTGTGATCGGACTGGTGCAGGGCGGAGTGCAATCGCTCAGCCGTTCGCTATACTCGCGTTTGATTCCCCAAGAGAAAGCGGCGGAATTCTTTGGGTTTTACAACATGCTCGGCAAATTCGCCGCTGTGATCGGCCCCGCGCTGATGGGCTGGGTAGGCGTCGCGACAGGCAGCCCGCGGCTGGGGATTCTCTCGATACTGATTTTGTTCATCGCCGGCGCCGGGTTGCTTCTCTTCGTGAACGAAGACAAAGCCCGCCAAGCCGCTGAACGCGGATAATTCAGCGCCCACCGCGGTTTTCAAAGCCCGGAAACATTCACGCGTTTTATACCAATTTCCCATGATGCTGTGCCATATTGTCCCGGCTAGTGAAAAGGATTCCCAGGCGAAAATGAAAGGACTCAGAAAATGGGATCAGAATCATCAGCCTGCTCAAAGCAGGCTAAAATCCGAAGAACGTCAATTCTCCACGACGCCCTGTTCTATGGTCGCGTCCTGTGAAGAGAATGGTCCGCAGGAGCTGTTCAAAGTTACTGGTGGCACGGGCATCTTGCCCGTGATTCCGGTGGCTTGGGCGTCTCGCCCAAGATTTTTCCGGCACTTTGAACAGTTCCTCATTGTCCGGGGAAAGGGAACAGAATTATGGGAAAATGGTATTATTGGCGTTCGTTGCGCGTATTGCCTTTGCGTCGCGATCATTTGCCCCTCCAACGGGCAATTTTATCGCCACGCGTGAGAGCCAGCGCATCACGTAGCGTTCTCCTGACCAGATGAAAAAGAAAAGCACCGGGGGCCACAAAAGCAAACCCCAGAGACCCAGACAATGGACGCAAAAGTAAAGAGCGGCAAAAATGCCAGCCCAGTATGTCAGGACGACGAAATCCGCAAAATTCAACGTAAATTCCTTTCACTCTCATACCATTTTCCTTTGATTCTGTTCCCAATCGCCTGTCACGGTTTTCGCGA
>CAYUNT010000241.1:0-6078 GCA_964446285.1 uncultured Candidatus Sumerlaeota bacterium | reverse complement strand
GCGGCCTGTGGAGAGGATCGCCCGGGGAAAGGGAACAGAATTACGGGAAAATGGTATAAGCCAAGCGTTGTGTGCTATTTCGCCTCGCCTGCGACGCAGAATCCCATGTCTCTGGCTTTATATTCGGAAGGCCCAGAGAAGGCGCAGGGAACGCTTGCTCTGCTCGCGCTCGTATCCAAGAAGCCCCCAGGCAATAGACACTTTTTCGTGGTTTGGCGTGAAGTCTCCTGAAAACAACAGCATGTTGAATGCGGAGCGGCGTTCGCCATCCGCGCGCGTCTCGGTTTCGTAAAGATGCTTCATCAGGCTCCAGCGCCGGACGCCCGTGCGCGCATAGGAATTGTTCTCATATATAGTCCACAGCGGCGCGTAGTTGCGGTCCAGGCCATCGAGCGAATCATACCACCACAGATGCAGCGCGTGGCAGTGCGATGCGCCGTCGCGCCTCAGGCTCGATTTGAACAGCGGAAATATAAACGACGACCGGCTGAGTGCGCCGTCGTTCCAACGCCGCTCCTGCGACGAATAAAACGGAACGAAGTAATGGCGGTCGAACTCGAATTCCTTGGCGCGGTCCCATTTGCGCGAGTAAAGTGGCCACAACGCAAACTGGCGGATGGACTGATCCGATTTCATGCTGCCATACAGCGGGAACACAGCCCATCCCGTGGGAGGTGACTTTTCCCCCGCCTTGCGTCCGGCGGAAGTGCCTTCCGAAGTGGCGCCTTTTGCGGTATCGCCTTCCGCGGGGGCGCGTCCAGCGGGGCGGACCTCCAGGTCTGCCGTCTTGGGCGCTGCCGTTTCCTCTGTCGGTTTTTCGCGCTCCGGCTCCTCCACGCGAGTTCGCCATCGGACCACAAACCACAAAAGCCGGTGCTCGATCACGCCCGACCGTTCGCTGTGATCCGTATTGTAGAACGCAAGCGCATATCCGGTCGATGTGCGTTTTCCTGACCGCAAGCGCCCATAAAAGGGGAAAAGCAGGTCGTAGTCGAAGCCCGCCGAGCGCATGTGTCCGTAAAATGGAAAAAACATCGTCATCGACTGGGTTGTGCGTCCGTCCGAGGCGAGGCCTGTCCGATGATGCCCCAGCGGCCACAGCCAATACATACGTGTCCACTCATCGTCTTTGTTGACATAACTGAAAAGCGGCCACAGGCGGAATCCCGACACATTTTTGCCCGAGTAAAACCCCGTGAGCGGCCAGACGATGCTGTCGATCGTGATTTGATCTTTGCCGCGCCCCTTGCTCGACGTTACAAACAATGGCCAAAATAAAAACTGAATGCGGTCGCGGTTCCAGTATCCCCGGAAATCCCCGAAAATAGGCCACAACGCGTAGAAAGTTTGTGGTCGCTGGGGGAACAAAGGCCAGATCAGGCGCGCATCGCGAGCCTTCCAGTAAAAAGGAAACAAGATAAAGTGGTGGCGGTGCGGCCCTTCGCGTCCCTGGTAGAGAATCGGCAGCAGATAGCGCGTGCTGACCGGCTTTCCCTCCACTTGGCCCTGTCCGTCGTAAAGAATGGGAAAGAGATAGAAAACCTTGAATTGTTCCCCCTTGAACGTCGCGGGGCGATAGGTGCGGCGCAAAAACGGCCAGACGGCGTGGAAGTCATACCGACCGCCTTCATGTTCCTTATGCCATGAGAAAAGCGGATGCAGGGCCGTGGTCAGGGATTCCGTTGTATTTTCAATGCGAAAAAGCGGCCAGGGCGCCCAGAGCGAATAGGTGCCTGTGGTTTCGCCCGACTGATAATGCGCCAGGGGGAAAGCGTTGACTTCCGGACGCGGCCGTCCGTGCGTCCCTGGACGCGCCGCTGAACATGCGCCCAGAAACAGGCCGCAGAATATCGCCCCGCCAACAGATAAAATCCAGACCGAGCGGCGCCGGCCTTTCACTTATTCGCTTTCCTCAGTAGCCGCTGTGCCGGCGACTTGTGGCTCGATGGGAAGAACCACAGTAAACGTCGCGCCTTCTCCCATCACCGAATCCACTGTGATTGTGCCTCCGAGGTCTTCGACCACTTTTTTGCACATCGGCAGTCCCAGGCCGGTTCCTGAGGAACCTTTGGTGGTGAAGAAGGGGAAGAAAATCTTTTCCAATTTGTCCTGGGGAATTCCGCATCCGTTGTCACGCACGCGAATCAGGACGTTTCCGTCGCTGGTCTGCTCTGTATAGACCACAATCAGACCGTTGGGATGCGAAATGGCTTCCGAGGCGTTTATAATCAGGTTCATGATTGTGCGAGTCAGGCCGTGCTCATCCGTTTCAATCGGCTGCAGAGCCTCATCGAGTTCGAGCTCGAGGCGCACATTCTTGCGGATCAGGTCTTCTTCCACCTCCTCCGCAATAGAACAAATCAACTCGTTCAGGTCCTGGCGCGACAAAACAGGCCGCTTGGGCTTCGAGTAATCGAGCATGTCTTTGACAAGTTTGCTGATTTTGTCGATTCCGCGCCGCACGACCGACCAACTCTCGACCACTTGCTCCATGTCGCCCGCGGCACAGGCGCGATCGAGCAGTTCCATGCCGCCCTGCGACAGCAACAGGATGTTCTTCACATTGTGCGAGATTCCGGCCACGGTTTCGCCTACGGCGGCCAGACGTTCGCGCCCGATGCGTTCCTCTCGCATCCGCATGTTCTCCAGCGAAACCGCCACTTCTGTCGCCATCGTCGTGATAAATTCGAGATCGTCCTCGGTGAACTGGCGAGTGGTCGATTGCGTGTCGAGATGGATGATCCCCATCACGCGCCCCTCGCTGATCATCGGGACGCACATGGTCGAGCGGATATTGTGGAGGAAAATGGACTCGGACGCCTCGAAGCGGGCATCGGCTTGCGCATCGCTCGAAAGGACGGCCACGCGCTCATTCACGACGCGTTCGAGGATGGTCCGCGATACGGAAACTTTTTGTTCGAGGATGGGCTTGTCGCGATACTTGACAACGGCCACATCGAATTCTTTGGCGTCGCGTGAGAACCGCGTGAGTATCGCCCCGCGATCGGCCGAAACCGCTTCGAAAATCAGGTCGAGAACTGATTGCAGGATTTGCTTTTCGGACTGCCCGGCGCATTCGCGCAACATTTCCGAAAGCGCATACAGCGTCGCCAATCGGCTGTTGATTTTCGCAAGCGTCTGTCCGTCCGGGCGTCCCGAGGCGGGGGTCAAATAACTCGATGTATCGCGCACTTCCTCGGCGCGAATCACCTTGGTGGTCACGGGCGGCGTGCCTGCGGCCACGCCATCCTGGATGTCCACCACTTGCGATTTGATGATGGGCGAAGGCGTCGAACGAGGTCCCCGCTGCGAACTGGCCTCGTTGACGAACTGGAACTCAACATTGCCAAAAACAACGATGTCGCCGTCGTGCAGCGTGGCCGAACTGATCCGCTCGCCGTTGACAAACGTGCCGTTGGAGGAATTCAAATCCTGCAAAATGTAGTGCGAGCCGCGAATATCAATCCGCGAATGAAACCGCGAAATGGAATCTAAAGCCAGAACGATTGAATTTCCCGGATGCCGGCCAACTGTCACCTGCGGCTGGTTAATCGGATAAGTGGATTCCACCCCCGGCAGGGGATTTCGGATAACCAATCGGGCGGTGGCGGTGCCTATATTTCGGTCCATGTTACTTAATGGGGGTGCGGATACGGACAAAATGAGACTTGAGGGTCAATAAGGGCAGCGTGTGTTTCCTCTAATGCTTTTCTTTGGAACTAGAACTTGTCGGCGGGCAAAGAGCTGCCGGATTGGGCTGTTCCTGCTTTCACCGGCTCTTTCGCCACAAGAATATAATGCCGCCGTTTCGTGTCGTAAATAGGAATAGGCAGGGCCTCGGAAATTAAATCAAGCGGCGCCGTGCAGTAAAACGGCGCGTGCAAACGCTCTCGGATTACCAGGGGTTCGTATCCTTCCTCGCGCATGTCGAAATCATAATACCAATACCAGATAAATGGGATTTCGATGGGTGTCCGCCCGCGATGCAACCCGTTCATTGTAACATCCGCGCCCGGGGGATCGGATGTAACGATAATGCGGGAACGAATGCATCCTGAGGCAGCCAGCGCGCCGAGCAGGATCCCAACGCCAAGACAAGAAGTAATACGCCCCCTCACACGGACCTCGTTATTGATGTCAAATTGCCAGAAATGCATGGGCTGCTCATCCGATCGAGCAGTGACCCTTTTCCACTCATTTTATTGGACATCAATCGACCGGATGTCAAGCCTTGAAGGGTGCAAGAAATCACGCGCGGGGTATTGGCCCAACCCCCCGGGCTGTTGCGAATTCCGAACAAAAAAGGGCGTCCAATCGGACCGTGATTTGCGAGGGCGCACACGCTTCCCCTAAAAGTATGCAGGAATCGCCCGGTTATTTGGGCAAGGGCTTGGAGAAATCCACCGGGATGCCGAGCAGGTTGCTATATCGCTTATTTTCGCGCAAAAGCCAGACGTGCAGCGTTCCCGAACCTTTGTAATTTGCAAATGATACAGGGATAGACAAATCCAGGCGCAAGCCATCGGGAACTCCCGCGTCGCGTTCCACTCGGAAAATGCGCGTCACTTGGCCGACAAAGTTCGCGGGCGGGGCGTGGCCGGGAAATGCTTCATAAATCGCGTATTCGGGGGTATTTCCCCAGACAGCGATCAGTGTGGCGTAGCGATACAGAGGGCTGGGCGGATCGGAATTGCTCTTCGCTTCGCTCCAGTCCTTGCAGTTCTCGAAAAAATAGGAGGGCGAATACTGGGCGAAAGCATCTGCTAAGAATACAGCGGCGGCGTTGCACTCTTCAATTTGCAGTGGCTCCTGACTTGTTGCGGTCAACGTGATGCGCGTCTGGTCGTTTTGGAAGGAAATCCCGCGAAGAACAATGCGGACCGGCTCTGTCGCGCCCCAGCTGATTGGCGCCGCCAAGGGCGTCGGGGTAGGGCCGGAGCCTGTGCCTGTGCCGGTGGATTGGCCGGGTTTCATCATGCCGCCAAAGAGCGCTCCCGCATCGAGCGTTGGGGTGGGCGCTTGAGCCGCCTGCGGATTTTCGTGTATTACATTTCCCTTCCGGCCTTCGTCCGTCAGCGGGATAATGGCGTTTATCCATCGCACCGCCAAGGGCTTGGCGAGTTTTGGCGCGGCGAACACAATGGGAACATCCACGGCCTCGCCGTCTTTGCTCAAAAGCACCGGCTCTGAGTTCGTCATGCGGAGGCGCCGGTTCGAGGGAAGATACAGACCCAATCCCTTCACATTCGAATTGTCATCGAGCATCAGCGTAAATTCTTCTGCGCGGATTTCGCGCACCCATCCCGGCAAAACAAAGTGGATAATGTGCAGCGTCTTCCCACGGGGCGCGTAATAATCCTGGCGGTCGTTTTGGCCGTCCATGATCACGCTGGGAACCGTGTAGATTTTTGTATAGGCGGCGCCTGTATCGGGAGGAAGGGGCGAACGGGCCGGCGGCGGAGTGTGGCGCGGTGTTGCATTGGCAGTTGTGCCGGGAACCACATTGCCAAAAGAAACGGATGCGGGGGGGGCGCCTTCGAGGGGAGAGCGGCTCACTCGCCAGAATTTGCTTCCGCCAAAAGGCATTCCGGGAGGCGGCTTTTCCAGCGAAAACCGCCAGGTCTCCCATCGCGTCAGGCGGCACGTCTCGCTTTTCATCGTGATATCTGGTGCAATCCTCACCCCATCCAGCGTGGATTGTGTGATGTAGGTAAAAAGCCCCAAGGCGGGCGCGACATCGAGAATCTCGGATTCGCGGGGGAGGACGGAGCGTCGAATAATCTCGCCCTCCGGCGTTTGCAGCGAGAAATCCAGGCGGCTGTCTTCGGTGTTGACCAGACGAATTCGTATGTATGGTCCTGATATCTGCGACGAGGGCGGCAGAGCTGGCTGCGCGACATTCCCCTGAACCGTGCGCGGCGATGGCGCAGGTTCTGGAGTGAGGATGGGATTGATCTGATTTGGAATGGCTTCGAAAAAGGCGTTTCCAGAAAGAGTGGGAGCCGGAGTTGGGGGCGGCGCGGCGGCCACAACAGCGGGAATGGCAGTCGTGGAGGCGGACGGTTCAGGCGAGAGGGT
>CAYUNT010000240.1:0-6084 GCA_964446285.1 uncultured Candidatus Sumerlaeota bacterium | reverse complement strand
TCTTTTGCTCCTTCAGAGCAAATTCAGGAAACAGAATTACGGGAAATTGGTATAAGAATCCCTATATTTCGTCTTTTTCGTGCCTTTCGTGGCAAAAAATAATAACGATCTTCCGCGATTACGCAATTTCGTCGCGGCGGCGGCGCTCAATCTCGATCAATTTGCACTCGACGGCACGGCCCAGGTCGATCCCCCGCGCGTTGCAGTAATTCATAAGGGCGATAAACACATCCGCCGCCTCGTCCTCGAACCGCTCGGGGGCAACGGTGCGCCCCTTCCAGGCTTTCTTTTCGCAATTGGCCAACTCGCCCGTCTCGCCCGCCAGTTCGAGCGCGAAAAACTCAGAAGGGCGCTCCGGAAAACACGCCCGCTGATAGGCGTCGAATCCGCGTTGTATCGCCCCCAGACCCTCGGGCACATCGCTGCGCGCAAATTCCAACTCGCGCGGCAATGAAAACTCCGGCATACCTTTCTCTGTGCATGTCATGGTCGATTTGCCCTGTGCAGCCCTGGGGATAACCTGGCCGCCCGCTAATTATTCGAAGATTTGCCCGGGGCCGTCTGCCGCTGACGGAATTCATCCAGCAAGCGGGCGCGCATTTCGCGCGCATTGCGGACGCGCCAAGCCTGTTCCACTTCGCTGCGCGCCTCCTCAAAGGATTTTGGCTCACGCGGCTTCGTTGCCACCAATTGCAGGAGCCAGAATCCTTTTTCCACCATGAGCGGCGGGCTGACTTCGCCCGGTTTCAGGGCATCCAGCGCCGTGTCGATCAAGTAACCGCTTGGCTTGGGCACCCAGCCAAGATCGCCCCCCGAAGTGGCGGAATCCGCCGCGGAGACCTCGCGCGCCACTTTGGAAAAATCCTCGCCTTTCAGAATGCGCTCGCGAACCTCTCGCGCGTGGTTGCGCACCGCAAAGCGGCGCATCCATCCTTCACGCGTGTTCTCGAAAGGCCAGCCGGGCGCCGTTACAAGGATTTCCCGCGCATGGCGGAAAATCGGACGTTGAAACGAATCCGCATATTGATTGTGAAAAGCCCGCAAATCAGATTCGGAAGGAACAAGGCTCGCAACATGGGTGGAAATGTATTCCTTGGCAAGCAGGTAATTCTCGAACGCAGCGAGTTCGCTCAGGATGAGCGTATCCGTGGTTGCTCCCAGCGAATCCAAAAGCGAGCGCCAGTCATGGGGATTGGACGCGGCCTCATTTATCAGGCGGGATGCGGCGATTTCCGCCGTCATCGAAGGCCAATCTGCCTTGGAAATCGGCTTGGACTGGGTGGCACGGTGCGAACGGACATAGAAGATATTCCATCCCGATTTTGTGGGATACGGCCCTCCGATAGTCCCTGGAGGCGTCTGCTTAATCTGCGCCGAAAAAGTCGGGCCATAGCCATCGAGCGTCAATGATCCAAGCACTCCGCCCTCGGCGCTGCTGGGCGCGTCGCTCCACAGACGGGCCATATCAGCAAAATTCTCGGGAGTGAGCTGGGCAAAAACTTGATCGGCTCGCTTTTTGGCGGCCTCTTGTTCCGCGGGGTTTTTCGCTTTCGAGGAATCGATGAAAATATACTGGACCTCCCATGCTTCCGGAATCGGATCGGCCCAACGGCGCTCCTTGGCAGCCTGCGCAATTTCCTCGGGAGAAGGATGCTGGCGGGCGGCGAGCCTGCGCAGGGCCACCTCGCGTTCCAGTTCGTTGCGGCGCTGAACAAATGGAGTCTGCGCGCTCTCAACTTGTTTGATGCCTTCCCTGCGGGCGCGCGCAGCCAGCCAGGCGTCGAATTCCGTATCCTCGCGCGCGGCGCGCAGTTGCGCTGAATGGTCCAGCGAGGCATCCGTATAATCAGCTATTCTTCGTTCATTCCAGGGCGCGGCGAGAATGCGTTCGAGAATAGGGGTGGACAAGCAGTCCGACGCTTGGGAACCGGCCAATTCTGGCGCATTGCATTTGTTTGGCGCCAGGCCATGCGGCTGTGGCTCCGCCGCGCAACTCAGCGGAGCGCAAATGACAAAAGCGGCCGGCATCGCGAGGATGCCGGCCGCAAGAAACATACGCATGGTTCGCTGAAGTGAGCAGGCGCTCATTCAAACGAGGTCCAATCCTGCACCGAAGCGTTGTCGCTGGCGCGGAATTGATCGAAATAGGCCGAGCGGGCCACGCCGGCGCAGTCGCCATCGACATATTCGGCAATCCCGAACTTGCCACCGTCAGCAAAAGCGGTTTCGGCGATTGTGGCAACGCCCTTCGAAACGCCGTCCAGGAACAGTTCAGCCGTGCCCCCTGTGTTGTTCACAACGAGCATGACATCCCACCAGCGCTCTTCCACCGTGAAATTCGTGGGGGAATACAGAGCGAGTTTCGTGACAAGGGCGCCACTGTGGCTGACCTGAATTCGGATGCGGGGAGCAGTAAGCCCCAAATCCGCGTTTTTCAGATTGAGTTGGAAATGCATACGGCCGTAGCCACTTGTATTCGATGCGAAAATGAGTTGCTGATACAGGTAGTCGTCCGGTTCAGCAACTGTGTCGATAACCGGAACGAACATTTTGCAGCGCAGCGTGTAGTTTTTCTCCGTGCCTGCGCCAAGAACACGCCAAGAGGTTGCATAGCCGGATGCGGCAAATGCGAGTTTGCCCATGTAGCCATCTCCGCCAGCGGGCGGGGTGACAGTTACGCCGCGCCAGTCGGCTTCGGCAGCGGTCGTGGTGAGCGTGCCGTTTCCGGCAAACGCGGTTCCAACAGAATCGGTCTCCCAATCGGCGGCGGGGCCGCTGGCGCCGAATGCATCATAGAACGGAATTGTTGCTGCATAGCCTGATACTGCGATCATAGAAAGCAGAAGCATTGATAATAGCAATTGCTTCTTCATAACCCAGAACTCCTTTTTCTAAAAATTGGCCGCATAAAAGCGGCATTGTAAAAAAATGAAAAAGCTTCGGTCGCAAACCTCCTTATACTTATAATCCCCCAAGCAGGTAGATTCTTCGCCCTTTTGCGCGGAGCAAAAAGACAAACTACCCCGCCATCTTAAGTAGAGGATCAATCTCTCGGCCCAGGATGTCAACCACAAATGGCTTGAAAGCGCTATCATTTATCTTTCCGGGTCTCTTTGAAGTCCCAAGGTGAGGCCGCGACATGCAGTATCAAACCCGCGGTGTGGCCGCAGGGGATAAATCCGCGGGCGGCTGCGAAAAGTGAGGGGACTGCAAAGGGTGTCCCAAAAGGCCTTGCGCGGGGAAATTAGGCATATCCCCTGCGGGCGCGGCGCCCACGGCTCGCATGGCGCTTTCCGTCTGCGAAACGAATGCCTTCGCAAGCCATTCGAGATCGGTTTGCGCCGAAGCCATCATGCGCGGCGGGCGGACGAGGGCGCCAAGCGATGCGGACATCGCAGGCACCGGCACGGAAACCTCAGGAATGGCAATGGCCGGCAGGGAAAGCGCGCGCCTTGAGAATTCCGACAGGGCGATCTCGGGCGCAGAAGCCGACGGGAAAGAAACCGAGGGCAGAGAAACGTCGGGAAGCGAAAATTCGCCCGCGCGCGCGACCGCGTCGATCTTGGGATCGCGAGGCTCCGCACTCGCGTTTTTTCGCGGATGCCACTCGTTGGCGGAGTTAGCGCGGAAAAAAGCCACGCCCGCAACCGCTAAAATCACCAGCGCCGCCGCCGCCAGCGTGATCCATCGCCCCCTAATAGGGACGGGCGCGCGCACCCCTGCCCGTCGCCGGCCAGGCTGCGGTATGTCGCGCGGCTTATCCGAGGCGGGCGCTGGAATTGGTTCGCGTTCAAGCGCGGCTGCGATTCGCGTATGGGCCGCATCGGAAATCGCGGGGGCGCGCTCCGCCGCCCGGCGCAGCGTTTCCTCGAAACGCAGACCCTGTTCCCACCACGCTCTGCAACGCGGACAGCGCTCCAGGTGAGCGGCCGTCTCCGGGGGCGGGGTGTTTTCTCCACGCTCAAGGGCGCATTCCAGGCTTTGCCGGGTTTCGGGACAAGTATTCATCGGATTTAGTCCTTCGAATTCCAGAGGACTGTCTGGCGCAACCGCTTGCGCAGACGATGGAGCGCCACGGCAACTGTGCCTGGCGCGCGGTCGAGGATTTTGGCTATTTCCGCGACGGGCAGGTTTTCGCCATAGCGAAGGTGAAAGAGCGCCGCGCTTTCGGGGGGAAGTTGCGCGGCCAGCCGTTCGATGGCGATCAGCCACTGCTTGCGAATGGCCTGCGCCTGCGGAGAACGCGCTGGGTCATCCGGAATTGCCTCGATAGCGTCGCTGCCGCCCGCCTGGATTTCCTCGGCGTGTTCGCGGCGGCGCGCGGATTCGGTCAAGGCGGCGTTGAGCGCTATTTTCAACAGCCATGCGCGGAAGGTTCCGCGAGCTGGGTCAAAATGCCCAAGCGAGCGCCAGGCGCGCAAGAACGCCTCCTGGGCGGCGTCTTCGGCATCCTCGCGCGCGCGCAAGATACGCCAAGCCAAGCGGAACACCGCATTCTCATAGCGGGCAAGCAGCACTCCAAAAGCGTCCCGATGTCCATTCAAACACCGCGCCACCAATTCAGCGTCAGGAAGGTTCTCCTCCGCCAAATTGTCTTTATCTTTAGCGATATTTGCGTCCAATTTGGCGGCATCCACTCGATTTGCGCAATTTTCCGCCGTCTCGTGATTGCCAGGAGGCCCGAACTCGCCCGCGACGTGGCGGACGGGTTCGGGCCTGAGGCTGGCGGCAGATTGAGAAGAGAAGGCGCCCTCAGCGGTTGCGGACGCATGGATGGGTCCGGACGCCTGCCTTTTCACGGCCGGCCAGAGGAAAAACGCATCGGGCGCGGAGGCTGCGGAATCGGTCATTTCTTTTTTACGCGTGGCGCGGGAGGAGCGGGAGGAGCCGCCGGAGCGGAAGGATCAGAAGGCGCAGAGGGCGCATCCGGGGCCGCTGCGGCTTTGGCCTTGTCCTTCTGTATGATTTCCATAACGTCCTGGGTGGGAACTTTCAACCCGAAGGCAACAGATTTACTGCCCTCAACGCGAGAGACCCGTGCGCCCGCGGCAAGACGCTGGACCAAAGCGTTGTCATGCTGAAGGCGGCCAATGGCTGCCACGCCCTGCAACAGATTCAGCCATTCCTGAGCGGCCTCGTCGCTGGCAACGTCGATTCGCGCCTGGAGGGAAATAGCTTCTGGCTCAAGAGTGGCCGTCACAAGCGCCGATTCGGCCTGAAGCGTGTCTTTCATTTTGCCGTTGGGAAGCGCCCGGTTTGGACGCATGATAAAAAGCCACGCAGCCAGCTGATCAGAGTTGGCGGGAATGAGTTTGGCGTTGGGCGAAGCGAGGAATCCGCTGGCAGCGCCCGCCCCGGCGCGAAGTTCAATGGCGTTTTCCAGGCGCTCGCGCTTGTTGACGAGCATCACAAGGCCGTCGCTCAGAAACGCGCCGTATTTCATGCGCTTTTCGCCTTTGTCGAACCACTCGTGGATCGTGATTCCTTTGATCTCGGACGTCTTGTATTCCGGATTCAATTTGAGCAGCGGAATGATCTTTTCCGCGCTGAAGCGTCCCTGAACCGCGATTGCCACAGAATCGTTGTCATCAATTCGCCCCCAAAGGCATATCCGATCCAGGTCTTTGAACAGGTCCACGCCCGTCAGGTTTTGAATCACCTGGATGCCGGCCTTGATCTGGCCCCCCTTTTGATCCTGAAGGATTTTATCCGTGATGGGCGAATCGGCAACCTGGCGCACGTTGATTGAGACGAGGAATTCGGCATCGGCGGCGGCCATGGCGAGGGGATTTTCCGCCGCCAGCGCGGGGCGATGGGCGATGGACAAAATCGCCAGAGCGGCCAAAACGACGGTGGCAAACCGCGGCGAATGGCGAAGCCCTGGTTTGGGGGATGACGAGAAGGTGAATGACATGGGTTAATCCTTTGCAGTTTCAGGTGAACTCAGCCCACAAAAGGCTTTCCTCCCTCTAGTATCGGCAAACCGGGAAAACATTACATGCGATTGCCCGATTTTTTTTCGAGAGAGGAATGGGACAGGGGAGTTGTGAGTTGGGGTTTGTGGGTTGGGAGTTGGGGGTTGGG
>CAYUNT010000239.1:0-6097 GCA_964446285.1 uncultured Candidatus Sumerlaeota bacterium | reverse complement strand
CCGTTTGTCCCTCCGGGACATTTCCACATCGAATCCCGCGGCGCGATTCATACAAACAAAACGCAATACGGGATCGACAATCGAGAACAACATCCGGGGAAAATGGTATTAATGGCAGAAAATTCTTGGCGAATTCACAACAGGCAAGAACAACTGGCGCTTATTCCGGCCTTTTTGGCTCAATTCGGTGGGATTGGGTCTTTTTCGTTTTGATTGCTCTTGGCGAAGCGGGCAAGGACGCAAAGATACGCAGCCCATGTATCATTGTCAAATCGAGCTTGTTTTTCAACGCGTGTATGCCGATCATGGAATTTGTGAACGCCGAGTCCCGTCCACAATGCGGCGGGAGCGGGGGACCCAGGTAATTGGGGCGTATCGCCGAAAAGGCGTAGGGCAATCTCTTCCGCCCAAGCCCGTCAGCTAACCTCGCAGGCGTGGAAGAGGAGAACCTCCCGGATGAAAATGGAGGCCCTCCTCCATTTCTATTTGGGAGATTGTCCATGAGTTCTTCTGGACCCATCGGATTTAATAGCGGACATCCAGGAAATCCTAAAACGCCTCTGGCTGCCAAGTTGAGGGTCTTTGCAGGATATTGCAGAGAACTCGCCACGCTGGATTACCGCGCTTTCACTCCCGCCTTTCGAGTGCTGGCGGGGTATTTGTTGTATATCGTGGCGGGATGCGTGTTGCTTTGCCTGCCCATTTCACAAAAAGCGGCCTCGGTTCCGGCGCTCGACAACCTGTTCATCGCAGCCTCGGCAGTTTCCACCACGGGATTGTGCACAACCAGCATTTCAGACCGCTATACCTTCTTTGGCCAGCTGATTGTGCTATTGCTAATCCAGCTGGGCGGGATCGGTTTTATGACCGCCAGTTCATTTATCGTGCTGGCGCGCAAACGCGAGCTCCCGGCCTCGCGCCAGGAAATCAGCCGCACTGTCTATAGCCTTCCCGCGTCGTTCCGCATCGACAAGTTTATCCGGAGCGTCATTCTGTTCACGCTCTCCATTGAAGGCACAGGGGCGCTGATCCTGTATTTCGTCCTTCGCGACGCGGGAGAGCCAAACGCGCTTTGGAGCGCCATCTTCCACAGCGTTTCCGCCTTCTGCACGGCAGGTTTCGGGCTATATAATAACAGCTTCGAGTCCTATGCGGGGAATTTCTGGCTGAATATGACTATCGCTGTATTAAGTTACCTTGGCGCAATGGGCTTTATCGTCTGCGTGGACTATTGGCGCAAATGGAAAGGCCAAACAAAGCAGATCACGCTGACCAGCCGCATCATTGTCTGGGCCACGCTGCTCATGACCGTTGGCGGCACAGCGTTGTTGTTCGTGGCTGAGGATTCGCTGCGCGCCATGCCGCCAGACCGGCGCTTGCTCGCGGCGTTCTTCCAATGCATGACCGCTATGACGACTGTCGGCTTCAACACCGTGCCGATTTCCGCCCTCTCGCACGTGTCCATCCTTCTTATTATTGTGCTTATGGTCATTGGCGCGTCGCCCTCCGGAACGGGCGGCGGATTGAAAACCACAACAGTGTCCGCGCTTTGGGGAGTGATGCGCAGCGCTATGCGGGGCGAATCGGAGGCGCGCTTCTGGGGCAAGCCCATCCCCCACGAGCGGATTTGGATGGCTTTTGCGACGCTGGGATTCTACCTGGCGGCCTTGCTGGCGGGCACATATTTGCTGAATCTGTGCGAGGCAACGCCCTTTGACCAGAACTTCTTCGAGGCGGCCTCCGCGCTCGGCACCGTCGGATTGAGCATGGGCATCACGTCCGGGCTGACGGTTATGGGCAAAGCAATAATCGTTTTAATGATGTTCTGCGGGCGCGTGGGACCCCTCACGATGGGAACGGCGCTTTTTTGCCGTCCAAATGAAAAGGCGGAAATGCAGGACAGCGATCTGGCAATATAATGCCGCTTCGATTTTGAATAATCCTTGCCCTCCATGCGCCAGCGCCGCTAATCAGTATGTGGTTTCCGTCCGTGACGCGGCGGATTGAGGCGGATGCCTGGACTATGAGCTCCCGTTTCACGCTTCGAGACAAAGATTTCTCTCTCAATGCCTCGCTCGACGCCATGAAGGCGCTCGAACGCATGGGGTTTACGCCCCAGTCTGTTTATCGCGAGGGCAATCTCATCCGCATTCATTGCCCGATCCATAAGGACCTGGTGCGCAAATCGCTGATCGTTGACGCCGGGGAAAAAACCTACAAATGCACCTATGGTCCGTGCCCCGCGCATGAAGGCGGCCTGCTGATCGAACTGATTGCCATGTATTTCGGCTGCTCGCTCGATGAAGCCCCGGTGCGCCTGTTTGCCGACACGGCCGGAAAAACCTCGCGCGACTTGGTGTTCCGCGGCGAGATGTTCATCAATCAGGGCCGCGCGCGCGAGGCGCTTCCGTATTTCGAGCAGGCGGTTGCCGCCAACACCAGCGATGAGATTACGCGCTGCAAACTGGGCGCGCTCTATCTCGAACTGAACATGAAAGACGAGGCGTATCAGGAGTATCTGCGCGCCGCGGAAAGTTACGCCGTGCGGGGCGAGCTCGAAAAGACGCTCTCGATCTATAACATTTTGATTATGCTTCAACCCGGCGCCGTGAAGGCACGCAAGCAACTGGCCGTGCTTTTTTCGCGTCTCGGACGCCCGGACGCGGCCGTCGAACAGATGAAGTGGGTTGTGGATTTTTACATTCAGTTCGGCCAGATCAAAGGCGCCATCGAGGCGATCGAGTGGCTGGTCGAGGCGGATACGGAAAACGCGCGCGGACGCCTCCTGCTCGGGCGCCTGCTGCATCAGGATGCGCGGCGCGTGCAGGCCATGAAGGAATTTGAGGAGTCGGCGCGGCTGTTTGTGGCATCGGCCAATCGCGAAGACGCGCTGGAGGTCATCGAGGAAGGACTGCAAATCGCGCCTGGCAATCCGCGCCTTCAGAGTTTGAAAGCCCAAGCCGAAAGCCTGCCCGCCCGCGAGCAGCCGTCCTCCGGCGCTCCCGGCGCGGGAACGGAAGCCGAGGAGGCGTTTATCGCCTGGCTGCGAGACGTGGATGAGAAACTGGACCTGGGCGAAGCGCCCGAGGCGCTTGGCACTCAGATGGAATCGCAGGCGCGCTCGCTTTCGGCGGAAGCAATTCGCCCCGGAGCCGTCGCGCCCGCGCCCACTGCTGCCGCTGCCGCTGCTGGAGCGCCGCCCCAGCTTTCTTCCGCGCCAGCCACCGCAGGTCCTCAAACCGCCCCCGCGCCAAAGCCTGTGTCCGCCCCGGCCCCGGCGGCGCCCGCTCCGCCAGCCCCGCCAGCGCCCAAGGCCAGGCCCTCCGCAGAGGCAGAGGACGTGCGTTCCACGACGGCGCTTCCAGGTTTGCCTTCCGCCCCACTCCCCCCGCCCGCGCGTCCACCGGTGCACAGCGCCTACGAAACGGCGGAAATTTACCCGAGCGACAATCGCGTGGCCCGCTGCCTCGATGATATGAAAGACCTCAGCAACGATCAGGTCGAGCGCATGAGGGAGGAAATCGTCCGCATGTTCAATGAGACGCGCCGGACCTACGAGGACGGGCACTTATCCGAGTGGGAAATGCGCATCGTCAAAGAATTTTACAAGGCATTCAACGTGGCCGTCGAGATACGCGCCAAAGGCGGCAGCTCCGCCGCCGGCGCCGGAAATCTGCCCAAAAGTTCTCCACAAACATGACCTGGCTTGACCTGCTTATCAAGGGCGGACCCGTAATGGCGCTCATTGGGGCCTGTTCGCTGGCTGCCCTTGCCCTGCTGGCGGATCGCACGATTTTCCTGCTGGCAACACGCGAAAATCCGAACGATCTCGACCGCGAACTGCGCGAATGCGGCGGCGGCGCGGAGCAGCTTGGGCGTGCTCTTGACGGGCGCCGGGGCGCGGTGGCCGCTCTGTGGCGGGGGGGATTGTCCGCACTTCCCGATGGTCCCGCCGCCATCGACCGAGCCATGCACGCCGAGGGACTTCGCCAGATGGCGCGAGCCGAACGCGGCCTCTCGCTCCTCGGCGCCATTATCACGCTCACGCCCATGCTCGGATTCCTTGGCACGATCCTCGGCCTTATCCGCGCTTTTATGGAATGGGAGCGCCTAGGGGCGAATATCCAGGTGGATGCGCTGGCGGGCGGCATGTATGAGGCCATGATTACCACCGCCGCCGGATTGATTGTCGCGATTCCGTATTATTTGCTGTATTCGCTCGTGAACGGACGTGTGGCGGCCCGCGCGCGGCGGCTCGAAATCGCCCACGAATTGTTTCTCGCGCGTTTCGCCCCGGAACTGCCCTCTGGGAGGGCGTCCAAGATATCCGCCGTGGCAGGCGCTGGAGCGGGGGCGGCAGGCGTTTCCGAAAATGCCGCTGATTCCTCGCCAAGCCTGCCGGGCGAAGACCAGGACGCCTGATCCCCTCGCCGCATCTTATCTGCTTTCGCCTTCCTGCCTTTTTGCCCGCTCCTTCTGGTAACTGTCATGCGTTACGCCGCGCGACACCGAATTCAGCACACGCTCGACACCATCGCCCTGACGGATATTATCCTCAATCTGTTCATTTTCTTTTTTATTACATTCTCGATTGCTTATATTCCGAAAACGCATACTGCCGTGGCGGTGGACCTTCCGCGGGCCGGCCAGGGCGAAACCGCCGCGCCGGGGCCGCTCGTAATTTCGCTTCAGTCGGCGCATGAGGACGTGGTGTGGATTGGCGAACGGCCCGTGGCGCAAACAAACCTTGCCATCGAAATCAGGGCTATTCCCGAGGCGGATCGGGCGCGCGGGGCGTTTTTGCGGTGCGACCGCCAGGTTCCCATCGAGAGGGTGCTCCAGGTGCTCGATGCGCTCAAACAGTCCGGACTGCGCGATATTTCCGTCGCCGCCCAGCCCGCCTCTTCTCCCGGCGCCGCACCGTGATTTTGGGATTTCATCTCTGGCCGCGAAAACCGCACAAAGACTCGCGAACTGCCGCACGCGCCTGCCTCCATGCCGCTCACGGAACAACAATTCGAACGCTATGCGCGCCATATCACGCTGCCGGAGATCGGCGTCGAGGGGCAGGCGCGGCTATTGCATTCGCGCGTCGCTGTGATTGGCGCGGGAGGTTTGGGATCGCCCGCGCTGCTTTATCTTGCCGCGGCGGGTGTCGGACATATCGACATCATTGATCCAGACAAGGCGAGCCTCTCGAACCTCCAGCGCCAGGTAATCCACCGCGAGGCCGATCTGGGCGCGCCGAAAACCGAATCCGCGCGCCGCGCTCTCCATGCGCTCAATCCGGATGTAAATATCGAGACGCACGCGGTCTATCTCGGCGAAGACAACGCAATCGAACTGCTCACGCCCGCTGACGCTGTTCTTGATGGATGCGATAATTTTGCGACCCGCCTGCTCGTGAACGATGCCTGTTTTTTCTTGAAGAAACCTTTGCTTTTCGGCGCGGTGTCGCGTTTCGAGGGCCAGGCCGCCACGTTTTTCCCGGGCGGGGGCCGTGGTGGCTGCGGTGGCCGCAGCGGCGCGAAGCATGAGGGAGGCGAAGGAGGCAAAGACGGAAGCGACGATTCGCCTTGCTACCGCTGCTTGTTTCCCGAACCGCCGCCGCCCGAGCTCGCCCGCCCATGCCGCGAGGTGGGCGTGCTCGGCGTTCTGCCCGGGCTAATCGGGATGATCCAGGCCACTGAGTGCCTGAAAATCGTGTTGGGAATAGGCGAAACGCTTGCCGGGCGGCTGCTGATCTATGACGCGCTGAGGATGACCTTCCGCACAATCCGCGTCCAGCGCGATCCCGCCTGCGCCCTTTGCGGCGAACACCCCTCGATTACGCGCCTGCAGCGAACCGGCGTTGATTTCCCCCCCTGCGAACGCACCGCACCGCCCTTTGCATAATCCGAAATCGAATATGCGCCATTGTGTTTCGGAAGTGGGACCTATGAGACCAATGGGACCTATGGGACGTTTGCCGCAAAGCAAATACATATTTTTCACAGAATCGGCTTAGCCTGCGCCTCTATTGTCACAGTTGCCGCGCTTGTCATACCATTTTCCTCTGATTGTGTTCCCAATCGCCTGTCACGGTTTTCGCGAGAAG
>CAYUNT010000238.1:0-6155 GCA_964446285.1 uncultured Candidatus Sumerlaeota bacterium | reverse complement strand
GTCGGGGATGGCGCGGGGTCCCGGCGAGTTTTTTGCGGGCGGGGAAGGGCTGGCCTGGGGGGAAATTGGGGCTTGCCAGGTTTCTTTGGGCTTGGGGAAGCAATTTGTCCCATCCGGCTCATTGGTCCCATTGGTCCCATTTATCTCTTCCGCCAGGCCATCGGGTTTTCGCCCAACAAACGCCAAATGTTCCGCCGGTTCGCCCATCCATAATAGTGCCCGCTCAAGCGCCGCCGCCGCCCATCGCACAATCCGCGCAGGCCACTCGCGCTTGCCCAGCGCGTAATACACCGCCGCCTCCGCATCGTGATAAAAAAACAACTCGCGCCGCGCCCGCACCGTTCGATAGCGCGCCCGCAATTCGCCCTCCACCTCGGCCATGCCTGCGTCTTCGTTTGGGCTTTCCACGAGCAGCGCGGGCGGCGCGGGCGCGCATCCCCACCGCCGCTGGATGCGCGGAACCAGCCGCCGCATCAGCCAGCCCACCATGCGCGCCTTGCGAGGCGATTTGCCCACATGCTCATGAACCGCCACGATCCCGCCAGGCCGCAATAGCGCATCCAGACGGTTCAGCGCTTCGTGCAGCCCAGCCAAATGATGAAGCGAATCCTTCGCCATCAGCGCGTCGAACGAATCCGGCAAAAACGGCGGCTGTTCGGGAACGGCCCGCACATAATGAACATCCGCGCCCGTCTCGCGCGCGTGGATGCGGCCCAATTCCAACGCCCGCCGCCCCGGATCGAACCCGACGGCATCCAGCCCGCGCCGCGCCGCTTCCAGCCCATATTGACCGCCACCGCATCCCACATCGAGCACCCGCCCTCCTGCCTCGGCATCCATCCAGTCGAAAAGAATCCGCGCCAGATGCTCCGGGTAAAATCCCACCCGCCGCGAACGGTCGCGCTCATCCGGCTCACGCACGCCCTGGCCAAGAAACGTCGGATGCGACCCGCGCGCGCGGACGTCGAAGATGGCGCGGTCGCCCAAATCCCAGAACACCTCCATGAAATCGCCCCAATAGCGCCCTTCATCGAGAATGCGCCCCTCTTCGGGCGTGCGTTCTTTGGCGAGGCGTTCCGCTCGCTCGCGCCCTTCACCCCGCGCCCCAAACGGCTTCCCTTTCTCGAGGATTTCCGGCGGAATCCGTTCCGCGCGCCGCTCCAGAAACGCCACTTCCTCGTCGATCAGCCGCAAGCCGTCGCGCACCAAATCCGGGATGCCCTCGCGCACGGCGAACCAGCGTCCGCACCCAGCACAAACCAAAATTCCTTCGGAGATTTCTTTGCGGTCGCACGTCTGGCAGGGCGGCGATTTCTGCTGGCCGTCCGCCTTCGGAACCGCATCGAGCACGGCGCACCATCGGTCGCACCGCGCGCCGCTTCCGTATTGATTCAGTGCCGCGCTTTCCGCCGCTGCGATCTGCGCCGCTCCCGCGCTTTCTGACGCCGCGCCATCCGGAAAATACGGCTCATCCGCCAGCGGGATCAGGCGCAACGGATGCCCTCCGCACACAGGACAGCACAACCGGTTCAAAAGCCTCAATCGCATGGCAGCGGAAAAAACCTCTCAACCGAAGGAACCGGGATCGCGAGGCTCTGCACTCGCGCATTCTTCCCTGGGATCGCGAGGCTCTGCACTCGCGCTTTCTTCCCTGGGATCGCGAGGCTCTGCACTCGCGCATTTTCCCCTGGGATCGCGAGGCTCCGCACTCGCGCTTTCTTCCCTGGGATCGCGAGGCTCCGCACTCGCGCCCCCCATTCCCAAATCCTCCTATGGCAGAATCACAACCAAATCCGCAATATCCACCGAAACATCCTGATTGTGATCGAGCGCGGCCCATTCCGAGGATGAAAGCGTCAGGCGTCCGAGCAAACCGTTGATCGTCCGGCGAGCCTCCTCGGGCAGTGGCGTCGGCGAAACGCTCGGATACGGCGAACTGGTCGGATAGGGCGTGTAGGTCGGCTGCGGCGTATAGGTAGGCCGCGGGGTCTCGGTGGGCGGAATCACCATCGTCGGCGAAGGCGCCGCGGTGGGCGATACGCTCGGAATCGGTGAAGGAGAGGGGATTGCGGTCGGCGTCGGTCCGGTTTGATCGATGGCCAGAATCCGCGCATCGTGTGCGGGAACCTCGATGGCGATCAGTCCCGTCTGTCCATCATTCACGCCCGGGTCTTCCGCCGGGGTTTTTCCGCCCGTCAGCGCGCGGTAACGCCCTGGCAGCGACACATACCACGGCGCGCCAGTCGCATTCAGAAGAACGATTCCGTTCTGGAACCGGCGCGAATAGCGTTCCGCCTCGCCCTGCAACAGCTCAAAATCATCCACCCAAACCGACCCCTTTGGTCCTCCCATACGGAATTCGAGCCGCACCGCCGAGGCCGCTTCTGGCAGCGTGACGCTCAGATAATACTCGCGCCACGAATCGCCAAGCGGCGCTCGCCCCGCCCGCATATAGGCCGCGCCCGTTCCGCAGGCCAGACCCGCCTCGATTTCGCGTGCGGGCGGCGGCACATCGTCGGTGAATTTTGTCTTCGCGCGGAAATGAATCGTATAGGACCCCGCCGCCAGCGCCCCGAGAGCCTGGCTCCGCAGAACGATGTCGCCAAGCGCGGGGATGGGCGACGCTACGCCTGTAACCTCCACACGCACGGAAACGCCATCGGGAAGCGTGGCGTATTCGTCCTCGTCCTTGTATGGTCCCAAGGCCGCCGCGCCATTGCCCTGCGCCACCGCAAGGCTCCATCCCGAAACAGGAATATCCGACACGGCGCGGGTCATAGAGGACACATTTCGCTGCGCCGCCTCGACCGGATAGCCGAGCCATCCCACCCCCGCGCCATCCGCGCCGCCCACATACTCGTCCCAGGCATACGTGGCCGCCGCCGCAGAAGGCGCGGTGTAAGCGTGCCAGGAATTTGTCAAACACGCCGCCGCCAGCCCGATGCGAAACGCCGCATTCGACTCCCCGCCACCGTAAGCGCGCGTGTCTGCTTCGGTCTGAATCCAACCGGCCCACAACACGCCCGCCGGGGTTTTTTCACTCCAAAATCGCAGCCATTCGAGCGCTGAATCCACATCTCCGCCCGGCGCACCCTCGGGAAACCGCTCAATCGCCAGCCCCGCGCCTCCAGCCGGACCGGGCCAGGGCGAAAGCGAATCCGCGCCTCCACCGCCCCCCGCCTCCGCTCCAAAGCCGATCAGGATTGCCTTTGAATCGCCAGTTTTCGCGCGCATCGCCTCCACGCAGGCTGCCTGCCCCAATCCAAATTGATTCACCCCATCCGCATAGCCCCAATCCGCCGTCGCCGCCGCGTCGCCATTGGCATCCGGACCGCGCGCCGGAGAAGCGGCATTCCCGAGCGCGCCCGAGTCCACATTCCAGCGTGAATTGGCCAGAAACAACCCGTCCCATGCTGGATGGCGCGAAACAAGCCAGTCGCCGGTCCATTCCGCCACGCGCGCATAACCAATACGCAACTGCGAGTCCAGCGGGGCGTTATACGACAAATTCCACCGCCAAACCGGAGCGTGGGCCGCCTGCGCTATAGGCAAAACATAATAGCCCGCCGTCACGTCCACGGCGGTAGTTCCGAATTGGGCGCGGCGCACTTCGAGCGTCGGCAATCCGCCGTAACCCGACGGATTCAGCGCGTCGATAATCACGCGCTCCATTAATGTCGATGTGTAGTCCGGCGGGTTGCCCGTCATCGTCCGCGGGGGGATCAGCGCTGCCGCATCGCCGACGGCGAAGGCGCTCAAGGCCATAACGGGGATTTCCGTCGAGGTTCGGCCCACGCGGCGCGTTACCTTTGTCCCCGGGTAATGGAGAAACATCGCCGCCCCAAGCGAATCGAGCGCGGGACCGGTAATCGTCGTCGTGGTTTCCAGCGGGTTTTTCCCCTGCCATTCGACGCGTGCGAAAAGGGCCTTCGTTTCGCCGTAGAGCTGCTTGAATTCATCGGCGCGCGCCTCAGAGGCAGGTGAGTCGATGCCAGCCATCGCCCCGGAATAGTTCGCGAGCGCACCTGCGCCAACACTTGAATCCAGGCGAGTTAACCCATCCCAGTTCAAGGACCTTGGATACGGCGCGCTCAATGCCCCTGCCTGCGCAGTCTGCGCCAAGCCCGCCCAGACGATCATGGCGGCGAATATGGCGTAATCAAACGACGGCATCCTCGAAAAAACGCGAAACTTCATGAAAAAGATCATCCTTTCTGATCTGTGCGAGACTCGCTGCCATTCTTGCCCGCTGACGGCGGACCGGGACGTTTATCGGCAGGTCCCGGGCGCTTGCCGGGCGGCGGGGAGGACGGCCGGATGCTGCGTTGTGGCTGCGCCGGATTCCCGCCCCCTGGATGGCGCGCCGCCGCTCCGGGAGCGCGATAGAGCAGCATCAACGGAACACCTTCTTCGCCCCATATCTGTTCTGGCGCGAGTTGCTTATACACCGCCTCCTCGAAACGCCCCCAAAAACCCTTACGATACTGCATCAACAAATAGTCGTGTGGCGGGGGCGGATCGATGCGGATGTCTTGCCGCAATATCCCCCACTCCTGAAGTATCACTGGAGCCAAACCATGAAATGAAAGCGTTTTCACCCGCGCGCCCTGAGGCAAAGTTGCATTCAGGTCCGCAATTACCTTTTCGTTCAGCGCCTCACCCCAATACGACACCTCAAATCCCTTTCGATCCGCCCCCTCCAGTCCGCCCACAAGGCAATTGAAATACGAGAGTTCGCGCGGATGAATCGACGCGATGGCGCCTATTCCGCCCGCCAGCAGCAGCGCCGTCAGCGCCATTCCCGCCAAATCGCCGCCCCTGGCTCCCTCCTTCCCTGCAAGCCAGCGGCCCAATTTGCCTTCTTTGCGCGCCCGCTCGAATGCCCCCTCGGGAACCAGCCCGGCCAATCGGTCCACAAAGCCTCCGGCCAAAAGCGCCACGAACGGCATCGCTGGCAAAAACAGCCTCATTCCATCGTATTTGGGTGAAGAAGGCGCGCACGCCACCGCGAACAGCACCGCCACCGCCCACAAAAACAGCCGCGGCAGACTCGTGGCCGGGCGGCGCATCAGCACAGTCAGCGCCCCGCCCAGCGCCATCAATGCCGTCAGCGGCGGAATCCCAACCGCCGTTATCACCAGCGGATAATACCACGGCGCGGCCTCTGCCTGGAAATTCCATTTCCGCCCCTCGAACCACAGCCCGAGTTTGGGATGGCGCGAGGCAAAATCGAGATAGGCCAGCACTCGGTCGGCCGTCGAATGCCACAGCCACGGCCACAGCAGAAAAACCAGCAGCGGGGCAAGAAAAACCCAGGCAAAGAGGTTGTTCACGCTCTGGCGGCGCGCATACAGCCACGCCCAGGGCAAAAGAATAATCGGGAGGAATGCGGCGTTGATTTTGGTATCGAGGGCCACCGCCAGCGCCGCTGCCGCCAGCACGGCCCAGCGCGCGCTTTGCAGTCCCCGGATAAACGCATACACGGCCGCCAGCATGGCCAGAATTGTCATCGTTTCCGACGCCGCCAAATGCGCATGTCCGAAGACGCGCGGCATCGTGGCAAACGCTGCCGCCGCCGCCAGCGCCGCCGTCCGCCGCCCTCCCCACGCCAGCCAGGCCAGCGCATAAATCAACGTCGTTGCCAGTCCAAATGCCAGCGCGCTCGGCAGCCGGATCGCCGCCAGATCGCCTCGCCAGCCCGCCGCAAGCGCCCATGCGAGGCCGTTAGCGTATTTCACAACCGGCGGCAATTCCCACACGCGCCCAAATCCCTCGCGCACGGCGTCCGCGCCCGCCCAGCCCGCCTCCAGCCGCAACGCCCCCGCCAGCCATCCCGCCGTATCGAGCGACGGATGGTAGTAATAGGCCTCATCCCACGACAGCCCGAATCCGTGCGGCGTGACAAGCACCGCCAGCGCCGCCAGCACCCCGGCCAGCAATGCCTCCATGCGGGCGCTGCGCGCCAACGCCGACGGCCAGTCTGGACCGTCTCCTATCCATCCGAGCCGCTGGGCCGCCGCGCGCAAATTAGTGGGCAAAGTTAGCTCCTTAAGAAGAGTTGTGGGTTGTGAGTTGTGTGTTGTGAGCGAAGAGGGGTGAAATCTGTAAATTTCGCGCCAACATAGTCCTTAGGGTCCCTTATGTCTTTTTAGTCC
>CAYUNT010000237.1:0-6208 GCA_964446285.1 uncultured Candidatus Sumerlaeota bacterium | reverse complement strand
CGGGGTCCTTCAGGTGGAGCTGCGCGCAGATGTCGGCCCGGGCGGGTGCGGGCGGGCGATGCGATTTTGGTGAATGGCGACGTTGGCCGCCACGGGATCGCGATCATGGCG
Organism: uncultured Candidatus Sumerlaeota bacterium; assembly: GCA_964446285.1. Taxonomy (GTDB): domain Bacteria; phylum Sumerlaeota; class Sumerlaeia; order SLMS01; family CAYUNT01; genus CAYUNT01. The sequence continues at coordinate 6,097 of CAYUNT010000237.1, read as the reverse complement.
GCACGCGAGGGGCTGGAATTTGAAACGACGGTGGAAAGCGATTGCGCGCCGCTCGGGGGAGCCGGGGGGATCGTCGAGGCGCTGTTCGCGAGCGGGGCGGATGTGCATTGCCTGCGCGATTGCACGCGCGGCGGGCTGGCAACGACGCTTGTTGAGATTGCGCGATCGGCGCGGGCGGATGTGCGGATCGACGAGCGCACCATCGGCGTCGGCGAACAAGTGCGGGGCGCGTGCGAGATTCTGGGGCTGGACCCGCTGTATGTGGCAAATGAAGGGCGGTTTGTGGCGTTTGTGCCGGAGGCGGACGCGGATCGGGCGCTGGCGGCCTTGCGCGGGCATCCACTCGGCGCGGGCGCGGCGATCATCGGGCGCGTCGAGGCGGCAGGCGCACAGGGAACAGCACGTGGAGAAGGCATGGTGCGGATGCGCAGCGCAATCGGCGCGGCGCGAATCCTCGACATGCTCAGCGGCGAACAATTGCCGCGAATTTGCTGATGGAGCCTGGAGATTATCCACGAAGGCACACGAAGGCCACGAAAACACACCCTCAAAAGGAAATTGAGACCATGAAACACACCCAATTAGGCAAGCGAGGGCCGAAGGTTTCGACGGTGGGGTTCGGGGCATGGGCAATCGGCGGAATGAATTGGGGGCCGACGGATGATGAGGTGTCGGTGCGGGCGCTGCATGCGGCGCTTGAGGCAGGCGCGACGCTGATCGACACCGCGGATGTCTATGGATTCGGGCATTCGGAGGAACTGGTGGCGCGGGTGTTGCGCGAGCGCGGCGGAAAAAAAGATGTCATCGTCGCCACCAAGGCGGGGAACGATTTCTACAACGCCTCGTCGGCGGATGATAAAGGATTCGGCCCGATCCGCCAAACCTACGATAAGAAATATATCGTGTTCGCGGCGGAACAAAGCCTGAAGCGGCTCGGTATCGAGGCCATCGACGTCCTGCAACTCCACAGCGGAAACACGGAGCATCTCGAACGCGACGATCCGTGGGAGGCGCTCGATTTGCTCAAACGCCAGGGGAAAATCCTCCACGCGGGATGGAGTGTGCAGTCGTTCCAGGAGACGACGCAGGCGCATATCCTCGACCAGCACCGCGACCTGCTTGACGTGATTCAGGTGCGCTACAACCTGCTCGAACGCGAGGCGGAAAAGGTGCTGTTCCCGAAGGCGCGGGAATACGGAATCGGCGTGATTGTGCGGATTCCGCTGCTGTTCGGGCTGCTGACGGGGAAGTTCACGCGGCAATCCACATTCATCAAGGAAGACCACCGGAGTTTTAATCTCTCGGCGGAAAAACTGGACAAGTATCTGGGGCAGTTGGAAGCGATGAAGCCGCTGTTTGAGCGCTATCCGGATCAGACGATGGCGCAGGTGAGTTTGCGGTTTTGCATCACGCACCCGGCATGCCACACGGTGATCCCGGGAGCGAAAACGCCCGAGCAAGTGGCGATGAATTGCGCGGCGTCGGACCTCGGCCCGCTGCCTGCGGACGCCATCCCACCCCTGAGTGAATGACGAAGAAGAAGAATTTCTACCACGAAAAAACGAAAAGAACGAAAAAAGAGAGAGTGCAAATTCAGAACCTGTTTCGTCCTGTGGGCGAAACAGGTTCCGAATTTATCTTCTTTCATTTCGTATTTTTCGTGTTTTTCGCGGTAAAATATCTTCTCATTACGGATTTCCGCATTGGTCGAGGGCGGACCAGGCGTCGGCAATGTGACGCGCCAAGGTCATGTGGACCACCGCGTCGTCGCCCCGATACGCCCACCAGTGGAATCCGCCGGCATCGGCTTGCATATAGAGCGGATATTTTTGATCGGCGGAAGCGGCGGGAACACTTCCCGGCGCTACTTCGAGCGGCTTCAGATTCAGCGCGGCGGCCACAGCGCGCGCCACCTCATACGTGCCCGCGTAGGAAGCAGGCGTGATGTCAGACGTTGTCATGAGCAGGGTTTTTTTGCCCGTCATTGCCAGCCGCGCGAAGTTGGCCCACGGCTCGACGTGCTCGGGAGCGACGACGCGTTTGCCTTCCTTGAGCGGCGCTTCATCCAGGCTGCCATACGACGAATCGCCCAGGACAATTCGCTTGATGCGAGCGACATTTTCGGGTGACTTGATAATCTCGCGCACCGCGCCATAGCCCGCGCTGAAACTCGTGATATTCACCGAGGCGACGCGCGTTTCCGGCGGGCCGCCCCGCTTTTTCAGTTCCGCCGCCACGGCATCGAGCAGCCGCCCGAATCGCCCCGCATCGAGGAACGGCGTGCGATACACGGTCGATCCCTGGCCGAGTTCGAGCGTCACAAGCGCATCGCCCATGCCACGCCGCAAATGCTCCTGGATCACAAACCATCGCGTGCCGTGGAAATGCACTGTCAACTCCACCTCGCCGTTTTTAGGGGTTTTGAATCCCGGCGGCAGATAGAGCGACACAGTGCCCGTGGTTCCGATGTCGAGCGCGATGATGTCGCCATCGAGGTTTTCGGGGGGCTTGATCGGGCGCGGCGTCATGGCGGGCGGGATGGGCGCGGCACTTGTCAGGCCGTCGAGGGCGCGCCACATATCGGCGGTGTTGCGGATGTGCGAAAGGTGGATCGGGCGTTCGGCCGCGCGGTAGCACCAGAAGTGCGCCCCGCCCGAATCCGCGCGCCACATCAGTTGATAATCGGCAGTTTCGCTCGCCGCTGGAATGGAATTCAGCGGAACTTCGCAAATCAAAATCCCGAGCGCATCGATGATTGTGCGCGCGCAATCCATTGGCCCGACGGAACCCAGCGAGGGCGTCGAGGAGAACTCCATCAGAAGTGCGCGCTCGCCCGCGGCGGCCTTTCGCGCGAAATCCAAAAACGGATCAATGCCACTCAGACCCCGCGATGGTTTGCGAATCTCGGGCGGTTTTGAATCCGGCCCGTCGCGTGTATAGAGGGAATCGCTCAGGAGCACGCTGGCCACGCGCGGTTCAAACTCGGGAAGGCGAAGCACTCCGCGCACGCCCGCGTATCCGGCGCTGAATCCGGAGAGTTCGAGGCGGCCGATGCGCGCGCCGGGGTGTCCGCTGGATTTCGCCAGCGCCTCGGCGGTTTGCTTGAGCAGGCTCGCGAGCGTTCCGGAACTCATGATGTCGATTTCGTAGGCGGCATCGGCCTTTTTCGAGTTGGCCGTGAGCAGCGGATGCGTTGCGCCGCGCCGGACATGCTCTTGCTGCATGAACCACGCCGTTCCGTGGAAGTGGATCGCCAGTGTCGTTGTGCCATCCGCGTTGAAGGCAGTGTTTGCGGGAATGAACAAAACAAACGTCGTGTCTCCATCGGCTTTGAGCGTCGTCACTTCGCCTGCGGGCGGCTCAGGCCAGCGCCAGATTTCCTTTTGCACGAGGACAGGCGGGACGAGGGAAGGCGAGTTGTGAGTTGTGGGTTGTGAGTTGTGAGACAGAACTGTGGATTGCGAGTTGTGGGTTGTGGGTTGGGGCGGCAAGTTGGCGGAAAGCACATGGCCAGGAAAAATAAAAAGGATAGGGCAGGCAACCCGCAAAAAAAGCCGGAAAAGACTGATTGAGCGCGCAACTGGCTCCGCATGTATGCTTAAAAAGATGCCCATTGGTCTTATTACCCTTATATGGAGATATTGCCTTTATTCCGCCTAAAAATGATGCGTATTCGTGCAGTTGTTTCGGATGCGCGGCTAAACACGGGAAGATTTTGCCGGGGATGTCCTGGACAGCGGCGCTTTATCCTCCTCCGCCGCGCGCTGGGCGGCGGCTTCGGAATCCGATGGCGATATCTGGATTTTCGCAGCGTAATAGAGGCCGGTAAGCGTCGTCGGAAACCATTGGCCAAAGTGCACAACCAGGATGAAACTTAACGCTTTGCTCAAGTCCGTCGTGATCCCGAGCACAAGCATCCCAAACACGCCGCACACCTCATACAAACCCCAATAGCCGGGCGCGGATGGGATCGAAGCGCCTATGGCTGTGATCATCAACAAGACCATCGACTCCATCATCCCCAGTTTCATCCCCGAAACGCCAAACGCCGTCACCCACAGTGTGGCGGCGACGGCCACCCATATCCCGATGGAATGAAACACAATCCAGGCGACGCGCGCCGGACTGCGCAGCGACTCGAATCCCGATGCGAAGGATTCGAGCAAGTGGACGATCTTGTGTCGGATCGTTTCGGGAATCCATTTCACGGAATGCACAAAGGCGGCGAACAAGGCGCGCGTCCGCTGAAACATCAGCGAAACCACGCCCGCGACCAGAACGAGAATCAATACAGAGGTGCGCTTGATCATGCTGTCGATGAGCGGGCCGTTAATGACGACTTCGCTGCCCCACACGTAGTTGCGCCCCGGCTCGAACGGCTCCCAAAGAGAAAACAGGATGGAGCATACGCCTGCAACGATGGCCAGCACGGCGGCGGCGCGCACGAGCCACTGGCGGCGTCCCGACTTCTTGGCGCGCCATAAAATCCAAAGGCAAATCAGGCATCCCCCTGCAGCGCCAAGCGTCAGAATCGAATTGAGCACCGCGCCGCTGTAAAATGTGCGGGCGTCCCAGGTTTGCGAGATGTTGCCAAACGTAATGAACTGAAGCGCGATGAAAAACATCACGAGCATGGTGAGCGTGTCGAAAATCCGCTCGATCACAATCGTTCCGATTCCCTCACTAAACGGAATCCCCTCCTGCTTGGCGAGGGCGAGGGGCCGCAGGATTTCGCCCGCACGCGCCGGAAGAACGTTATTCAATCCAAATCCGACCATCAGCGGTCCGAACAAGCGCCACGACGACAAATCGCGACCCGGCAGAAAATACAAGCGCCATCGCAAAGCCCGCCAATACATGCTCAGCATGATGAAAAACATCAGCGGGATGGTGTAGATGTAATTGATGGTTTTCAGGGCCTTCCACAAATCCGCAAACGGGACGCGGCGGAAAGCGAGCCATAAAAAAACGGCGCTGACGATCAGGCCGATGAGGAGCTGCTTGTATTTTTTGGGCATGAATCACTATCCGCGCCGGAATATGCGCGAAGGTGGATGCGAGCGTATTATCAAGGACGGGAGCGAGAAACGCGCGAGTGCGGAGCCTCGCGATCCCAATCCCGGATGATCCGCGCGCGGGCGGGCGCGAGAATCGGCGGAGGAAGCGGCAAGGCGGCTCCTGCCGGATTCGGGCGCGGATTCTCATAGACCGGCCCGGGGGGCGTGTCAACCGGGGGCCGATGGGGGCGGAGTGCAAATCACCGCAAAGACAGCAAGAGAAAGGAAGAGCACCGCAGAGGCGCAGAGGCCGCGGAGAAGAAGGAAATCTCTTCTTATCTCTGCGATCTCTGCGGTGATATTTCTGCGTCTCTGCGGTGATATTCCTTCCCAAACCGCGTTAGGGCAGGAGAGGCAGCGGGTCGATGGATTCGTAATCGCGGCGAATTTCGAAATGGCAATGCGGTCCGGAGGAACGCCCCGTCGAGCCAACACGCGCAATGGCGTCGCCCGCGCGAACCTGCTGGTCTTGCCGCGCCATATTGACGCTGTTGTGCGCATAGCAAGTGGCCCAGCCGCCGCCATGTTCGAGGATCACCATGTTGCCATAGCCGGGGATGTCGTCGCCGCAATAAATGACTTTTCCGTCGGCGGAGGCGCGAATCAGCGTGCCTTCGGGCGCGGCGATGTCAACGCCCCGGTGTTTCGCCTCGGAATTGTTCACGTAGCCGCGCATGACTTTGCCTTCCAGGGGCCACAAAAACGCCGGGCATCCTGCGGGGCGGCGCGGATTGGGCGATTGCGCGGCGGAACGGGACGGGCGGGGCGCGGGCGCGGCGGCGGGAGCGGGTGCAGGCGTATCTTCCTGCCGGGCGGATTCCGCGCGAGAAGGTCTGGAATTGGCGGAGCTATTGGCGCGCGCGGCGCGTTCGGAAATCCCCCGGCGGCTTGGCTCGGAGGCGCTGGACGTGGAGGATTTGGCGGGGGAATCAGACGCGGAGTCGGAAGCGGTTCGCGGAGCAAGCGAACGGACATCGCCTCCATCGGCCGCGTAGGCCGATGCGATGGCGCTGCCTTCACCGGAGGATTTGAAATCCCCC
>CAYUNT010000236.1:0-6235 GCA_964446285.1 uncultured Candidatus Sumerlaeota bacterium | reverse complement strand
CTCGCGAAAACCGTGACAGGCGATTAGGAACAGAATCAAAGGAAAATGGTATTATCGTGGAACTGAAGGCGGTGAACGATTTCACAGACCAACACATTGCTCAGGTGTGGTTCTCTTCTTATGATCCTTGGACTGACAGGCACGTATGGCAGCGGAAAAAGCACTGTGGCGCGGTTTTTGCGCGAGAAGGGCGCTTTTGTCATTGACGCGGACGCCATTGCCCGTGAAGTGGTGGAGCCGGGCCGCCCCGCGTGGAATGATATTCGCCGGGAATTCGGCGAGTCCGTCCTCGGCCCGGACGGACGCCTCGACCGCGCTGTGCTCGCGCGCATCGTCTTTCAATCGCCCGAGCGCCGCCGCCTCCTCGAATCCATCATCCATCCTCGGGTTCGCGAACGCGAACTCGCCCTCCTCGAATCTCACCGCGACCATCCCCTGGTCGTTCTTGACGTCCCCCTCCTTTTCGAGAACCAACTCGAAGCCCACTGCGACGCCACCTGCGTCGTAACAATCGGCGAAACCGAGCGCCTGCGCCGTCTCGCGGAACGCGACAATGCTTCGCCCGAAGACGTCCGGCGCCGCCTCGCCGCACAAATGCCCCAGGATGAAAAAATCCGCCGCGCGGACTATGTAATCGACAACTCCGGCGCGCTCGCGGACACCTTCCGGCAACTCGAAGAAATGTTGAAAGCAATCCATTCCAAAGAGAGGAAAACATAATCATGGCAAAGCAAACCGACCGCCAGCGCGCCTCAGGCGGCGCCGCTTCTTCCGGCGCTTCCGCAGGCAAAACCCGCAAACGCGCCACCCGCCCCTCGGATGACCTCTACGAAGAGGACGAGTTTTCTGGCGGCGAATCAGACGATATGATGGAATCTGTTAAGCGCTCGAAAGACGCCCCGATGCCTTCCGCGCCCATCAGCAGTGTCGTTCTTCTGCGCCACGACAAGGCGCTGCTTGACCTGGCCGAACTCAAGCGCCTGACGATCAGCGAAGTGATGAAACTGGCCGCGGACATGAACATCGAGGGCTATTCCTCGATGCGCAAGCAGGACCTTATATTCAAAATTCTGCAAGCGCGTTCGGAAAAAGAAGGCGAACTCCGCGGCAACGGCGTTCTGGAAATTCTGCCCGAGGGATTTGGATTCTTGCGGTCGGCCAACTACAATTACGTCCCCGGTCCGGATGACATTTACGTTTCGCCGTCGCAAATCCGCCGGTTCAACCTGCGCAAGGGCGACTTCATCATCGGCACTGTCCGCCCTCCCAAAGAAGGCGAACGCTACTTCGCCTTGCTTCGCGTCGAGAGCATTAACGATGAAGACCCGGCCAAATCCAAAGACAAGGTGCTTTTCGACAACCTGACGCCGCTTTATCCGCAGGAGCGCATTTCGCTGGAAACCTCGGCGAAGAAGATGACCACGCGCGTCATGGACCTCCTGACGCCGATCGGCAAAGGCCAGCGTGGCCTCATCGTCGCTCCGCCCCGCACGGGCAAGACGATCATCCTCCAGGACATCGCCAATGCTATCACCGAAAACCACCCGGAGATTTACCTGATCGTCCTCCTCATCGACGAACGCCCCGAAGAAGTGACGGACATGGAACGCTCGGTGAAGGGCGAAGTGATTTCCTCGACGTTCGATGAGCCGGCGGACCGGCACGTGCAAGTGGCGGAAATGGTCAGCGAGAAAGCCAAGCGCCTCGTCGAGTGCGGGCGCCACGTCGTGATTCTGCTCGACTCGATTACCCGCCTCGCGCGCGCCTACAACACAATCGCTCCGCCTTCGGGCAAGGTTCTTTCGGGCGGTATTGACTCCAACGCCCTGCACCGCCCGAAACGCTTTTTCGGCGCGGCGCGCAACATCGAAGAGGGCGGATCGCTTACGATCATTGCCACGGCGCTCATCGAGACCGGATCGCGCATGGACGACGTGATTTTCGAGGAGTTCAAGGGCACCGGCAACATGGAAGTGAACCTCGAACGCAAGCTGTCCGACCGGCGCATTTTCCCCTCGATCGACATCGCGCGCTCGGGCACGCGCAAGGAAGAACTCCTTCTGGCGCCCTTTGAGCTCCAGCGCATCTGGCTGCTGCGCAAGGTGTTGAATGAACTGAACGTCATTGAATCGATGGAATTTCTGCTCGAACGCCTGAAAAAGACTGAGTCCAACAAGGAATTCCTCGACACGATGAATCAATAGTCGCGGAAGAGGAAGAGATTCGCGCGAAAAACGCGAAATGCCGCGAGAATAGAAAATATCCCGAACGGGTCGGCATTCCCAGGACACCAAGCCCGTTCGGGATATTTCTTTTCCAGGTGCACCACTACGGCAAAAGCCTTGGAACCCGCAACCGCACCGACCGCATGGACGCCCGCATGATCGCCCGTTTCGCCGCCGAATGCAGGCCCGGGCCGCCGCTAAAATTCCATCCGCGCCCATTTGCGCAGGCCGAGCCACATGGGAAGGAAAATTGCGGCCGCTTGCAGCAGTATAAATACCGAAATGTGCGGAACGGCCCAGCGGCTCCAGCGTTCGATTCCGGCTGTGTCGCCCACCGCATATAAAAAAGACGGAATGAGCAGCAGGACGATCGTCGCGCCGATGTAAATTAGCGAAAGAACCACGTTCAGCGTGCCGCCCAGGCCGTTGGCAATGCGGGCGGGGTTATCTTCGCGGAAATTTGGCGTCAGCGCGCCCAGGCCAACGGAAAGGCTCGTCAACGCAAAGGCCATCAGCAGCACTGTGACCACGGAAAGCCGCCGCATGAAGGGCGACACTTCCAGCACATAATTCGAGAGCACCATAATAGTCTCTGTAATAAACACCGAAGCAAAAAAGCAAAGCCAGTATTTTTCCCACACGACTTTCGAGCGCGGAATGGGCGCGAGGCCGACGATCCAGAACTGCTTCCCTTCGAGCGACAGCAGCGGATATACAAACCGCGTGGTGAGAATGGACAAAATAAAACACGTGGCGCCGAGATTGAAAAACGAGACGAGCACGCGCCACTTGGCCAGCAGCAATTCGAAGGTTTTTGAATACCCGGCGGCGGAACGCAGGTTGGCCACATAGATAATCATCAGCCCAAAGAGGATGATGAGTTGTGTCCATTGCGCCGGGTCGCGCCAGAAGGTCTTGAGATCTTTCGAGATGAGCGCGCGCCACGGGCCGGGCAGGGCGGAAAGCGCGCGGTCGATCAGCACGAACGGCGAACGCCACGCGACGCGCGAAACCTCGGCCGTGGCGGAAGATTCTTTCGAGAGGCACCACCCCCGGTAATACAGGCGCGGCACCAGCCAGTGGCAAACCTGAAGCAAAAATAGCGCGGTGCTGACAAGCGTTCCGAGCCAGAACAGGTATCCGCTAAAGTCGATGTTTTCCCTCGGATACGGGCCGACGGAGCCAAGCCCTTGCGCAAGCCAGAAGTTCGGCAGGAGGGGAATCGAGCCGACATTCAAAATGCCCATAACGCGCAGAAAATCGTCGCTTTCCGCCGAGGCCAGCAGACGTCCGAATCCCATCGCCTTCGAAAGCAGCACCATGAGGCCCATCGACACCGCGCCAAGCACGATAGCGAGCGTCCGCGTTCGCCGCGCCGGAAGCCATGCCGCCACAACCATCGTCGCGATGGCCCCGAGCGCAGCCGGAATGACAAGAAACGGCGCAACCAGCAGCGCCGTCAGCGGATAGAAATACCACGGCGCTTCGCGCGTGATTCCGTAGGCCATGAACAGCGGAAACGACAAAATCGCAAACGCCCACGAGGAGTAAATGATCGATTCTGTGAGTTTGACGTTGAACACCTCGCGGAATGCGACCGGGCTGCCCATCAGGAACTCGACCTCGCGCGAAATATACGTGGTCGAGAGTGTGATGATGAGATTCGAAAATGTCAGCATCGTGAAAAACGCCAGGAGCACAAGGCCGACAAGGCGGTCCATCAAAGGCGGGCCGAAGATCGGCTGTTCCATCAAAAACCGAAACAACGAATAGAAAAACGCCGTTCCACCGCCGACCAGAACAAACACCAGCCCGAGGCCGACGAACAAATGAATCCACAAATGGCTGCGGATTCCCGCCAGGGCATTGTTGGCGATGCGGTATTTGGCTCGAAGAATCAGCGAGGTGGCGGACATGAATGCAAAAACGCCAAGGGAAAAATTCCAGCCCGCGAGGCAGCGGCCTGCGGCCAGGCAAAGCCGTCGGAAGCGGCCCGCAGGCAGCCAAAACCAATCGCAGAATGCGAATATGGCGCGGGCCGGGTCAACAGGCAGTTGGAGACTCTTGCACGCGGCATTCGCGCCATCGGGCGAAACCGCTTGAGCGGGCCTGGGCGAGCGCTTATCAAAAGTCGGCCTGGAAAACACGGGCTTTGCAAGGCGCCCATCGCAAGGCGGACTGAAGACAAAAGGGCAACCATTCATATTCGGTATTTGTTATGAGTAATAATCATAAAGACTCGCTCGCCCGGTTGATGCCGCTATTGCGATGCCCGGAGGATGGCGGCAAGTTCGCGCGCAAGGATGGCCACCTTGTATGCGCCACATGCGCGCGCCAGGTTCCGCTTGTCGATGGACGCATTCCCAATTTCATCCGCAAATCCGAAGAGGAGAAAATCGGCTGCGACAGCCATTCCTACCTGATGCTGCGCGAGCGAAGCGCGTTTTGGCGCTGGGTATCGGACCATGTGCCGCGCCCGCATTCGGTGCTGATCCGGCGGCGCGACGACGCGATGATTTCCCAATTCGTGCATAGCATTCCCGAGGAGAAACTGGTCCTGAACGTCGGGTCGGGCAACAAGGACTACGGTCCGCGCGTCATCAATATGGACATCTTCCCGGGCGAAAATGTCGATCTGATGGCCGTCAGCGCCGAGTTGCCGCTGGCGGACGCCTGTGTGGGCGGCGCCCTCAGCCTCGCAACGCTCGAACATGTGTTTGCGTTCAACGAAACGCTTCGCGAAATGGACCGCGTGCTCGCCCCGGGCGGCGCGACGTTCCACGTGATTCCCTTTATGCAGCCCGCGCATGGGGTTCCGCGCGATTACAGGCGCTTCACCGTGAATGGAATTGAGGATTTGTTCCCCGGATATGCGCGGGTGCGCTGCGGAGTGATTGCGGGGCCGGGTTCGGCCATCTGCTGGAGTTTGCGCGAGTATTTCGCCATCCTGACCTCGTGCGGAAACAAGTTTCTCTACAACGCGGGCATGTATGGATGGGGCTGGGTGTTTTGGCCTCTGAAATTTACGGATTATTTTCTGACGGGCAGCCGTTTCGCCGCGCAACTGGCATCGGCGTGCTATTATTGGGCCAAGAAGCCGGGATAAATTTTCACGCCAGCGTCTTGCCTTGCGCCAGCGCGGAAATCAGGCGTTGGGCGAAGAGGTGGGCCGCTGTTTCCTGGTCTTTGCCGGAAAAAGAAGGCGCGGGCGGTTCCGGCGAGAGGACGTGAAAAATCTCGTGGGCCAGCGCGGCGCACTTCCACTGAAGAAAAGCATCTTCAGATTGCAGTCCCGCGCCGCTGTGATCCTGTTGCGCGCCGCCGCGATCTTGATTTGCGACGGTCTGTTCCGCCAAAAAACGCAGCATAGGAACATATAAAATCACTTTGCGGCCATCCGCTTCCGCGGCAGCCAGTTGCGCCATGGGGCGGGGCGGTTCCTCCGGCCCTTTTTCAATGACCGACCATCCGCGCGCGCGAAGCCAATTGACGAGAAACCGATGCACCTCATCGGCGCTGGGCGAAATCGCTCCCGGCGGCGGAGTAATTTCCTTCAGCGCCGCGTCCACAAGCGCGTCGATTCGATCCTGCACCGTCATGATCCGCCCTGGCGCCCCTCTTGGCGTTCGTCCTCGCGCGCATCCTCCTCATCCTGGGCGGCCTGGCCCCAAATACGCTCGGCATCGGGGAATTCACGCCGTGTGTCGTCGAAAATCTGCGCCGGGCCAAGCACTTCCTGAAGCGTTTCCTGAAGTTCGCGAATGCGCCTGGGCGGCAACCCGCGCCCGTCAATCACAATCCGCCCATCGGGCAGAATCCGCACAATCATTTCTTCGTTGGGTGGCTGGGGAGGCATAGGGAGAGTTGGGAGTTGTGGGTTGTGAGAGAAGAAAGAAGAAGTGGGCAGTGATCAGTGAGCGAAGAAGAGAGTGTATTGTCCTGAGATGGGCTGAAGGGGGGGCGGGTGTGGGCGCTCGCTATTTCCACTCCATTCTTTCGACGCCGGGCAC
>CAYUNT010000235.1:0-6236 GCA_964446285.1 uncultured Candidatus Sumerlaeota bacterium | reverse complement strand
GGCTGGGGCGACGCGCGGCGGAACTCGTCGGGTGAACCGGGGCATAGGCGAAAGGGGGGGCGGGCAAAAGCCCTGGCGAGCGGTTGGGGCTAGAACAGCTGATAATTGCGCCGAGTGGCGGGCGAGAACGGATCGTCTTCGATCACGCAGGTTTTCAGGTCGATAGGCACGAAGCGGCGATTGCGCCCGTCATCGTAAATAATCCGAAGCCGGACAGTTCGCAGCGGGACAAAATCGCGCCGCATTCCTTCCATTTCCACATCTTTGTAATCTATCGTATCCACCTCGGTTTCCATTTCGTAAAAGTAGTATTGATATGGAGCGCCAAAGGTTGGGTCTTCGCCGAAACTGCCGGAGATTTTCCCCTCCTCTGGCGGAAAAAGATCGAGCGTCTCGACAACCGCCTGGGCGAGCATCCCGGCGCGCAATGTAATTTCCACCTGTCTGGATGCGTGCATCGACTGGATGAAAGAACGCATCAGGACGGCGCAGGCGATGCCAAGGATCACCACGGCGGTCATGACTTCGAGCAAAATGAAACCCGCGTGGCTGGCTCGACGTCTGGTTCCGGCGGCGGCGGCGGCGGACGCCTGCATAATCTCCCCTTCCCGCTCCTATCGTGGAATTCTCGGCGATTGCTTGGCGCGCTGGCCTGCAATCCGGCTTACAATATCCTGATAATACTGTTCTTTTGCCTGCTGCTCACGCGCTCGCCTCTCTTCGGCGGCGCTGCTCCACTGCTGATCCGCAGACGATTCCTTGCCCTCAGGCTGAGGCGGAACCAGTCCGAATTGCGCCGGATCGGCGCCAAGAGCAATCAACTTGTCCTCCAGCGCGGGCGCGGGGCCGTTATAGATCGAAACCCGGCCTGTTGCGCCTGAAACCTCCACTGTCATGATGCGATCTCGCTGGTTTTTCAGCCCCACTGTGGCCGGCGACGCGCTTCCATCCGGATAATACACAACGACGGGCAGCGGATCGCCGCGGTTCTCCTGTTCGACAGGCTCGGACTCGGATGTTACCTCTGTGAAATAGACATTTGGCGGAAGCTCGTGGACCATTTCCAAATCGTAGATAGCGTCGCGGCTGTAACGCATCTCGCGCTCCTCATCCTCCGCGACGTTCATGTGGATGCGCCAGCGGTCGTGCTCGATGTCGAAAAGCACATACACCTCGCGCTGCGTGGCAATGGCCGCTTGGCGCGCCACGTTGCAGCCCGACAAAATCTCACTCGCCGCGCCTCTGAGAGCGGTTCGCTGGCTGAATCCCTTCATGTTCGGAATGGAAATGGCAATCAGCGCCCCGAGGATCACGACCACGACAAGAACCTCGAGGAGAGTAACCCCGCGACGCTGGCCCGCGCGCGGAATGGAACACAACGGGGCGCGCATCATCCGGCTCCTGCGGTGGGATCGAGCGAGAAGATCGGAAGAAGCATTGAAATCACAATAAAACCCACAATGCCAGCCATCACGCAAATAATAAGCGGCTCGAGCAGCGATGTGAGGGTTTTCACTGAACGATCCACTTCGATTTCGAGGCTGTCGGCAACTTTGGAAAGGACCTCGTCCAAGCGCCCGGTTTCCTCGCCGACGTTAATCATATTTACAACTACCACAGGGAAAATGAGGCTGCCCTTGAGCGCCCGGGCCACTCCGGCGCCCTGTGTGACGTTTTCCTGGATTTTATCAACCTCGCCTCTTACGTGAACGTTCAACGCAACCTCGCGCACGATCTCGAGCGCCGTGAGGATGGGCACGCCGTTATGGAGCAACGCGCCGAGGGTTCGGGCAAATCGCGCCACCTCACGCTTCTGAATTACCGGCCCGAACAAGGGCAGCTTGAGCTGTGTCGAATGCCACATTCGCCTTCCCTCGTCCGTCTTGAGAAACCGCCAGATCACCCCGAAGATGATCCCAATCACCATTGCCATCACCCACCACTGGCGCGCGAAGAAATTGCTGGTCCAGATGAGCAATAGCGTCGGTCCCGGAAGCGCCTGATTCAATTCGGCAAAGATGTTCACGATTTTGGGAATGACGACCGTCATCATGACAATGACCGCGCCAATGCCCGCGATCACCATGACGACCGGATAGGCCAGGGCGGATTTGACTTTTCCGCGCAGTTGTTCTTCCTGTTCGGAAAAATCCGCAAGACGCTGCAAGACAGCCTCGAGCATTCCGCCCGTCTCGCCCGCGCGCACCATGGCCACATACAGAGGCGGGAAGAGTTTGGGATGCTTGCCCAGCGCCGTGGCGAAAGTGTCGCCGCCCTGCACGTCCGAATTTACCTGGCCGAGAATTTCGCGCAGCGCGAGGTTGGGCGTCTGATTGACCAGAATTGAAAGCGACTTCACAAGAGGGATGCCGGCCGAAAGCAAGTCGGACAGCTGGCGGTTGAACGAAGCCATGTCGGACGAGCGGATGCGCTTGCGAGGCGTCGTCAACCCCTTGCGGATTTTCTCCACAAAGGCCGGCGCGGGGATAGGCAGCGCGCTCTTTTGCGCGCCATTGCCTCCGCCCGCCTTTGCTGACGCCCCGGTGCCCTCGACGGCCACGGGAAACAAGCCCATCGCCTGAAGACGGGCCACAACCGCCGGGCGTCCATCGGCTTCCATCACGCCCTGGATGAGCGCCCCTTTGTTGTCTTTGGCTTTGTAAGTGAAAGTCGGCATAAGAGTTGGCGTTCAGGAAAGGGATTGAGGATCTGGCGCGCGGGAAACGGACAGCTGGATTTGCGGTGCGGCCAGACAGTTCGGAAACGCAAAGGCGGCTCCAAGGCTGGCTTTAGGCAATGGCATCCGCCTTTTTATGAGCGAGGGGGCTGGCCGATGCGGCAAGCGCTGGCGCCGGCGCAGGGGCGGAGGCGGTTTCCTGGCGGCCCTGTTCTTCTTTGATTTCCCTCAGCATTGCCTCATCCTCCGCAAATGTGTCCTCCATTGTTACATTGAGAACTTCATCGACCGTGGTGCGGCCCGTTCTGATTTTTCGCCATCCGTCGTAGCGGATTGGCTCCATGCCGTGATGCATGGCGATGCGCTTGATTTCGTTCGCGGCGGCCCCATTGACGATGGCGCGGCGCAAATCCTCGTTCATTTTGAACATCTCGATCAGAGCCGTGCGGCCGCGAAATCCAGTGTAGCGGCACGCCTCGCATCCGACAGGACGGTAAAGGGTCAGATTGGTTGGGTCTTCGCGCGTCACATTCACCTGACGCACCAGCAATGGATCGGGATGCGCCACGGTTTTGCATTCGGTGCAAAGAAGGCGCACGAGGCGCTGGGCGATTACGCCTTCCACGGACGAGGCGATGAGGAATGGCTCGACGCCCATGTCTTCGAGACGCGTAACCGCCGAAGGAGCATCGTTTGTGTGCAGCGTGGAAAAGACCAGGTGGCCCGTGAGGGCCGTCTGGATCGTGATTTTCGCCGTTTCCGAGTCGCGCGTTTCTCCCACCATGATGACGTCCGGGTCTTGGCGCAAGACCGTGCGCAAAATGCGCGCGAACGTCAGTCCAATCGGCGCGTTCACTTGAATCTGCGTCGTGCCGTGGATGCGGTATTCGATCGGGTCCTCGATGGTGATGATCTTGAGGTCGGGGGCGTTGATTTCGGAAAGGGCTGCGTAGAGGGTCGTGGATTTTCCCGAGCCGGTTGGGCCTGTGATGAGAATAATACCGTAGGGCCTGGCGATCAGCTCGCGCAAAATGACCTGGTGCGGTTCCGCGAACCCGAGGCGGTCGATCGTGCATAGCTCCGAATCGCGCGAGAGAATACGCAGCGCGATGGATTCGCCGTAGGGCGTCGGCACCGTGGAAACGCGGATATCGAAATCCTTATCACCCATCTTGATCTTGATCTTGCCGTCCTGCGGGAGACGGCGCTCGGCGATGTTCAGGTCGGCCATGATTTTCACGCGCGAAATGATGGCCGATTGATACCGCTTGATGGCGGGCGGAACCTCTTGTTCGTAAAGCACACCGTCGATGCGGTAGCGGATGCGCAAATCTTTTTCGAGCGGCTCGATGTGGATGTCCGTCGCGCGGTCGCGGAAAGATTCCTGGATGACCTGGTTGACGAAGCGCACGATTGCCGCGTCCTCGGCCATGTTCTCCAGATCGACTTCCTCAACCTCGACATCGAGAGTCGTGCTGCTCTGATCGCTGTTTTCCACCAACTCGGCCAGCGTGGCGCCGCCGATGCCGTAAAATTTGTTGTATGCTTTGTCGATTTCCTCGCGCGTGGCGATCACCGGCTCGATTTCCATGCGCAGATGAAGCCGCAGATCGTCGAGCGTATGCATATCGAGCGGGTCACTGACTGCGACTCGCAAGATACCGTTCTTCAGCTCCACCGGGATCAAGTGATAGTGTTCGGCCAGGCGCGGGGGAACCAACTGCGTGAGGTTATCTTCCAGTTTGATTTCACTGGCTTTAATGAAGGGAATATGAAGTTGCCGCGAAAGGGCGCGAAGGACGTCTTCCTCCGTGCACAGGCTCATTTTTATCAGGAGCGCACCCAGGCGTTCGCCGGTCTTATGGTGTTCCCGAAGGGCCATATCCAGGCTGTCGGGATCGAGTTTGCCCATCTCGACAAGGATTTGTCCCAAAGGGGGGTGATTCGGATTCATCATAGGGCGTATTTCCAAGTTCGGGGCGGCGCGCAAAAACGCGCCTCCCAGTCATTTCTATGGTTCAGACGCATGAAACGGGCCAGAAGTTTGACAAAGGCGCACAAAGCCGCCAGCGCGATTCCGCGCTTTTGCCTGCACTTCCTTCGCAAAGCCTAGAATCGCGCCGCGTTGGGGTTCAAGGAAAGCTTTTTGGCGAAACCACGCGATATTCTGCCCGGGCGCCTTTCCTGCACATATCCAAGCCGGCTCCAAATCGAAATAAAAACGAAAAAGGAATGATCTCAACCTGTGAAGAGCCGGGTGGAGGCGGCGCTCCGAGCCTGCCGCCCTGTCCGGCTGGAGTCGGTCCATTGTGTCGCACCTAATGCGGAAGCATGGGCAAGATGCCCATTCACTCCGCGCCACCGCCAAATGCCGCGCTCTGCGGGGGCCACCGCCGTCACCCCAAAATGAAATCGTCCGCCGCGGATTCGGCCCGGAGCCAAAACCGCGGCGGACGATCCTGTCCGTCTGTCCTATTTCTTCTTGGCGCGGCTATTCCGAAAAGATCAGGAACTGCGCGCGGCGGTTCATCGCGTGATCCTGGTCGGTGTCGCCGAAGGCAAGCGGGCGTTCCTTGCCGTAGCTGATCGTATGAATCGAATTCGGATCGATGCCCTTCTTGATGAGATATTCGCGAACGGCGTCGGCGCGGCGCTGGCCGAGCGCGAGGTTATACTCGATCGTGCCGCGTTCGTCGCAGTGGCCTTCGATTTGAATCTGGATGCCTGGGCGCGAAATCAGCCATTCGGCGTTGTGGTCCAGAATCGGAATGGCATCGCTGCGAAGATCAGCCTTGTCGTAATCGAAATGGATCATTTCGAGTTCAGTGGCCAGGACGGCCGGTTTGCGAATGGGCGTTGCGGCGGGGATGCTGCCCGAGGCGTCGGTGGCCGGCTTGGCCGAGCTGGGAATGCCCGCGGCCTGATCGCCCGGAAGCGGAAGCGGCGAAGGCGGATTCGCGGCGGAGATGTCGCCGACCGGCGGCGCGGTGGGCGCGGTTTCATCCGCGGTGGCAGGCCCTTCGCCAGGGGCGCCGGCGGCAGGCTGGCTCTTGGGCGAGGAACCAAATGGATTCCACCACGTCTTTTTGCCGCAGCCAGTCAGCGACAGGGCGGCAATCAACAGGAACAGGGACGGAACGGCTGCAGAACGAGCGATCCTCATGGGAGTTACCCTTTCTTGAGCGAGGAGGTCTGGAACGAATCCGGCGTATGACGGCCCGAAAAATCGCCAGACCCGGGAAATCGGCGGTCCGGGAAATTCCAGCCTGAGAATTGGCAGGCTGGAAAAGCAGCGGGCCGGGAAATTGGCGGGCGGCGCATGGCGCTTGCCGGATTGGCGGGGTTGCGGCGGATCGAAAAATCCCATGCGGGAGCAAGAGATCCGCGGCCTTTCGCCATCATCGCCCCTGACCGATGGCCGCGAACACGCAACAGGCGCAAGCTAATTTTTTTCGCTGGCGATCTATTAAGCAGGACAATTCCGTAAATCTTCTATTATTAGCTGGGATTGGAGGATATAGCGTTCTCTTCTTCAGGCCCAACGGGCCGAAATCCCTTA
>CAYUNT010000234.1:0-6332 GCA_964446285.1 uncultured Candidatus Sumerlaeota bacterium | reverse complement strand
CGCGGATGAATAGAAACAGCCAGCGCGGATTTAGGGCGAGTGCCACCGAATCCGTTCCTATCGAGGTGTAATAGAACCATGTCGATTCAGAACCGCCAGGTATCCATCGTATTGACCGCCCCGGGTGAGTTTCCTTACGCCCCCGGAGAATTTGTGAAATCGGTGGCCAGCGCGCTCGCCATGGACCATGAGCGCAAGGAAGTGATCGTCGTCGAACAAGCGAACGGAAAAACAACGCTGAACCTGGGCGCTCTCGAAAGCCAGGTGCGGCGCGTTCGCGGCAATTACCGGACCCGCGCGGCGCAACTCGATGCGGGCGTCCGGGCGGCGCGCGGCGAGTTTATCCTGCTCGTGCCCTGCAACTCCGCGCCCGTCACATTCAAAAAGAGCAGCCTGACCACTTACCTTTTCGCCGCTACGCGCGAGGAGCCGGAAGCCGGACTGATCTATGCGGATTACGAGCGCATCCTCGAAGACGGAACGGTGAAGGAAATTCACCCGCTCGAATGGCACGCCGGCCGCTTGCGCGATCTTCTGGATTTTGGCCCCGTGTTCTTCTGCTCGAAAGTGGCGATCGAAGCCGTCGGCGGAGTCGATGCCACATTGAAGGCGGGCGAGATGTATGATCTGCGTCTGAAAATCTCCGAGCAATTCCCCGTCAAGCACATCTCGAACCGCATGAGGGGCAGCCTGTATGCGGTGCGCCAGGCCGGTGCGGGGCACGACGTGTTCGCTTATCTGCTCGCGAGCAAAGAAGTGCAGCTCGAGATGGAAAAAATCGCAACCGAACACCTTATGCGCATCGGAGCATGGCTCGCGCCCGGCGCGCATTACCACCCGGTTCGCTACACGCCCGCCGAAGAGGCGAAATTCAAGGAATGCATCGCTTCCGTGGTGATTCCGTGCTACCGCCGCCCAGAGTTCATGGGACCGGCCATCGAAAGCGTGCAGGCGCAAACGGTGAAAAACATCGAGGCGATCATCGTCGTGAACGGCGGCGAAGACGACCCGACCTGCGCGGAAGTGCGCCGTTATATGCCGGGCGGCGACCGCTACGACGCTTCGAAACCGCCCGTGCGGCTCATCGTGGTGGACATCAATAACATCGGCCTGTGCCTCAACCTCGGCTGCTCGCTCGCGAAGGGCAAGTATTACGTCCAACTCGATTCCGACGACCAACTCGAACCCGATGCGGTCGAGAAAATCGTCAAGGTCTATAACGAGGACCCGCGCATCGGGATGGTGATCGGATCCTATGCCGTGTGGCAAAAGCAGGAAGATGGCTCGCTGAAACGCCGCGAGGACGTTCCGGTAGTGACGCACGACGAATGGACCGAGGAAAACGGGCGCAACAACCTGCTTCGGATCAACGGAGCGGGCGCGCCACGCTCGTTCCATATCAAGGTTCTGCGCGAGGTGGGATGGTTCGGGGTCAATGACGAACCCTACTCGCGCAACTATGGCGAGGATTACGATTTGGTAATGCGCATCAGCGAACGCCACCGGATCGGCCGCGTCATGGAGTCGATCTACAAAGTGGTGCGCCACTCTGGCGGAACGGACCACTCGATTGACCAGGTGACGATCGACCGCAACGACGACGCGAAGGACGCGATGCGCCTGGCGGCGATCCAGCGTCGCATTGCGCTGAACAAGCAGTCGAAGGCCAGAAAACCCAAGCCGGCCGCGGCGGCGGCGAAGAAGCCAGTGGCTGCGGCGCCCGCCAAGGCCAAAGCCGCCAAGGCAGGCGCAGGCAAGAAGGCAGCCCCCAAGCCCGCCGCAAAACCCAAGCCCGCCGCAAAAAAACCGGCCGCCAAGAAGCCGGTGGTGAAAAAGGCAGTCGTGAAAAAAGCGGCGGCGCCGAAAAAGCCGGCCGCTAAAAAACCCGCGGCCAAGAAGCCTGTCAAAAAGGCCAAAGGCGGCCGCAAGTAATCTGAAAAACCCATACCAAATGCGGACCAGCTGGGCTTTCACGGCTGGTCCGTATTATTTTACGCCCTCGCTGCAAAGGCGCTTCCCAATGTGTCCCGCAAATCCTCCCGCCACTCCCGTCTCCGCTCCTTTCTCTTCGCCCGTCATCGCTCTGCTGACGGATTTTCAACCGGGCGAGGTGTATGTGGGCGTTTTGCACGGCGTGCTGGCGTCGCTGGCGCCCGGCGCGCGAGTGATTGACCTGTGCCACGCCATTGCGCCAGGCGATGTGGCGGCAGCGGGCGTTATGCTCGAAGCGACCATCGATTATTTCCCTGCGCCCACTGTGTTTTGTTGTGTGGTGGACCCGGGCGTCGGCACAGACCGGCGCGCCATCGCTGCCACGGACGGGCGGCATTTCTACATCGCGCCGGACAACGGACTCCTGTCGCTCATCGAGGAACACGCCGCGGATTTCCATCTCCCCTGGAGGGCATGGGAAATCCGCACGGAGAAGCTGGGAAGAAGCCCAGATGCGCCGCCGCCAAGCGCGACGTTCCACGGGCGCGACATTTTCGCCCCAGCCGCCGCGCGCGTGGCCCTGGGCGGACAAGCCGCGCTCGAGTCGCTCGGCCCGGAAATTCGCGAAATGGTCGCCATCGACTATACGCACTATTCCGCCGAGGCCAGCCGCGGCGCGATGGATATGACCGTTATGGCCCTATGCTGCGACGCGTTTGGCAACGTCATCACCTCGCTGAAAAAAAGAGACTGGGAAGAATTCTGGCGGAAAAATGGTCCCACGGTTTTTCCGCAAGGCGAATGCGAATGCGCTTGGCCCGAGCCGGGAGAGATTGCCGTGTCTGCCGGCGGCGCGCGATGGAATGGCATTGTCGAGACATTTGCGGACGTTGCGCCGGGGGAACCGCTGGCCTATTGGGGTTCGGGCGGGCGCTTGGAAATCGCCGTGCGCGACGGCAATGCCGTGGAATCCCTTTCAATTGCGCAAGGCGACACAATCCGGCTCAAATACCGCCGCAAGAAGTCCGGCGAACGCGCAGGCGCCCGCGCCCGCTCAAAACCGGCCCCAAATCGCGCCAAGCCCCGGTAATTGCCGGCGCGGTTCGGTTTTTGAAATTGAGCGGGATACGTTTTCGCTGTTTTCGCAACTGTCCCATAGGTCCCATACGTCTCATTGGTCTCATACGTCCCATTGGTCTCATACGTCCCATTGGTCCCATTCTTCCCCCCCCAGCATACATTTCTCCGCTCCTGATTCAGAAAGAGCACCCCAGTGATTCGCCTCGACACCCTCGATGATCCGCGCCTTCGCGAAAATCGCGCCCCCTCGTGTGTGGTTGTGGGCGTATTTGACGGCGTGCATCGCGGACACAAGTCCTTGCTTGCGCAGGCGCGCGAACTTGCCCGCGCCAAAGGCCCCGAATACCGCGTGGCGGCGCTGACATTCCAAAATCACCCGCTCTCGCTTTTGCGTCCGGCCCATGCGCCCACAATGCTTCTGCCGCTCGAACGCCGCCTCGAATGCCTCGCGCAGGCGGGCGTGGACCTTGCCGTGGCAGTTCGTTTTGACGCCGCCTTCGCCGCCATCGAAGCAGAACGGTTCGTGCGCGAGGTCCTCGTGGAAACCCTCGGGGCTGCGCGCCTTATTTGCGGTCCGGACTTCCGATTTGGGCGCGGCGGCGCGGGAACGGCGGACTTGGCGCAGCGCATTGGCGGGCCGCTCGGGCTGGAGATTTTTCCGGCCGCTCCCGTGCTGGAAGGCGGCGAACCCGTAAGCAGTTCGCGCATCCGGCGGCTCGTGCGCGAAGGGCAAGTGGCGCAGGCGGCGCAATTGCTCGGACGTCCGCACGAATTGGAAGGCGTCGTGGTCGAAGGGCGGCGGCGCGGTCGCGAACTCGGCTTTCCAACGGCAAATCTGCGGCCCGAAGACAACCTCACACTGCCGGAAACAGGCGTTTACGCGGTCGAGGCGGTTCTCCCCGGCGAGAACGGCGCGGCAGCGGCGGCGGAGGCTTGGCCGGGAATGATGAACCTCGGCTACAGCCCGACGTTTGGCGACATCGAGGAGCCGCGCATCGAAACGCACCTGATTGGATTTTCTGGCGAATTGACCGGGCGCCGCCTGCGTCTGCGGTTGCTCGAACGCCTCCGGGGCGAGGAGCGATTCGCTTCCGTGGATGAATTAAAAAGCCAATTGGCGCGTGACAAAATGCAGGCGCGCGCCGTGTATGCGCTCTGGCGCGAAGGGGAATTTCAAGCGGAGGGATGAGCGCGGTTGTGCGCGTGCCGGCGGGTCATGGCCGCCTGGCGGATGGCCGTGCGAATGCGTTCGCGAGCGGCCGGGTCCAATGCCATCCGCGAAGCGCGTCCGGACCACGCACGGCACCGATACAGCACTTCTTCCACGCGGCACATCTCGAAGCGTTCGCTCAGCCGCAGCGCGAGGTCGTAGTCCTCGCATCCCTCGGCGCACAAGGTTTCGTCGTAGTATCCCACGTCGCGCAGGGCAGCGGCGGACATCACGCGCACCGCGCCGACTCCGTCGTGCCTCAGCAACTGATTCACCGTGCATCCTTCGTGCGAAATCGGCTGGGTTCCGCTCGCGGTCCGGCCCGATTCATCAATCAGTTCGTAATGCGAAACGGCCAGCGCGCAATTGGGATGCGCCTTGAACCAGGCCAGCATGACTTCCAGGCATGAAGGAGTGAATTCATCATCCGCTTCGAGATGGGCGATATAGCGCCCGCGCGCGAGGCGCAAGGCGCGGTTCAGCGCGGCCGCCCGCGAAATCCCCTCGGCCGAAACCAGCCGCACGCGCCGGTCGCGTTCGCGAACCTGTTCGATCACCGCACGCACAACCTGTGGCGCTCCACGGTCCACCACTAGAATTTCAAAATCCTGGCATCCGCCCATCAGGACTTTGTTCAGCGTCTCGGCCAGGAACCGCTCGCCGCCGCCAACGGGAATCACCACGGAAAATGCAACTTCGAGTCCGGGGCGCGGCGTCGGCAGCGGATGCGCCGCCGTCTCAATCCAAAGTCCGCGCCGGATGAGCATCTGTTCAAAAACGCCCTCGATTTCCTCTTCGAGATCGGGGGGATAAAACAAATAGGAATGCCCGCCGAGCAGCGGAGTTCCCGGGGCGCGAAGGCGCGCCGGGTCGGGTTCGGCGGCTGGCAGGCGCGCCGGACGCGGAATCGATTCTGCATCGGTTGCTTCCGCGGCGGCGGCATTGTTTTCCACAACATATAACGGTTCGGGAATATGATGAAACACCCCGCCATCGGTCAGGCGCAAAAGAAGATCGTAGTCGAAGGCGTATCGGAGGTCTTCGCGCGCGCCGCCGATTGCCCGCAGTGACTCGGTGCGATAGGCGATCACATACCCCATGTCGCGGCGCTCGTGAATGACGCCCGGCGACCAGTCGAGCAGGCGGACGACCTCGAGCGCTTCCGGCGTGATGTCATCCGCGTCCTCCGCTGGACCCGGAGCGGTTTCGGGGGACGGCGCGCCGGAAGAAAGAGGCGAGTGCGGAGCCTCGCGATCTGGCGTGGGCGCGGGATATAGATAATCGCTGAATACGGCGGCGACTCGCGCGTCGGAGTCCATCGCCGCGGCCATTGCCTCCAGGCATCCGGGGAGCAGCTGAACGCGCGGCGGAACCAACAGCAGATAAGGCGGGCAATCCGGGTCGTCGAGCGCCTGATTGATGAGTTGGGCGATATTGTAGTAGTCCGCCGGGAACATTTCCAGGCGCGGGTCCTCGCGGTTCCAGTTTTGCTGCGCGGAAGCGGGAAGCGCCCCCTCGGTGGCATCGAGGATGCGCAGGCGATACGAACCGCGTGTTTGAGCGCGCAGCGAGTGGAAAAATGGCTCGACCTCAAGGGCGTCCGCGTGGAGCGGGTGAAGAATCAAAAAATCCGCATCGAGCTGCCCGGTTTCCGATTCGTCCTTGAGATTGGGCGCGGCAAGGGCGGCGGATTTTGCGCCAGGATCGGTGGGCGGTTCGGCGGCGAGAGCGGGAAGGGGAACGGCGGGCGCTGAAGAAGAAAGAGGCGGTTGTGGAACCTCGCCCTCCGATTCGGCGGATTCTGTGGTGGCGGCAGCGGTGGCTGCCAATTCCGCCAGCGGCTTGTCTTGCACGGAATCCTCTTCCTCGCCCTCCACGTCCCAAAGCGAAGGTTTTTCGGCGGAAGGCGGGGCGGCTGCAGCGGCGGGAGAAGCGGCGGACACTGAAGGAGGAAGAGGCGAGTGCGGAGCCTCGCGATCCCAAGCGCCGGCGGCTTGCGTGGCACCAGCGGACTGCGTGGCACCAGCGGACTGCGTGGCACCAGCGGCTTGCGTGGCACCAGCGGCTTGCGTGGCGGCGGCGGACTGCGGGCTGGGGGCGGATTTCGGGG
>CAYUNT010000233.1:0-6350 GCA_964446285.1 uncultured Candidatus Sumerlaeota bacterium | reverse complement strand
ATTCTTTTGCTCCTTCAGAGCAAATTCAGGGGACAGAATTACGGGAAATTGGTATCAAGATGCGCTCGCTGTTGCCCGCAAATTCGTAAAAGGCCGCATCCTCAACCTCTTCAGGACGGCAAGGGACCCCAGGCATCTTGTCCGCAAACGCAGGCATTTCGCGCGGCCTGGCGATTTGAATTCCTTGACACAATTATGCCGGATTGGAGAAAGAAGGGCGTGTCAGGGCAGGATTGAACAAGGAAGACATTGCTATTCGGTGATTGGCAGGAGTTTTGTGGCGCAGGAAGCGCACCCATGTTTTTCGCATCATCCCGGCAGACGGGCCGGCCTGTCGGCCACCCCTCCTTCGGTCCTTTCGTCTTCCAAGTCGTCGCCCGCATTGCACGGAAGGATAACAACCATGAGCTGGCTGCCGCGCGGAAAAGTGCTTGTTCCCATTGATTTTTCGCAAGAGTCGTTCGGAGCGCTGGAGGTGGCAGCCGAATTTGCCTCCTCGCCCTCGAGCCTGCGCCTGCTCCATGTGCTGCCGCGTCTGAGTCCGATGGAACCCGGCGTGATCTGGGGCACGGTGGACGACCGCGGGCGGCGCGATCACGCGGAGGATGCTCTGCGCAAACGCCTTGCGGAAACCCCCTTCGCTGCAGCGCAAATCACCATTGAGGTGGGCGATCCTTATCGCGAAATCGTCCACTATGCCGAACGCGAGCGAGTGGACCTGATTGTGGTGCCCTCGCATGGCCACAGCGGCCTTCATGCGCCTCCTTTTTTGATTGGCTCGGTTGCCGAACGCGTAGCCCGCCACGCCCATTGCCCCGTTCTTGTTCTAAGGAAATAAACCACCCCGCCCCATCGGAGGTTCCGAATCGAAATGAGCCGTTTGGTATTCCGAGCGCCTTGGGCGCTCCTTCCGTTGTTTGCGGCAACGCTGCTTGCGTCCCGCCCGATGCAACCGGCCGCTCAGCCCGCCGCCCAGTCAGATTCCCGTCCCACCACACAATCCGCGCAATCCCCCTCCTCATCCTCTCCATCTTCTCAAGCCGTCTCCGCCGCCAATGCTGAAGCGGCCTCCTCCGAACAATCGGAAGCCTTTGTTCACGCGCTGAACCGGCATCTGGACGTGTCGCTGGGCAAGGTCAATGTGGTGATCGCCAGACTGCTGTTTTTTGGCATCACGGGAGACATGATCCAGGAGCCGATGATCGGGCGCGATGGCCAGCCCGCGCTTGCCCATACGCTGGAGCCGGGAGGCAACCTGCTGCTGCCTGCCAATCACGGATATGAAATGGCCGTGCTTCTCGAAGGAAAGGTAGGGGTCAAGCAAAGCGGCGCGGAGATCCCCCTGCGGCCCCGCCAGGGGCAGGACCTGAATCCGGACCGCCCCGCGGAAATTGCGAATTTGCAGAACGATACACCGGCGAAATTCATGCTGGGCCACCCGATCCGCATTGCGCCCGGGAAAAACCACATCGAGATCAGCGATCCCAAACGCCAGACGCTCCTCTACCCAATCAGCGGCCGCGTGGAAATCCAGACGCTGCAAGCGCCGCAGGGACCCCGCCGTTATTCAGAAAAGCCGCAAACGCTCGAAGTCCAGACCCCCGCGCCGGGCGAATCCGTAGTTGTTCCGCCCACGGCCGTGGTGAATATCCAAAACACGGGCGAAAAACCCGCTTTGCTTGCGCTCGTGCTGCAGCGCCTGACCGTTGTTCAGTTTCCCCTGATTGTGGCGGTGCTGATCTTCGGCGCGGTATTTTTCTCGCTGGTGTTCCGATTCATCAACGTCCGTGCCTTCCGCCACGCGATCGACGTTACGCGCGGAAAATACGACCGTCCCGAGGACGAGGGCGAAGTGACGCATTTCCGCGCGCTGACGAGCGCTCTTTCGGCCACGGTGGGATTGGGCAATATCGCGGGGGTAGCCGTGGCTATTCAGCTCGGCGGGCCGGGGGCGGTGTTCTGGATGACGCTCGCCGGATTCCTCGGCATGGTGACGAAATTCACGGAATGCACGCTTGGACAGATGTATCGCAAGGTCAACCCGGACGGCACGATCTCAGGCGGGGCGATGTATTATCTGGAGAGGGGCCTCGGCGAATATGGCGCGGCCTTCAAGCCTTTGGGCAAAGTGCTGGCGCTGATTTTCGCCTTTATGGCCATTGGCGGATCGTTCGGCGGCGGAAATATGTTCCAGGCCAACCAGGCGTTTGAGTCCATTCAGTTTGTGTTTGGCATTCCCAAAAGCCAGTCGTGGATATTCGGCATTATCATGGCGGCCCTGGTGGGGCTGGTGGTCGTGGGCGGAATCAAGCGCATCGGCGCGGCCACATCGCGAATCGTTCCGCTGATGGCGCTGATTTACGCCGTGGCCGCTATGGTCATCTGCATACGCTACATCCACAGAGTTCCCGAGGCGATTTCCGTGATTTTCCGAATGGCCTTCTCGGAAAACGCCGTGTATGGAGGCGTGTTCGGCGTGCTGGTGATGGGCGTGAGGCGTTCGACCTTCTCAAACGAAGCCGGCCTGGGCAGCGCCCCCATCGCGCACTCGGCCGCCAAAACCAATGAACCCGTCCGCGAAGGCATCGTCGCGCTGCTCGAACCCTTTATCGACACGGTGATTATTTGCAACATCACGGCCATCGTCATCATTCTCACCGGCGTGTGGAACGACCCCAACCTGCCTCTTCCGGCGGATTTCAATGTCGGCGTGGCGCTCACGAAATATGCCTTCCAGACCGTCATTCCCTGGTTCCCGGCCATACTTGTGATATGCGTGATTCTGTTCGCATATTCCACCATGATTTCATGGTGCTATTACGGTGAGCGCGCGTGGATATACCTCGCCGACCATTTTGGCGAAGGCGTGGGGATCAAGACGCTTCTCATTTACCGGATCGTTTTTGTCGCCTTCGCTTACATTGGAACCGTGACGAAACTCGGCGCGGTTCTGGACTTCTCCGACATCATGATCCTGAGCATGGCTTTCCCGAATGTTCTTGGGTGCGTATTGCTGTCGCCCAAAGTGTATCGGCGCGTGGAGGATTATTGGCGCCGGTATAAGTCTGGCGAAATGAAAGCGGTTCGATAGTGCGATTCTGAAAACCGCAAGCGCCCGCGCCCGCAAGACAAACCGTTGAAACGTCTCCCGGTGTATGGCTTGCTTGCCTGGCCCTCGCTGCGAACGCGCGGGGCGAATGATCCATGGCATGAAAGAAATGCTACCTTGAACAGTTCCTGCGACTTTCCCCATTGCTCGCGAGCGCGCTGGATTCTTCTCGCGCTCCTCATCGTGCTCCATGCGGTGTTTATTCTCTCCACCTGGAGCAAGCCGACTTACTGGGATTTTGGCGACGGGAATTATCTCTATATTTCGCGGCGGATCACGCAAGGCGTCGTTTTGTATCGCGACATTCTGGCGCCGCAGCCGCCGATGCACTTTGTGGCGGGAGCGGCCCTGGCGCGCGCGGGAGACGCCTTTTTCCCGCCGCAGTATTGGCATTTGGCGTTTCGAGCCTTCAGCCTCCTTTTGCGAAGCGCCACGGCGGTTTTAATCTTTCTAATGGCGGCGCGGTTTTTCCAGGCAGCGGCAAAAAATGGGACCTCTGGGGCGGATGAGACGAATGGGACAAAGGAGGAGGCGGCGAAGGGGGCAGGCGCGCCGGACGCGAGGGCGTATTCGGTGGGCCTCCTAGCCGCCGCGATCTTTTTGTTTCTCCCGATTGGGTTTTGGTGGCAGCTCGGTTACCAGAGCGAACCGCTTGAGATTTTCTTCCTTTTGCTGGCCGTGTGGGGTGTTTGGTCGATGGAGCGGCGGGGAGCGCTGATCGGCGCGGGAATCGCCTCGGCGCTCGCGGCCCACACCAACATGACCGCCGCGCCGTATTTCGTATGCAACGCCGTGTTTTTACTCTGCCGGCGTCCGCGCTCCGCTCCGTTCTATCTCGCGCCGTTTTTCATTCTGTATTTCGCGATTGCCTTCGCCGCCGGGGCCGCCACGGACGGCGCATTCTGGAACAACGTTCTTTTCAACCAGGCCGGAACCTTTCCGCCGCCGCCAATGTTATGGGGCTACCTGGCGGAGAAACTGCCGCGCATGATGAACATTGTGCTCGGATTGGAAGGCCAATGGCTCGTCGTGGCCGCCGCGGGGATTGGCGTGTTTTTGCTCCAGGGGCGATTTTCTGGATCGAACGAAGAATCCGCGCGCCTCGACCGCCAGCGACGCGAGTATCTCGTCTGGAGTGCCATTGGGCATTGGCTCTCGATTTGTTTTACGGCCAAAGGCGGAACGGTGGACTACATTTTCACAATCGGCGAGCCGTTTGTGGCCTTTTTCGCCGCGTGCGGACTTGCCGGAGCGTGGCAATGGCTCCGTCCGCTCGATGGACTGCGCCATGCGCGATGGGGCGATACGACACCTTTCTTGCGCGCCGGCGGATTCGCGCTGCTCGTGGTGTTCGCACTTCTGCCGCCTGTGTATTATATGACGCGGATGCTTGCGCGCGAACTCCCGGCGGATCAGGCCGAGCGTGTGTTTTTCCTCATCGACCACTATACGCGGCCTGGCGATCCGCTGCTTGCGCCGCCGTTTTACGCGGTAATGACCCGCCGCCGCGTCGCCGCCGAGTATTCAGAAAACTTTATATGGACCATTAATTACCGCAATGAACGGCGCGACGGCATCGAAGGTCCGGGCGTGGCGAAGGTGCTCGAACTCGCCTCGATGCTGCGCGCGAAAAAAATCCCGCTTGTGCTGCTCGACATGGACCAGACTGGACGCATTCCGGAAATTCGCGCCGCGCTCGACGCGGAGTATCATCAAATCGAATCGCGCGTATTCGAGACTCGCAACACCCGCCTCACATTCTGGATCCCTCGCGACAAACCCATCTCCCACCTGCGTTTGTTTGCTGAATAGGCGGAATTGAGCCGCTTGATCGCTTGACAATCCGGCGCGGGGGCGGCAGGGTTGCGAATGAAGGAAGTCTTTCAGGATCGGACGAGTCCATCTCCGGCTCAAGGATGGCCCCATCATGAAAATAAAATGCACGGTTTGCGGACACGAGAATACTGCGGGCATCAAGTTTTGCGTCAATTGCGGCGCGCCGATGGATCAGCCGCAGCAGAAACTCAGCCAGCCAATCGATGACATTTCCGAAGAAAAAACGGTGATGCTCGATCCCCGTGCGATGCAGGAACGCGTGCGCCAGGATGCGATGGGAGTTTCGCCTCATCCTGCGATGCCCCAGCCCGCCGCGCCTCCTCCTGCGCCGTCCGCGCCGTCCGCGCCGCCGCCACCGCGCCCAGCGCCTATGCAGCCTTCCCCGACTCCGTTGCCTCCGCATCCGGGGCCTTCGCCCACTCCATTGCCGCCGCAGGCAGTGCCCTCGCCATTTGCCCCCTCGGCGCAGCCACCAGCGCCTGCTTCGCCCTTTGCAGCGCCGCCAGCGCCACCTGCGCAACAATTCGCATCGCCTTTTGCGACAGGGCCTTCTCCCTTTGCGCCCGCGCCTGCACAAGCGCCTCCGCCGCAGGCGCCGCGCTCCCAGGCGCCGCCCGCTCATCCCGTTGCTCGCCACGATGAATTCAGCGCCGGACCGCCCATGCCAGGACACGGCGGAGCGCCTAGAGAAGCGATGGCACCGCCTCCGGCGCCCGCGTTTGCTCCCGCTCCGGCGGCTCCTGCGCGGCCAGCTGTTCCTGCCGCGCCCGTTGCCGCCTCTGCCTATTCCGCCCCTGCGGCCGCGCCAGCGGCGGCGGAAGGCGAACCGGCGGGATTCTGGATCCGCCTCGCGGCCTGGCTGATCGACAATGTTCTTCTCGGAATAGTTATCTGGCTGGTGGGAATGGTCCTTGCGCTTGTGGCCGGAGGAGCCGCCTCTGCCGGTCAGAACAATCCTGGAGCCGCCGCTGCTGGAGTTTTCGCCGCGTTTGGCATGTTCATCATTGTTGCGCTCATTACCAGCCCGATCTATTTTATCGTCATGATCGCGCTCAAAGGCCAGACCGTCGGCAAAATGGCAATGGGCATTAAAGTCGTGAACATGGATGGATCGCAGCCCAGCTGGGGGCCTGCCATACTACGATTCCTTGGCTATCTTGTGAGCAATTTCATCTGCTATATTGGCTACCTGATCGCGGCCTTCCGCGCCGACAAGCGCGCCCTCCACGACCTCATCGCCGGAACGAGGGTGATAAAGGTCCGCTAGGAGACCTTGTGCCAATTCCAATATACACATAGGCAAAGCCCAAATGGGACCTATGGGACCTATAAGACCTATAGGACTTATATCAATTTCCCGTAATTCTGTTCCCTGAATTTGCTCTGAAGGAGCAAAAGAATACAG
>CAYUNT010000232.1:0-6368 GCA_964446285.1 uncultured Candidatus Sumerlaeota bacterium | reverse complement strand
AACGGCATCCCCTCCCTATCACTTCTTTGCTTCAAAAACACTACACTCCAGTTATAATAGTCTCTGTTAAAAAGCCCATCTTGTTTCGACCATGCCATATCCGACCAAATGCGGGGACAGCAACCCAATTTAGACTTGTAAAGTGGGGCATTATCGTATGCTCCTGCGGCCTGTAGGAAGAAGTCCATTGGCCCTCAACCAGGCTAGAACGCTTGGTTTGCCTGTTCGGCCCATACACCTCAAAGTGGGCATCCTGACTATGGAAAGCAGCCATTGAGGCCGCTTGCCCTTCCGCTCCTGGGGGACACCATGTACCTGCGCTTTACCTTCCATTTGCCATTTTGATTTGACAGGGCCGCCATCAGCTACGAAACCTTTTGCAGCTTTTGGAAAGGAGCTTTTGCGCCATGAAACGACTTTTTTCCGCTGGAATGCTGTCCGTTGCCACAACTGTTTTGATGATGGGATTGGGAATGCTTGCCCCCTCGCAGGTTTTCGCGGAGGGCGAAATCACCCTGACCTACGCCAACTTCCCGCCCGCCTCGACCTTCCCCTGCGTCCAAATGGAACGCTGGAAAACCGAGGTCGAGAAACGCACCGACGGCAAAGTCAAAGTGCAAACCTTCCCGGGCGGAACGCTGCTCGGGGCCAAGAATATGTTCGACGGCGTGATTTCCGGGACGGCCGACATCGGCAATTTCGCCATGAGCTACCAGCCGGGCCGTTTCCCTGTGTCGGAATCGGTGGACCTGCCCGTGGGGTTCCCCAGCGCCAAGGTGGCGTCGCTGACGCTTTACGATTTGATTATGTATAAATACACACCCAAGGAATTCGAGAAGGTGAAAATTCTGACGCTGTTCACCTGCCCGCCTTCCAACATTATGACGGCCAAACCGGTCGCTTCGCTGGCGGACCTCAAGGGGATGCCGTTGCGCGTTTCGGGCACGGGCGTGGACGTCGTGAAACGCCTCGGCGCCGAGCCGGTGGGAATGCCGCAATCCGAAACCCCGGACGCGATTCAAAAGGGCGTGGTCAAGGGCATGGTGTCCTCGATGGAAATTCTGAAGGACTTCAACTTCGCGACCTATTGCCCTTACGCCGTGCGCGAAAACCTTCATGTGGTCTCGTTTGCCGTGGTGATGAATCTCGACAAATGGAACAAACTTCCGGACAACGTGAAGCGTGTTCTGGACGACCTCGGCCGCGAACAGGCCCTTTGGACTGGCAAATATGTGGACGATCACGTGGATGAGGCTCTTGCCTGGTCGCGCGAGAATCACAAACACCAGATTACCGAGTTCCCGGCGGCGGACAAAGCGAAGATCGCCGAACTGCTCAAGCCGATGACCGACGAATACGTCAAACGGGTAACGGAAGCGGGCCTGCCGGGCGATCAGATCGTGAAAGACATGCTGGCGCTCAAGAAGAAATACGAAGCGGAAATAAAGTAAACGTTTCGGGATGCACGCCGGGGCGCGGGCGGCGCATGGCCTTGCAAGCATGGCCCTGTAAAATGCGCCGCCGCGCCAAGTGTCAAATTCTCCGGCGGGGGCTTTTTGTCTGAGGAAGGTGCAATGAAGAGCATTGAACGGGCTAGTGCGGCACTGAATCGAGTGGCTCTAGTGACTGGAGGTCTGGCGGCGCTGGGTCTGATGGGCGTGGCGGCCTCCAACGTGATTCTTCGCATGTTCGGGAAATCATTTCCGGGCGCTTATGAAATGGTGGGATTTCTGGGCGCGCTCGTGATAGCGATGGCGCTGGGGCACACGCAGCGCCGCAAAGACCACATCATGGTCGATATTCTGGCTCGGCATTTCCCGCCCTGGCTGCATCGCGCGCTTGATGCGTTGAATTACCTGGTAAATCTTGTGTTTTTCGCCATTGTGTCCTGGCAGGTATATTTGTGGGGCATGACAATCCGGCGCGAGGGTGAAGTCTCCGAAACCTTGAAAATCGCCTATTATGGCTTTGTGTATGCCGTGGCGTTTGGATTCGCGCTTCTTTCCCTGGCGATGCTGGCGGATTTCGTTGCCATCACCTTTGGGCGCAAGAAGGCCGGTCAATCATGAACGGTCCCATGCTCGGCGTCTGGGGTCTTCTGGTCATGCTGGCGGGGCTGTTCATTTTGCGCATTCCCGTTGGATTCATCATGGCGCTGGTGGGTTTTGCGGGAATCGCCGCCGCCACGTCTTTCAAGGCGGCGCTCGGGCTGATCGGAACGGAATTTTGGGGCATTTTTTCGAATTACGGCCTGACTGTGATCCCAATGTTCATTCTGGTCGGCGAATTCATGTATTACGCCGGCTATAGCGACAGCCTGTATCATGCGACAGACCGCTGGTTCGGGCACTGGCGCGGCGGACTGGCGATCACTACCATTTTCGCCTGCGCGGGATTTTCCGCTATATGCGGATCGAACACGGCCACCGCCGCCACGATGAGTTCCGTGGCCCTGCCCGCGATGAAACGATACAACTATCACCCAACACTTCGCGCGGGCGCTGTCGCCGCCGGATCGACTTTGGGCGTCATGATTCCGCCAAGCATCGTGCTCGTCGTCTATGGCCTCTATACAGGACAATCCATTGGGAAACTCTTTTTCGGAACAGTGATTCCAGGGATTTTGCTCACGGTTATGATGGCGGCCACCGTGTATCTTATTTGCCTGCGCCATCCTTCGTGGGGTCCGGCGGGGGAGAAGGCGGCCTGGGGCGAACGGTTGCGGGCGCTGGCTGGCGTAGTCGATATTCTGATTCTGTTTGTGGTCATCATGGTGGCGCTTTTCACGGGCCGTGTCACGCCGACTGAGGCTGCTTCTGTCAGCAGTTTTCTCGGCCTGGTTCTGTGCATGGCGCGGCGAAAACTATCCTGGAAAAAGTTTCTCGCCGCCCTTACCGATACGCTGCGGATTTCGTGCATGGTCTTCATGATTGTGGCCGGGGCGACGGTGTTTGGGCGGTTCATGACCATTTCGCGCCTGCCTTCCGTCACGGCCGAATGGATCGGCGCGCTGCATTT
The DNA here is from genome assembly GCA_964446285.1 of uncultured Candidatus Sumerlaeota bacterium. Classification (GTDB taxonomy): domain Bacteria; phylum Sumerlaeota; class Sumerlaeia; order SLMS01; family CAYUNT01; genus CAYUNT01. Next base: position 3,350 of record CAYUNT010000232.1, on the reverse strand, counting down.
TCCCGCCTGGATGATTCTCTGCATGATGCTTGGGGTTTACGCGATCGGCGGCTGCGTGATGGACGCGCTTGCGTTTTTGCTCATCTCGTTGCCGATCTTCTTTCCGCTCGCGGAAAGCCTTGGCTACGACCCCATTTGGTTTGGAGAAATGTTGTGCGTAGTGACGACGCTTGGCGCCATCACGCCGCCCATCGGAATCTGCTGCTTTGTCGTGGCGGGAATGGCGAAAGACACAACAGTCGAGCAGGTATTCAAGGGAACCCTTTACTACATACCTGCTTATCTGATTACTCTGGCGCTGATGTTTCTTGCGCCCGGCTGGACTGTGGGGCTGCTGGCCAGCCTGGTGAATTGAGCGCGCAAGAAGACGCGCCTATTCGCCTGATTTCGCCTGCGAAATTCGTTCTTTTTGAATAACATATAACGAATAAATTATCATCGTTCCCGCGGCGGCGATGACGCAGCCCCATTGGATCGCCGGGGCGCGCAACGCCGGATACCGAACGCCTCCCGCAAGAACCAGCCCTGCCAGCGCGCAAACGCGAAACGTCCATTCGCATACCGCGAGCGTTTGCTCGTGCGTCAGGCCCGTGGCGAGCAGGCGTTGATACAAATGCGACCGATGCGCCTGGAATAGGTTTTCGCCGCGCCGTGCCCTCCGGATGAGCGTCCAGACGACGTCCCACGCAAACGGAAGCATGATAAGGACGAGCGCGAGAAACGGCACGGCCAGTTCCGGGCGGGGAGGCGCGCCCTGCGGCGGCGCGAGAATCCATATCCGCATGGTTTCCTCGGGCAGATGCAACGTCCAGAGCGCGAATATAAAACCTAAAAACTGGCTGCCACAATCTCCCATAAAAGTTTTTGCGTTGGGCGCATTCCACTTGAGAAATCCCGCGCAAGCGCCCACCAGCAGCGCCAGCAGCATCCGGTCGCCCGCGCCCGCCCCTACAATGGCCACGAGGAAAAAAGAAAGCCCCACAATCTCCCCGAACCGGCCTGCGATGCCGTTGATGCCATCCATGAAATTGTAGGCGTTCATCCAGAAAAGAACCCAGCAAAACCCCAGAACGCCCGCGCTCCAGCCGGACAATCCGATAATTCCCAATCCCGGGCGCGAAAAATTCGCCACGCCCAGGCCAAAGCACACCGGGATGACCGCAATGACAATTTGCATAAAGAGTTTGACGACAGGGTTCATTCCCTTCATGTCGTCCCAAAGTCCGAAGGCAAATGCGCCCGCTCCACCGAGCAGGCTGGCCCATAAAAAACCGGGGTTGATAACGCGCAGCGCCCAAAAGGGCGAATCAGGCCCGGTGTTCTTGCCAAGAACTGCCATTCCTATCAGCAAGATCACAATCGCCAGCAGATACGGAATGACAATCCCGATGCCTCCGATGCGGGGAACCGCGCCTTCATGCGACGTGCGCGCGTTGGGGTGCGAAACAATGCCGGTTCGTTTGGCGATCCGGATCGAGAGGGCGGTGAATGCAAACGCCGCCGCCCATCCAAGGCATAGAGGCGCGGCCAAATCGCGAAGCGCGAACAAGAAAACGCGCGATAATAAAGAAAATACAGTTTCTTCCAAGTGGGTTGCCGCGTGGCGAGGAATGGAAAATAGCGCGGTGGACGATTGGGATGGCCAGGGACGTCCGGACTTCAGCGCCGCCTAGTAGTTGGTGGCGGCCTTCGAGCGCCTGCGGGCGGGGTTGATCTCCTCGCACAAATTGCTCAGGAGAAGCCAGCGGTTGTAGTTGTCGTATTCGATGGTGGACTCGAACGGCTGAAGATCCGCCGCAGGCTGCTTGGACAACAGATCGATCGTATGGCTGCGGATGGCCTTAGGGCAATGATCGCGCAGGCTCAGGACGATCGAGCGGAACTGCTCGTCCGGGTCGCCGTCAAAAGTCCCGTAGGCATGGACATTAAACGTGGATTGGAACAGCCGCAGGTGCTTGCGCGGCTTGTTCAGGAAAATGTCGGCAATCAATTGCGAACGGGCAGGATCGCTCCGGGCGATCAGGATGCGCCCGGTGCTCAGGAGTTTCACTTCCTGCCATTCCATTTTGAATTGCGCCCTGTCTGTTGTCACTCGTGCCACGGCGCTGTTGGGACGGATGGAAATTACTTCCTGGGGCGCGCCAAAATCCGCTTCTTCGGCTTGCCGGATAAACTGGACCTTTTGCGGGCAATCGACGAGCGAACGATAAAACTCGACCATGTCGTCATAGGCGAGGTCCATCAGCAGAACGCCCTTGCCCGCGCGAATTCGCCTGCGGGCCGCGGTTTCATCAATTCCCAGAAACTGCGCCAGAACGGCGGAAATTTCGTTGAGATGGATGCGCTTGCCTATGGGCAGGATGCAGGCAAATTTGCTGTGTTCGAGAAGCACCTCATATTCCTGCGCCTTGCGCCGTTCTTCTTTCTCGCGCTCCATCTTCTTTTGTTCGAGGAACTTTGTTTGGCCGTCGAAGTCCGAAGACTCCATGTCGGGAATTGGCGAAATCGGCTTGGCGGGCGGGCGCGGAGTCTCCGCGGCGGGTTCTTTGGGCTGCGCAGCGGGCATCGCAGGCGGCCGGACGGCCTGCGCCGAAGGAGCAACTGGCGCGGGCGCAGGAGCAGGAGCATCAGGAATTTCAGCCAGTCTTTGGCGTCCGCGCGCCGAAACAGTCGCCTCGTCCATTGCCGCGATTACTTCTTCTGACGTGGGCAGCGGCGTCTCGGCGGGAGCGGACGAAGCGCTTGGCTCAGGAACCCTGCGGGCGGCAACAGGTCGCTCCGGAGGGGCATAGGGCGTCTCGGCCGCCGCCACCGCCTCAGGACCCGGCGGCAGGAGCGGGGTGAACGGCACCTCGAACGGGCTGCTTGACGGCGGAGCCGGAACAGACGCGCTTGATGATCCAAACGATGAATCATGCGGCGGAGGCACGTCGGGTCTGGGAGGACCTTTTGGCTCGACGGGCGCCATCATTGGGCCTTGCGACGGAGCGACCAATCCGCCCACGCCCAAGCCGATTCCGCTTTGTCCGGAAAAGTCCCCGGAAGGGATGGCGCCGCCGAAGGAGGGGCTGGAACTTGACGATGGCGGCAAGGGTGGCGCGCTCGCGGGCAGCGATTGCCGGGGCGCGCCCGAGGACGTCGCGGGCTGCATATACGACGGCTGCCCAGACACAGGCGCGATGTCCGGGAATAGAATGCTTGGAGGTTGCTCGGAAGGCGCGCCCGGCGCGGCGGCGGCGCCTTGGGGCAAAGGTTCGTCCAGCGCGGGAATGAACAAGCGGCTGTCTTCGGGCGGGGCTGCCTCGGGGCCTCCTCCAAACGACTTCAGCGGCGAGGCAGCGGGCGGGGGG
>CAYUNT010000231.1:0-6383 GCA_964446285.1 uncultured Candidatus Sumerlaeota bacterium | reverse complement strand
TTTTCGCGCCTTTGGCGCACAAGAATTATCAGACCATTTTCACTACACTCCAGTATTATAAATTGGGTTGCTGTCCCCGCATTTGTCTAAAGAGACAAAGTAACCAATAGCAAGATTTCAACCACGAATAGCGCGAAAATAACGAAAAAAGAATATTCTCCTTTCGCGTTTTTTAGCGGTTTTCGCGGTTAACAATCTTTTTCCATCAAAGTTGCGTGACGAAATGCACGTGCGCCTCGATGCCAAACCGTGTGAGAAACTCGGAGCGGACGGTTTCCGCCAGGGTTTCGAGCGTGAGCACCGTGTCGCCAAATAAATCCGCCGTCACGCGAATGCTAATTTCCAGGCTCTGTTCCTGGACCTCGGCGCGATATTCGTGTCCGCCGGCGCGCGTATGATTCAAAATCTCGGCGATTTGATCCGGATAGAGCGGCATCCCGGCCACGTTGAGTTGCCCGTCCAGCCGTTTGCCGGGCACAAGCACGACGCCGGTGCGTCCGCACTGGCATTTTTCGCGCCGGATTTCGCAGGCGACGCGCGTCCGATAGCGCAAGAGCGGCATCGCCTCGCGGCATAGCGTCGTCACAACGAGTTCGCCTTCGACGGCTTCGACGAGGAAATGATCTTCGTTCGCGTGGAATTGCCCCGCCTCACACTCGATGCACAGGCCCGGGTCGAGAATCTCGCCAATCCCGAAATTGCACCGCACGTCGGCGAATAATCCCGCCTTGAGTTGATCGCGCGTGTCGCGGTCCACGGGGTGCGATAGGAGCACTGTGCGCAGCGAGAGCGACTGCGGATCGATGCGCCGCTCGTCCATGAGGCGGATCAGTTTTTTCGCGTTGGCGGGCGTAGTGATGAGGATCGTCGGGCGGTAATTCTGAAGCATCGCCATCTGATTTTCGATGTGGTGCGGGTCTTCGGCGATGATCGACGCCTCGATGCACTCCGCCCCGAGTCCGTAGCCCGAAGCCCCGCGATACACGCCGCCGCCAAAGCAGACCTGAATGATGTCGTGCGCCGTGACGCCGCCCGCGACGAGTTGGCGCGCCACGAGGCGGCCCCATTGCGCAAGGTCGTTGCGCGTGTGGCCGATGACGATTGGCTTTCCCTGCGGCCCCACCATCGAGTGGAGGCGGCTGACCTCGCGAAGCGGCAGCGCGAACATCCCATAGGGGAAACTCGCCGCCACATCCTCGGGCGTTGTGAACGGCAGGCGCGCCAGGTCGCCGAGCGACTTAACACTCGCCTCGGCAAGGATTTCGCGGTATCGGCGCACGCTGCGCCGCAAACGCACGAGCAGCGCCTGGAGCCGTTCGAGCTGCAACTGCTCCAGTTCCGCGCGCGGCATCATTTCGTATCGGCGGTCGAAGACTTTCATTCCCAAACCTCTTTGTAGCCCTTGCCGAGATAGGCGCGTTTGACTTCGGGATTGTCGAGCAGCGAGGCCGATTCGCCCTCGAGAATGATCTCGCCCGTTTCCATTACATAGGCGCGGTCGGTGATTTGAAGCGCCGCCGTAGCGTTTTGTTCGACGAGCAGCACGGTCACGCCCATGTCCTTCAGTTTGCGGATTTCCGCGAAGACTTCCTTGACCATGAGCGGCGCCAAGCCCATCGACGGCTCATCGAGCAGCAGAAGGCGCGGACGGGCCATGAGCGCGCGCCCGAGCGCCAGCATCTGCTGCTCGCCGCCCGAAAGCGTTCCGGCCACCTGCCCGATCCGTTCGCGCAGACGCGGAAAACGGTCGAGCACGATTTCCATGTCCATTTTGCGGTCGGGGTTGCGATAGCCGCCGATGAGGAGGTTTTCGCGCACGGTCATGTCGGCGAAAATTTGCCGTCCCTCTGGCACAAGCACCACCGAGTTGCTGATGCTCCGCCAGGGCGACTGGCCGCGCGTGGGGCGTCCATTGATGCGAATGCAGCCATTCCACGGCTGGATCAGCCCAACGAGCGCCTTCAGGAGCGACGACTTGCCTGCGCCGTTCGCGCCAAGCAGGCCAACCGTTTCTCCCGCGCAGATGTGCAGGCTTGCGCCCCGGATCACTTCGAGGCTGCCGTAGCCGCATTGCAGGTTGGTCACTTGCAAAAGCATCGCAGGTGGCTATTCTCCCAGATAGACCGAAATAACGCGGGGATCGTTTTGGATGGCGGCGGGCGCGCCTTCGGCAAGAGGCGTCCCGTTGTGCAGCACGAAAATTTCGTCCGAGATGTCCATCACCATCGTCATGTCGTGTTCGACGAGGAGAATCGTAATGCCCTTGTCGCGGATTTTTCGAATCAGCCGCGCCAGTTCGTCCGTCTCGCGCGTATTGAGTCCGCTCGCCGGTTCGTCGAGGAGCATGAGGCGCGGTTCCGTGGCCATGGCGCGCGCGATCTCGACCATGCGGCGCTGCCCAAACGCAAGCGCCCCCGCCGCAACAGCGGCCTTCGCGGACAATCCAGCGAATTCCAATTGCTCCATCGCCGCGTCGCGAATGGCGCGTTCTTCCCTGCGCTGGCGCGGCAGCCGCAGGCAGCAACTGGCAAATCCACTGCGAGTTCGCGGATGGCGGCCGACCATGACGTTTTCGAGCGCGCTCATCCTTAAAAAGAGGCTCGGATTCTGGAACGTGCGCGAAATGCCGCGGACAGCGATCTGAAATGGCTTAAGGCCAGTGATGGATTTCCCATCGAAACGAATCTGCCCCGCATCCGCCTTCAAAACGCCCGAGACGATATTAAACAGAGTCGTTTTCCCCGCGCCGTTCGGGCCGATCAATGCTTTGATCTGCCCTTCGTTGACTTGGAACGACACGCGGTCGAGCGCCACGAGGCCGCCGAAACTGCGCCGGATGTTTTCAACTTCCAAGAGCGCCATGACGCGCGTCTTTCTCCTTCCCGGCGAAAATCCTGCGCCACAAACTCCGAATCTGCCGGCCAAGCGGCTGAAGAGGCCCGTCAGGCGCCAGCGAAATAATCGCTATCAGCAACGCCCCAAACACTGCGTGGTCATACGTGCCAAACCACCCTCGCAGTGAAAAATAATTGATTACTGTGCTGACAATCATGCCGCCCCAAAGGTTGGACATCCCGCCAGCGGCGGCCAAAGCAAGATGCCGCACGGACTTGAAAGCGCCCGCTTCCGAGGGGCCGATTCCGCCCGTGTAATGCGTGAAAAACACGCCCGCCATTGCCGCGAGCAGCGCGCTCACCACGAACGCCCGCAACTTATATACCGAGGTATTGATCCCCATCGCGTTGGCGGCCATTTCGCGGTCGTGAATGGCGAGCAGCGCGCGGCCGACGCGCGAATTTACGAGATTCCGCAGCACGGTCAGAGTCAGCAGCATCAGCACGCAGGCGATGTAGTAATTTGGCACGCGAGCGGCGCTCTTGGCGGAAATGCTCAGTCCCAGGCCAAGGTTCCACGCGGGCACTCCCGTGATTCCATCCGCCGCCCCGAGCACTGGTGTTCCGAGGATGACCTTATAGACAATCAAACCAAAGCCAAGCGTCGCCATCGCGAGATAATGCCCCTTTAGGCGAAGCGCCGGATAGCCAATGAGCGCGGAGATGACTAGAGTCAGCAGCATCGCGACCACGAAGGCGGCCCAGGGCGACACGGTGAGCACTGGCGAGCCGTAAAGGTCTGCATGGGCCGCAAAGACGTGCATTTTGCGCAACACGATCGCCCACGCCGCGTCCTGAAAAGCGAGGAAATCGTATGTGGTCAGAACGGCAGATGTGTAGCCGCCAATGGCGAAAAACGCTCCGTGGCCAAGCGATACCTGCCCGGCAAAACCCATCACAAGGCACAGGCCCATCACCACAATCGAATAATAGGCCGCCATGGTGAGCTGCGTAAGGCAGTATTCCTTGCCGGAGGCGCGCATGATCAAATGCAAAGCGGCCACAACAATCACGCAAGCCGCCATTGGGCCGATTCGTTTCACGAGGCGCATCAGCATTCGCGGACGCCCTCCCCCGCCGGTGAGCCGAACAATCCGTGCGGCCGCACAAAAAGCACCAGAAGCAGAACCCCAAACGCCGCCACATCGTTATAGGCTGCCGGCATCCTGCTGACGAAAAACGCCTCGAGGATGCCGACAATCAGCCCTCCAGCGACGGCGGCCATCGGATTGCCCATTCCGCCGAGGATGGCAGCGGCGAATCCCTTGATGGCAAGCGGCCCGCCCATTTCATATTGCGTCATTGTAATCGGCGAAATCACACACCCGGCGAGCGCTCCCAGTCCGGCGCTTAGTCCGAAGGAAAGCGTCCGCATATTCGACAAATTAATCCCAGATAGCATCGCGGCATCGGGGTTCGAGGAACAAGCCCTCATGGCCCGCCCGCGCAGCGTATAGCGCAGGAAAACGTGAAGCAAAATCACGCAAACCGCCACAACGCCCAGCACCCACAGCACTTGCGGCGAAATCGCGGCGCCCCAGAATTGAATCGATGAAATTTCGTTGCCGGTGAAATAGGGAAGCGCGCGGACCTTTTCATCCCAGATGTGCAGCGCGGCCTCCTGAATCACAATAGAAAGCCCGATGGTGATGATGACCATGTGGAGAATCGAATGGTGGCGCAGTTTTCGGAATAGCGCCACTTCGAGGATGCATCCTAACAGGGCGACGATCACGACCGATGCCGCCACAGCTACTGGCAGCGGCAGGAAGAACGAGAGCGTCACAGCGATCATCCCGCCCAGCATGACAAACTCCCCCTGGGCGAAATTCAATATGCCTGTGGCGCTGTAGATCAGGTTGAAGCCAATCGCCACAATCGCATAGATGCTGCCTTTGGTAATTCCCGATAGGAGATATTGCAGCCACATAATAGCGGATTTCGTGGCCTCCAATTCCGGGCGGGGCTTGACTCGAGATTGAATTGCACTTCCGGGCAGAAAATGGCCCCGGCATTTCCCCCGCCGGGGCCATCACTTTCCCTCTGCCATTGCGGTATGGTCGGTCAGGGCCTATTTTTTGTAAATGTGGAAATTGCCGTCCTTGACCGTCAGCATTTCGAGCGAGCTGAGATCAAGGCCCGTATGATCCGTGGGCGAGAAATTGTAAATGCCCGCCGTGCCAGGAAATCCCTTCAGATTTTCAATGGCGTCGCGCACTTTGTCGCGGTCCGGAGTTCCGGCCTTGCGCAGCCCTTCGACAACGATCATCAGCGCGTCATAGCCGTGGCCGCCAAATGTGCTCACGTCCTCTTTGAACTTCTCCTCGTAGTCTTTTTTGTATTCGGCGAGGAGCTTCTTTTGCGGATGAGTGGTCGGAAGATCGTCCACCACAAGCAGGCGCCCCGCGGGGAACAAAATTCCCTCGGCGGCCACGCCAGCCCGCTCGATGTATTTGCGGTTCCCGAAGCCGTGGCTCTGGAACAGCGGGATATTGAGGCCGATTTGCTTCATGTTTTTGGCGATGGTTGATTGCGCGGGAACGATCGACCAATTCACAACGGCCTGAATGGCCGGATTGGCTTTGACCTTGGTCAGAATGTCGGTCAGGTCGGTCGCCTGCTTGTCGTATTCTTCCTTCGCGAGGATTTCGATGCCCATCTCCTTCGCGCTTTCGGCCAGTTGCTTCGCGCCAGCCTGGCCAAATCCGTCGTTGCTGTTGAGCACGGCGATCTTGCTTATTCCCATGTCTTTCATCGTCTTAAAAATCCACGTCACGGCCTGGCTGTCTTTCTGCGGGCTTTTGAATACATAACGGGCCACTGGATTTACGATGGCTTCCGCGGCGGCGGCGGAAACGAGGATCATTTTGTTCTCTTCGCAAAGCGCCTTGATCTTGAGCGTCTCGCCGCTTGTTGAAGGGCCGATGATCGCCAGAACTTTGTCTTCCTCGATCAATTGCTTGGCGAAGGAGAATGCCTTTTCCGGATTCCCACCGCTGTCCTTGATAATGAGCTCGAGCTTCTGCCCATTCACTCCGCCTTCCGCGTTTATTTTATCCACAAGCATCTGCGTTGTTTTCGCTTCCGGAGCGCCAAGGAACGACGCCGGACCTGTTACGGCGAAAATGGCGCCGATCTTCACGGGCTGGGATTTGTCCGCCGCCGCGTTTGTTTGCGCGAACGCAGAGGCGGCAAGCCATAGCATTCCCATAACTGCCATAAGCAATCGTTTCATGCGATGTTCTCCCTGTGAGTAGATTTTCCGTCCGGCGAATTGAAATAAATCCGCCTTTATGCCCATTCTACTATATGGTGATCTTCATGAACCTTGCATGTCAAGCGCCAGTGTAGCGCACGGGCGCATCTCACTTTTTTGCAAAGAATCCCGCGGTGGCCTTGAAGAGGCCAAAGAGGGTAGCTTGGGGTGGAGCGCCAGCGGAACCCCAGGTTGGGGAGGGAGAACCCCGCGCCCTGAAGGCGGCGCGAGGA
>CAYUNT010000230.1:0-6443 GCA_964446285.1 uncultured Candidatus Sumerlaeota bacterium | reverse complement strand
CATTCCCCTGCCGACCCGCCCCGGCATCCCCGCGTCGCTTCTTGCCGCTGGTCCCGCGCTCGATCCCGCGCTCTCAGGCTCGCTGTGAGTAAATCCCTGCCATAACTTCGCCGTAAAAAGGAATTTCGGATGCCCAGCCAGGCGGCGCACCCACGACTCCGCGTGCGACGGCGGCGGAATATGATAGAATGACGTATTGATCTCGCACGTATTGAACAGCGCGGAAATAAAATCCAGCGCATGCCATCCACGCGGCTTGCGCGCCGGATACACAAATCCCTCCCAATCAGGATACGACCACCCCGCGGTGCCGATGTGCAAATCGCACCGGCGCAGCTGATTCTCGGCGGCGGACGGATTTTCGCTCATTGGAATGCCCTGGATCCGAAGGGCGCGGCTGTGCGGACAAGATAATCCATTCGCGCCCGGTTCGACAGCACATGGGCGCGCCGAACCGGCTCAGGAATTCGGAATCGGGGCGCGCAGGCGAGCACAAGCGCGGCGGCGTCTTCGAGCGAAATCGCATGGCCAGTCGAAACATACACTGGGCGCACTCCGCGGCGCGTGCGCAAGGCTGCCCCGAGGGTCTCGCCCGTTTTCGGATCGATCAGCGGCGACGAAGCGCCCGACTCCGCTCCCGGCTCCTCGCACGTTCCAATCAAAATGGATTTTGCACATCCCACCGACGGAATTCCCATCCACAGTCCGGCGTGGCAGGCCAGTCCAAACCGGCGCGGATGGGCAATGCCTTGCGCGTCCGCGATCAGGACGTCCGGGCGCTGGCGCATCGAGGCCATTGCCTCCAGAAGCGGCGGCAATTCACGAAAAGATAGCAGGCCTGGTATATAAGGAAACGGCGATACGCAAGAGTGTGTCCGCTCTTCCAGGGTTTCCATCGAGCGCAAATCCACCATCACCACAGCCGCATGGCACGAATCCGTGGACCGTTCATAGGAGACATCCAGTCCGGCGGCATAGCGGAGTTCGCGCAGCGGGCGTATGGAACGCACAAGAATCTGCGGGGCCAGTTCCCGCTGCAGCGCGGCGGCCTCCGCCGGGGTCCGGGGCCATGCGTGCAGTGGGGCGGCCATGTTCACCAGTTCAGACGTGACTTGAGGTTCTTGAAAAAATAGTTGCGTTCGAAAAAGACAAGGCGGGCCGGTTGCTGGGCGCGCCTGACGTCGATGTCCTCGCCCGGGGCGAGTTCGATCTTGTCGCGCCCGTCATGACAAAGAAAAACCTGATGCTCTCGGCTCGAAGGATTCAAGCGCAGCCGGACGGCGGACGATCCGCGAATCACGATGCTTCGCGCGGAAAAACGGTGCTCATTGATCCCGTTGAGGACAAAACAATCCGTGCGCGGCATCAGGATCGGGCTGCCTGTGGACATGAGGTAACTGGTCGATCCAGTGGGTGTTCCGATGATGACACCATCGCCGCGAAACGTATGCACGAAGCTTTCATCAATAGTCACGTCCACATCGGCCATGCGTGTGACTCCCTTGATGACCAGTTCGTTGAGGACAAGGCGAAGCACGCCGCGATGAATGCTTTGGAGAACCAGGCGCTCTTCGAGAAATGACTGCCCGGAATAGATGTTCTCAACTGCTTTTTCCATCTCTGCGGCATCGCAGGCGGTAAGAAATCCGAGAGTTCCGAAATTGATTCCAAGAATAGGAACGCCTGGGTGAGCGTGGAATGCGCGCAGAACTGTGCCATCGCCGCCCAGGGCAATCATCAAATCAAAAGCCGCCTCAGGCGCGGGGGCAGGAACATGTCCGCCAGGCGTGGGCGCTTCGGATTCGTGAATGAGTTCAACGGCCGCGCCGCGTTGCTCAAAGGCGGCGCGCGCCTGCTTGATGGTTTCGGCGTCCGACGAATCGCGCAGCACAATTCCCACGCGCCGAAGCGGCAGGGCTAGCGAGGTCACACAAGGGATTCCTGATCAAGTGGGGGCGGAGTGAGCATGGCTTTCTCGCGAAGGCGGCGGCGGCGGAAATACTCGCGCAGCCCCTCGCGCCAAGTGGGCAGCGGGTCAAAACCCATTTCCTCAAGCCGCTTGTTGCGCAAAACACTGAATTTGGGACGGCGGGCCAGCGAGCGGAACTGCGAGGTTTTTATTGGATTCACCTCCACTCCCGCCAGGCCGGACACGCGGATGATTTCGCTGGCCAGTTCGTGCCAGGAACAGCATTCCGAATTCGTTATATGAAATATCCCGCTTTCGGGAGTTTCCAAAAGCAGAATCAGGCAGCGGGCGAGGTCGAATGTAAAGGTCGGGCACCCGATCTGGTCGTCCACAACCGAAAGGCTGTTCTTTTGCTTGGCGATGCGCAAAATCGTTTCGATGAAATTGCGCGGATATGGGCCGCCCAAGCCGTTCAGCCAGGATGTGCGGATGATTTTGTAACGGTCCAGAAGCCCCTGCACATACTGCTCGGCCAATTCCTTGGTCCGCCCATAAGTGTTGATGGGGCATGTGCGGTCCTTTTCGACATAAGGTTTCCCTTTTTCGCCATCGAAAACATAATCGGTCGAAATGTGGACCATCTCGATGCCAAGATCGCGGCAGAAAAACGCCAGATTCTTGGTGCCTTCCGCGTTGACCATAAAGGCGGTGAGCGGTTCTTTTTCGGCCGTGTCCACCTGAGTGAACGCGGCAGTATGAATGAGAATATCGGGCCGGAGAGCGCGCAGGCGGTCGCGCACCGCGATCAAGTCCGTAATGTCCACATCTTTGATGGTAAGAGGGAAAAGACGCACCCCTTCCATGCGGCGCAACTGCTTGACGAGTTCTGTGCCCAACATGCCGTCGGCGCCCGTGACGGCAATGGATTTGGCGCGCATGGAGGGTTTGGGGGAGGCCGGAGTCATGGCCGTGAAAATCCTCCGAAGTTGATCTTGAATCGGGCGGAGGCAGACCCTCCATACACCACGCAGGGAAAATCCATCCCTGAGAGGAGGTCTGTCCTGCCACTCATGTATTTTCTATGGGGCCATTTCAGACGCAAGGTCAACCGTTTCCGGCATTCGCACGCAATAATTCGCGTCCTAGCGCGCTTTTTACATTTTCATTGGCACAATCAGGAGCCTGGCAAACCTATACAGCGTATGCGCTCGCTTCAGCTGTCAAGTATCCCATAGGTCCCATTCGTCTCGCAGGTCCCATGATTATGATACGCAGATCAGTATTCATTTTGACGCCGCCAGAGGCAAAAAAGACTGCGGGGCTTTCCTGGTGAGGAAAACCCCGCAAGAACCTTCACTCAAATTGCCTGCAACCGTTGCCGGCGAAATGGAAGCCGAAGTTTCTGGAGAATGCGGCGCAGGCCAGTGCTCCGAATCGGAAATGCCGCCGCGGAAACTCTCCTGAAACCGCCAAGCGCGCGCCTACCAGCGATAGTGGGCAAACGCCTTGTTGGCTTCCGCCATGCGGTGCGTGTCTTCTTTTTTCTTCACGGCGATGCCTGTGTTATTGAAGGCATCGACAATTTCGAGCGCGAGTTTGTTTGGCGTTCCGCGCTCGGGGCGCGAACGGGCGCTGGTGATAAGCCAGCGGAACGAAAGGGCCTGGCGGCGGGCCAGACGCCCTTCGACAGGCACTTGGTAGTTGGCGCCGCCAACGCGCCGGCTTTTCACTTCGAGGACCGGTTTCACGTTTTCCAGGGCCTGAAGGAAAATGTCCAACGGCGCGGTTTCCTTGATCTTTTCCGAGACGATGTCCATTGCCTTATAGAAGGCTTTTTCCGTTACGCTTTTCTTTCCGCCTCGCATCATGCAATTGATGAACTTCGAGACGAGTTTGCTGCCATAGCGTGTATCTGGCAAAATGGGGCGTTCAATGGAGTGTTTTTTTCGGCTCATGGTGTGCGATCCTTATTCTTTCGGGCGCTTGGCGCCGTATTTCGAGCGTCCGCGGCGTCGATTCGCCACGCCTTGTGTGTCCAGGATTCCGCGCAATACATGATACCGGATACCCGGAAGGTCCTTCACACGGCCTCCGCGGATCAGGACGATCGAGTGTTCCTGGAGGTTGTGACCTTCGCCCGGGATGTAGGCAGTGACCTCAAATCCATTGGTCAGGCGAACGCGCGCCACCTTGCGAAGCGCCGAGTTAGGCTTCTTGGGGGTGGTTGTGTAAACGCGTGTGCATACGCCGCGCTTCTGCGGACAGCTGGCGAGAGCGGGAACTTTGTTCTTCTTTTTCAGGCGCTGGCGCCCTTTTCGCACCAATTGATTGATCGTCGGCATAGGGTTTCCTGTCTGTGATGCCGCCCCGGATTTCCTGATCCCAGCGGCGGGACTGATAAAAAATGGCAGACGAGTATGTGGATACTCGTCCGCGCAAAAGATTTTTTTAGGGCCTTTGAGATTGTGCGGTCAAGGTCAAACTCGAATTTTGCCAAAGCATTTTTTTACGAGGCTCGGCGGCTCCAAAACAATAGCCGCCGCTCCCCGAATATAAGCAAGGACCTGACTGAAATTCCAGCACTTATCCGTTGGGCGTTACGCGCGGGGTGGCGCTGGGAATGGGGCTGGCGGAATCGGAAAAGGGCAGGTTGAGTTGAAAATAAGGCGTGGCGATTGGCGCCGGCAACACTGAGTTCGCTTCCGTTTGGCCTTCTTCTTCCTTGGTCGATGCGCTGCTCGATGAGCCGACACCGCTCCGCGCAGTGTCTTCCGAAGAATCCGCCAATGCCGCCGCCTCCGACGCCTCCTTCTCCCCCACTTGCGATTTCGCCATTTCTGAAGGTTGCCAAGCCATGCCGATTGTCATCGCAAAGTCTTGCCGCCAGGGCGGTTTGAGCGTCCCCGAACTGCGATAGCTCTTGTAGGTGGCGGACTGCAGCGGGAATTCCGCTGGTTCGCCCGGCGTGAACCAATTGGTCGCCAGAGTGAATCGACCCGCCTGGGAGGGCGAAAATTGCATCGTGTAGGAGCGCCGTTCCAGCATCCCTCCGCCGCTCACGCGCTTGAAGGAGCGCTTTTCCACAAGACCTCGCTTTTTAGGGCTGAGCGCCTCGCCCCAGGGAAGCGTCATCGTCCCCATCTCAGAGCGGAAAACCCTGCCCTTGGTATCGGCCTGGCGGAAATCCAGTCCGTCAATTACGGCCTCATAGGCCGGATTTCGCAGCGCGCCCTCGCCAATCCATGCCGCTGATACCGGCTTGCCATACTTGGGAGTTTTCAAAATGAACTTGGACTTGGAAGCGTCCACCACCAGACGATTCCCGCTGCGATACGCCACCAGCACTCCCTTGAACGATTCGTGCACCGTCTTGCTGCTGCCTGTGACCGAAAGGCGGATTCCGCACTGGGACTTCTTCGCGTCCCAGGTGAAAGCGCCCCTGAATTTGGCGTTGCCGTATGTGCTCTCATTCACGCCGCTGATGGCGATTGTTCCTCCGATCCGCGCCGGATTCGCCTCGGTCAGCCTCAGATCGACCGTTTTCAGCGCGCCCGGAAAATCCAGTTGCGAAACCACCCTGCACTTCAAATCACTCAGCCGACTGGTTCGGATTCGAATATCATACACCTGAATATCGCCCTCGGGGGTTGGAGAAGGCGTAGGCGAGGGAAGAGGAGGCGTGGGCGAAAGCGTCGGAGAAAGCGACGGCGTGAGCGATGGCGAAGGAGAAGGCGACGGCGTGGCGGAAATCGTCGGAAAGGGGGTTCTGGTGGCGGAGGGAATTGGCGTGGGCGAAGGCGTTGGCGAAAGCAGAGCATCTCCTGCGCCCTGGCTTGCGCAGGCAGAATTCCCATCAACCACAAGCGCGCTGCAGACTCCGCCAATTTGCCCCACAAACTTCAGATTCTGGCTTTCCCCTCGAACAGCAGAAGGGGCAAAAAATATCTGCGCCGCAGTTATGAAAATAGAAAAAATCAAAACTGGCGTGGCCGCGCGGAAGCGGGATTGCGCCAATGCACCTCGCATGATTATGTCATCCCCCTGTGAAATGTGCTCCTGAAACGACCGAGTCCCTCTTTCTGAAATCCTCCGGATGAATTGCCAGAGAGGACAGATTCTCCCTCAATATCCTGTCAATATCGCTTTTAGCCTATTTTATTCCCTGCCCACTTTGCACGTCTCTCGGCGCCACTTTGTTGTCCCGTAAAATAGGCCGCCACCCATCGAGAAGACCTCCCGCAAAAAAATGACCTGCAAAGTAAGAATAGAACGTCGATGCGAAAGAGTCAACTCGCCAACTTAAGAATCAGGATGCCTTTTTCCGGACGGCCGACAAGCACAAACTCGCTGCATCCGGCACAAAGGCCAGGACAATTCCGTAAACCTTCTATGATTAGCAGGGATTGCAGGAGAAAGCGTTCTCTTCTTCAGACCCAACGGGCCGAAATCCCTTAGCCCAGGCCGGAGCGAAGCGAAGGCCTGGGAATCGAATCCGCCCGGAATCAGGCGGCCTGAAGAGCCGCGATAGATCGTC
>CAYUNT010000229.1:0-6521 GCA_964446285.1 uncultured Candidatus Sumerlaeota bacterium | reverse complement strand
GATAACAGGGATGGCTTATTCAAATTTTTCCTCGCCTCCGCCGCCACCGCCGCCCCCACCTCCTCCGCCGCCGCCACCGCCTTCTGGATTTGGCCAGCCGCAAGGGTATGGCCCGGCGCCGCAGGGATATGTGCCTACCTCGGGGTATGCGCCTCCATCAGGATACGCACCGCCGCCGGGCTACGCGCCTCCTCCGCCCCCCACGGGAGGCGCGGGAGGACCAGGACCCTCCGGAGGCGCTGGAGGATCGTTTATTGGTCCTTCGTCCTATGTGGTTTCCGCCTTCGAGCCGATCGAGCGCTGTTTTGGCCTGATCAAGCGGACGCTGTTCAATCCGTTCGATCTCGGGAAGTGGTTTGTTTTGGGATTCACCGCCTGGCTGGCCTATCTGGGACAGGGGGGCGGACGCGGTGGCGTGCCGAATCCGGGAAGTTTCCAAGGCGGCGGCCGGGGAGGCGCATTTCCTCCGGGAACGCCATTTGGATCTCCCCAGCAAGTCCCCTCCGAGATTATAGAATTTCTCCGCCAATACTCCAGCATGTTGGTGATTTTTATTTTGCTGATCGCTTTTCTCGTTTTGATTATTTCGCTGCTATTCGCCTGGTTGCGCAGCCGCGGCGAATTCATGTTTCTCGACAATCTGGCGTTCAACCGCGCGCTGGTTCGCCAACCTTGGAGCGAATTCAGCGAACTGGGCAACTCCATCTTCCGCGTGCGGATGATCCTGATCTTGATCGGATTTCTGCTGGTTTTGGCGGCCATTTTTGCGTTTCTGGGGCCTATTCAGGCTGTGATTGAAACCGGCACGGTTCATCCGGAAGCCCTTATAGGCTCCCTGTTGACGCGCCTTGTCACGGTGGGCCTGATTGCGGCGCCCTTTGGTTGCGCAATGGTGTTTTTCTCCTTTTTTCTCGATCAGATTGTCATGCCTGTGATGTATGCCCGCCGCATCACGGTTGGACCGGCCATGAGCGAGGCGTGGGGGCATGTTAAGGACAATCTCGGATCGGTGATTCTCTTTGGCATCATGCGGATTGTCTTCTGGAGCCTGATCGCGGTGGTATCAACCATCTTGGTTCTTTGCACATGCTGCATCGCGGGCCTTCCTTATATCGGAACCGTAGTTTTGCTGCCCGTGTATGTGTTTATGACCGGATACTCGGCGTATTTTGTTGAGCAATTCGGGCCGGAATACACGATTTTCCGCCACGACGACGATCAATTCCGCCCTTACGCGCCGGAACTCGGTTATCCATCCGATCCTCGGGCCTACAAGCCTTGGGATGAAACAAGCAAAGGATACGGAACGGATATGCCTTCGGGCGCGGGAGGGCCAGCAGGCATGGGAGGACCGGGTGGAATGGAAGGCATGGGCGGAGGACAATCGCAATTTGGCGGAGCGTGGCCGCCGCCGCAGCCTCCTCCAATGGGTCAGAGCCAGGGCCAAAGTCCCTATGGCGGCTATCCCGGGGGAATGCCTTCGCCGCCAGGAGCGGGGGGATATGGAATGGGAACGGGAATGGGCGGAGGCGCGGGCATGGGCGCCTCCTCGCCAACCCTCCCTGGAACTCCGCCGCCTTGGCGGCCTTATGGAAGCGAAAATGCAGAGGCGCCTCCGGGCGCACCCCCAGGCGCATTGCCGCCGGGCGCTTCAGGACAGATTGCGCAAGGTCCGCCATCCGCCGTCCCAAGCCAGTTCCCATCCGCTCCGGGCCAGCCGCCCTTCGGCCTTCCGGAAACACCGCGAACTCCTGGAGATTCCGGCGTCACAGGCGTAAAATTCGCAGGAGGCCCGCCCGGAACCGGTTCGCCGTCGGCGACCGCTGCTCCTTGGCAAAAACCTCCGACGTCCGCGCCCCGGCCGGCCACGTCTTCTCCCGATCAGACGTTTTCCGGAAGCGCCACAGCCACGGGATGGCCCATGCGTCCCCCTTCGGCTGCCTCCAAGCCGCCCACCACGCCCCTCCAGCCGCCTCCTCCCGCCTCGGCGGATCATCGCCCCGAGGAAGGACGTTCGGAAGGGCCGGGTGCGCCTCCGCCCTCCAGTCCTGCGTGATACGGCCGCGGCAATTCTCAAAAGAAATACTGGATAATGCGTTGCACCGCAGAAGGCGAGAATCTGCGATGCAGAAAAACTTTTTCGAAACCTTAACCAGTCAGCTGGCGCGAGATGAAGAGTCAATTATCGCGCGGATTCGGGGCACTATTGGCCTCGAATAGGCCAATGGGAACGTCCAGTGGAAGTCCGAATTGGGCGCATCTCAGAAGAATGCAAGTCCATATAGACACCATGAACTGTTCAAAGAGACATGGGCGGTTGTGGATGCGAAAAAAATCTTGGGCGGGACGCCCAAGCCACCGGCACCGGCAATTCGCATGACCGGTGGCTCGGACGTCTCGTCCGAGTTCCCCGCTGACTAGAGCGTCTTGCTCAAGATTGACTTTTCTCCGCGTGTCACCTTGAAAAGTTCCTGAGATAGACACGCCCATAAGGATGCTGCTGTCAGCCACTCGCGCCGATTGTTTTCAATGGGGCTTGCCTTTCTTGCAGCGCCAGCGGCGCGAAATCCCTTGGCCCAGCCTATCGGGCTGGGTAGTGGGCCACGCACAAATCCATGCGCCCTGAAGGGGTGCGTTTGGGGCCGGAAAAGCCAGATGACAACGGCGAGGAACAAGAATAGCGCGCGAATCTGAATACATGGAGGGAATTGCAACGCGACCCTTCAGGCCGCTGGGAATAGGCGGATACCGAATCCAACCCGCTGGGCTGGGCTAAGGAATTTCCGGCCCGTTGGGCCTCAGGCGGGATGGGTTCGAATACCGCTTTGGTTCCAAGTGCGATGCGCCACAGACGCTCCTTTGCATTCTTCTGAGCTGCGCCCGCCATCGGACGTCTGCGCACAATACTGCTTGCCCTATTGCGCCCGGCGGCGGAAACTTATCACGCGATTCCCCAGAAGCCGGCCTGCTTCCACCGGCGGAGGCAGCAATCCCATTAATATGACTGAGCAATCTCAAAGCCCGGCAAACCCCTGACGATGCCTTCTCAGCGAGGAGAAATATGATATTCCGCCCTTCTTCCTCTCCTGGAACAATCTCCTCCCAATATGCGGTTGCCTCCGCCCGCCCGAAAGGCGCGGCCGACTGCTTGTGGATTCTCGCGGGATTATTCGCCGTATTCTCTGCATTCGTCACGCCCGGTGCATTTGCCGCGCCAGGCGCAGCGGCCGCCCCCGCCCCCGCCGCGGCCGCCGAGGACACTCAGGTCCTGGCGATGCAAAAGACGGTGGATCAGTTGCTCGCAGAGGCGCAGCAGGCCATTGATTCGGGCGGGGCGGAACGCGCGCTGTCGCTCTACGCCCAGGCCATCGAGGCGGAACCCGAAAATCCCGCGCCGCGCCTTTTGCGGGCTGTGTTTTTGCTCAATGCTGGTGGTCCGGCGCAGGCGCTTGTCGAACTCGAACAGGCCATCGACGCCTGCCCGCCCGAGGCGCAATTGCACCTGTTCGCCGGTCTGGCGCTGCTCCAGCTTTCGCGCTGCGAAGAGGCGCTGGCGCAGCTGAAACAAGCCCTCCAAACCCCTGGGCTGGCCCAATCGCAAACCGCGCAGACGCTCAATCTGTGCGGCGTGGCGGAACTCGGCCTGTATCATTGGGACGAGGCGCAGGAGTATTTTCGCTCGGCGCTGCGCGTGGACCCGAACCTCATCGACGCGCAGGCGAATCTCGCCGTCAATTACCGCCACCGCCACCAGCCGGACAAGGTGATCGACGCCTACACGCGCGCTCTCGAAAAAGACCCGGCGCACGTGCGTTCGCTCGATGGCCGCGCGCAGCAATTGCTGATTCTACAGAAGTTTGACGCGGCGCGCACGGACCTCCTGCGGGCCGCCGCGCTGGCCGAAGAGCGCGGCGCGCAAACGCCCGGCCTGTATTGGCGGCTGGCTCTGGCGCAATGGCGCTTGAACGACGATCCCGCCGCGCGCGCCGCCTGCGAAAAGGCCCTGGCGCTCGATCCGGAAAACGTCGAAGCGCGCGTGCTGCTCGGATACGCCGACGCGCACGTCTCGCGCCAAGCGCCCACGCCCGCGCGCGAAATCCGCCGCCTCCTCGATGGCGCAAAGGCCGCCGAGCAGCAGGATTTCTTGACGTCGGCCGTGCTCATGCTCACGGACGCGAACCTGCGCGCGCCGGGCGATGACCGCGCCCCAGCCGCCCGGGGCCGAGTGCGCAAGGCGCAAAACGACCTGGCGCGCGCTCGGGCCGATTTCGACGAGGCCATCCTCGCATTCGACCGCACTGGCGAGGTGTTTTTCCTGCGCGGAAGCGTGGCGCTTGAATTGGGAAATCCGCACGAGGCAATTGTGGATTTCCGCCGCGCGCTGGCCGTCCGCGAACACTATTGCCCGCCCTGGCTTGGACTGGCCAACGCCCTGCTTCAGACGCGCCGTTTCGCCGAAGCTGTGGCGGCTTACGACAATTATCTGAAATGCGGCGAGCCTTCGGCGGTGCTTTACAACAACCGCGGCGTGGCCAACTGGAACCTCAATCTTCCCGCGCAAGCGATGGCGGATTTCGACCGCGCCATTCAGTTCGATCCCAAGTATCCTGTGGCGTTTTTCAATCGAGGCATGTTGCGGGCGGAATTGGGCGACCGCGCGGGCGCGTGCCGCGATCTCGCCGAGGCACGCCGCTTGAATCCCAAGGATGAGGATGTGAAAGAAGCTATTGCCAAACTGGAATGCGAAGGCCCGGCGCATACGCCCAAGGCGGCAGCCACTGAGGCAATTGCCACAGAAGCGCCGACTCCCCCGCCCGCCGTCCCAAGCGCCACCGAAACGCCAGCGCCAACCGCCAGTCCGTCTCCGGCTCCAAGCGCAAGCGCGACTGAAGCGCCAGCCGCCTCGCCCGCCGCCGCAACTCCGCCGCCGGAAATCTCCACGCTTACCCCAACCGCCACGCCGCCGCCGCCCGCGGTTCCGGTGGTCGCCATTCCGCCGGTCGTTCCGGACGAACCGCCGCCGACGGCCAAAGTGACGCCGGTTCCCACGCCGCCGCCGGCCGTGGGACCCGAACGCACGCCACGCGAAACCGCTACCCCGGCCGCGCCCGCCGCAACCACGGCCGCCACTCCGGCCATTGCGGCTCCGGCTGTCCAGAACCTCACTTTGAAAACCGAACCCGCGGGCGGATTTGTCGCCGTCGATGGGCGCTACGCGGGCGTGGCCCCGGTCACGGTCGAGATCGATCCGGCTCGCGAACACCGCATCATCGTGCTGGGCGATAAGCGGATCATCCAGGAGGCCGCGTTCCAGGGCGGCGCAAAGGACTCCGAAGCGACTCTGACGATTCCGCTAGGAGCGCGCGCCACAAACCACCTCCTGAGAATCGAGGCGCGCCGACTCCAGCAGCGCCTCGATGCCGAGCCTGACAATCCGCTGCTTCTCATGCAAATGGGCGAGGTTGCGCTGACGGCTAACAGTTTCGATCTGGCTGAACGCCTGGCCGCGCGCGCGTTTGAACTGGCGCCCAATTTCGCCTACGCGGAAAAGGCCCTTGGGATTTACCAGGCCAATCTGGCGTGGGGCCGGAAGGTGAACGCCAAAGGCGCGTCCGCCGAGGCTGATCTCGCCGAAAGCAAGCGCCAGATGAAACAGGCCCGCGAACATCTCGACCATGCGCTTGCCGCCGCGCCGCAAGCGCCCTGGGCCATCGTCGCCGCCGCCACGCCGTTCGTTCTCGAAGGCAACATCGACGGCGCGCGCGCCCTTTTCGAACGCGCCCTTGCCGCTGATCCGGGCTATGTGGCCGCACTCAACAGCCTGGCGGGCATCGAACTGAAACTGGCCTTTGGCGCAAAAGAAGCCGCCGAGCAAAAACGCCGCCTGGACGCCGCTTTCCGGCTGATCGAAAAGGCCCTGGCGCTCGAACCCGAATCCGTGGATGCCTTGTCGCGCCTTGCCTTTATCCAGGGCGTGCGGGGCGATACGGGCCGGGCCATTGAGTTGGCCGAACGCGCCCTGCGCATCGATCCGGACGATCCGCAGCCGTTTATCATCCGCGCGACGTCGTATGCCGCGCTGGACCGTATCGAGGAGGCGCGCGAAGACCTGATCCGCGCCCTGACGCTGAATCCCAACGATCCCGACGCCCGCCTGATGCTTAACAATCTTGGCCCGTGATACTGAACTGGCTTCTTAACAGTGTATCTCGGTGTTGTCGTCCTGAGCAAATAAGGACGCATGGTTTTCGAGCCTCGAAGAGGCGCCAGAGGGTAGCGTGGGGGTGGAGCGAAGCGGAACCCCAGGCTAACTTCCCTCGCCCTCTGGGCGAAGAAGCCTGCGGACGCTTGTGTGCAAGCCAGGCAGCCTTGCGCAAACACGCTGCCAAGGTGCCAGTTTGTTATGAGAAGGCTTTGAACCTAATACCAAATTCCTTTGACGCTGTTCTCTATTTCCTGCTGCCGAATTTTCAAAAGCGCAGGCTTGGATTTGGCGTCTCGGAGAGACGACATGATAATAG
>CAYUNT010000228.1:5191-6523 GCA_964446285.1 uncultured Candidatus Sumerlaeota bacterium | reverse complement strand
CTTGCCCTGGGCTGTATTCTTTTGCTCCTTCAGAGCAAATTCAGGGAACAGAATTGCGGGAAATTGGTATAACTTGGCACAAAATCCAATCACCACTTCCAGCCGCAGCAAGAATGATGGCCGGGCGGAGTTTGCTCGATGTCAAATCGGAAAAGGGAAACTTGACAAGAACTACTGAACCGGCTGCAAGTGCGACCATGCCTCTTCCTCTTCCGTGCGATTCCAGTCCTGGGCAAGCGCCGCTTCGCTCAACAGCGCGGATTCGCATATCTGCGGCAATTGGCGCGATTCGGCCGCATCGTCGATGATAGTCACTATCGCGCGACATACATGCGAAAGCCGCACCGGTTCCCGCAAGCGCACTTGGCCATCCGGCTCAATCGTTGCTTCGATTGCTTTCAACATATACCATTTTCCTTGGATGTTGTTCCCTGTTGTCGATTCCATTTTGCATTTTTCTGGCATGAATCGCGACGCGGGATTCAATGTGGAAATGTCCCGGAGGGACAAACGCAAATAGCCCACTGTTTCAACGGTGGGAGGCGGAGTTTCCAGGATTTTTGAGTCCCGGAGGGATGGCTGAAATCTGCGCGGATCAGCCGTCCCTACAGGACTCCAATTTCATTCGTGCTTGTCCCCACCGTTGAAACGGTGTGCTATTTTCACGCCGTCTCTCCGAGACGCCCAATCCAAACACATGCCCTTGTAAATACGGCGGCAGGAAAAGGGAACAACGTCATAGGAATTTGGTAATAGATCGATTCCTCAACTGCTCATTCTGGCTCAGCCCCGCCGTTGATTTTGCGCGGTCCCCTCAGCACCAGTTCCTTGAGTTTTTGCCTATTTCGCGTTCGCGTGGCAAGAAGCGCCTGCGGGCCAAGGCAGATAATAGAATTCCCAACCGGCAGCCCCGTTCTCTATTCTCTGGCTTTCAGGCTGGGGCCTTTGTAATACAGTCTCATACCCAGGCGGCCTTAAGATCACGCGGCGGGGATTATTCCCCAAAAGGGGCGCAATTGTCCAAGAACGAGCGGCGGAGAAGGCCGCGGTAGAGGTCGGGGCGGCGGTCGCGGAAAAAGCCCATCTCGCGGCGGATGGCTTCGGTTTCCGAGAAGTCAATTTCCGCCACGAGAACTTCTTCGCTGTTCGATGAGGCGCGCGCGAGGAGTTCGCCGCGCGGTCCAGCGATGAAACTATTTCCCCAGAAGGTGAGGCCGCCCGGGGCAGGAGTTGTGGGTTGTGAGTTGTGAGTTGTGAGACTTTCCGGGTGGGGGGGGGTTTCTGCTCGCTTTGCGTCGCGCTGCGGCCGGCGGCCGGGAGGCAGGTTGGGGC
>CAYUNT010000228.1:0-5181 GCA_964446285.1 uncultured Candidatus Sumerlaeota bacterium | reverse complement strand
AGTGAACAGTGTTGGGAGGGAAAACTATCGGCGGGGAGTTGGGGGTTGTGAGTTGGGGGTTGGGAGAATTTGCCGGTTGAGGCTGGTTTGTGCTCACTTTGCGTCGCGCTGCGGCCGCCCGCCGCGATGCCGGTTGGGTCTGGCTCGAATCCGACGCGGTTGGGAACGATCACTGGGAGGGCGTTGGCGGCGGCATGGCTGCGCTGGACGGTCATCCATGCCTCAGGCTGGCGGGCTTGCTCATCGGGCGAATCGTCGGGTTTCCAGCCAATCGCTGTCGGATACACGAGGAAATCCGCGCCCGCGAGTGCCATTACGCGCGCGGCCTCGGGATACCATTGGTCCCAGCACACAAGCACTCCGGCGCGCCCCACGCTCGTTTCGATGGGCCGGATGCCCAAATCCCCTGGTGCGAAATAGAATTTCTCGAAGAACTGTGGGTCGTTGGGGATATGCGTTTTTCTGTATATTCCGGCGAGCCTGCCATCCGCCTCGATGACGGCGGCGGTGTTGTGGAACAATCCCGGCGCGCGCCGTTCGAAGAGCGAAACCACAAGCACAACGCCGACTTGCGCCGCGGCTTGGGCGAGCCGGGCATACGACGGCCCGCCCGGAATGGGTTCGGCGAGGTCGAAATTCGCGTCCAGTTCCGCTTGGCAGAAATAGGTCCAGGTGTGGAGTTCCTGCAAGGCAACGAGCCGCGCCCCGCGATCGCGCGCCTCGCGAATGCCTTCGATGCTGCGGCGGATACTGGCCTCTTTGTCCGCCACGCAACGCTGCTGGACAAGGCCCACAGTCAGGCGGCGGTTTTGCGTTGTTCCCATAGGTGTGTTAGGTTCCTTTTGCGCTTCTGCCCAAGGCGGAAGGATTGGCTTCTTTGGTCCCCTTGTGGGCCGCTTTCGGTCTCATTGCGCCGCTGGAGATGCATCCGCCGGCAAGGATTCGCTGGTGGCTTGGACGTCTCGTCCAAGATTCGCTGGCGGGTTTTCGCACAGGCTCCAAGATGCGAGTGCGGAGCCTCGCGGTCCCAGAGAAATGCGCCGGCGGCCTCGCGGGAGGCGCGAAGCCGCATCTATCTACAGGAAAGCGCGGTTCCGGCACAAGAGCGCATCTTTCGCGCGCGAGCGCCTTTACATGAAGGGGAGATTTTCGTTTTTTGCAAGAAAAGGCCCAAAAGGCGGAAAAATCGGAAACATTTCGCTTGTTCATGGAAAATCGGACACTATAATTTTCAACTTTGGCCGGTTGACAGGTTATCAACCTGATAGGCTGAGCCAGTTTCATCGTTCGCGAACGATTCTAGGAGTTGACGCAATGGCGAAGAAAGGCAAAGGAAACCGGGTGCAGGTCATTTTGGAATGCACCACATGCAAAACCTCCGAAATTCCGGGGGTATCGCGTTATGTGAGCACGAAAAACCGCCGGAATACGGCAGACCGCCTCGAGCGGAAAAAATACTGCAAGTTCGAGCGCAAGCACACGGTTCACAAAGAGGTTCGCTAGTCCGCCGCAGCGGCCATTCGCGAGGAGAGCCGAGACGCCCAGGCGCGCATTGTGCTTCCTGCATTCCGGCCCGCCATGCGGCTTCGGGAAATCGCCTGAATTCCAGGGCTGGATTTTGTTTTGAAAAATGACGGGCGAGCCGCAAAGAAATCCTTGCGATTGGGGTGTTTATACATCTAGAGTTTTGGGCGGTTGGGCGCCAAGCGGCCCATGCCGCGGATGATTCACAATACTCTTACCCTACTTCCCAGAGGGAGCTTGCACATGAAGGCCAGATTTCAGACAGTGAGAATAATGCTGATTTCGCTGCTGGGTTTTGTCATGATCGCAGCTAGCGCATTTTCCGCTACGCTGGTTCAGACGGGTTTTGAGGCCACGGGCGACGAGGCCGCGTATGCCGCGGGAACCTCGATTTCCAATTATTCAGCCGCCGGCTGGCAGCTAGACGCGGGAACCGCCTCGATCAGCAGTGCGCAAGCGGCCCAGGGAAGCCAGTCGCTGGCCCTCGATCCGGGAGCCGAAGTGGACCGCGCGCTCGGCCAGTCGGCTTCGGATTCCACCCTTAACGGCATCGTCTGGGTGCAGGGATGGTTCCGCGGCGAAGGTTCGGCAGTGGATTCGCCCACGTATCCCGCCGATCCGCCGGCTTCCTCGATTGTGCATTTCAGCAAGAACCGCGGCATCCTGCTTTATGACGGCCGCGACACGGACGGAAACAGCGATCCATGGGTTCAGGCTTTCGACCACAAGGGGCCGCTAGTGGCCACCAAATGGTATCAGGTGAGCCTGATGCAGGATTACCAGAACAAGATTTGGTATTGCTATGTGGACGGCGTCTTGCAGAACGTGACGCTGCAGGGTGAAAAGCGGGTTCCGTTCCCGCTGGGCTTCCGCGATCCGTCCTCGATCAGCAAACTGAGCGGGTTCAAGAACCTCTCAGACACGGTCAGCTACTTTGACGGGTTGAACATCACAAGCGCGATCCGCGGCGACGCCAATGGCGACTCGGTTGTGGACGCGGCGGATGTGGTTCGCGCGCTGGCGCTGGCGAACACGGCGACGCCCGCCATCGAGCAGATTTTTGGCAAGAACGCGGATGTGGTAAACGTGAGCGGCCAGTCGGTTCCCGATGGACAGATTACGCAGCAGGACTATGAGGCGATTGCGAATCTCGTTCTTACGCGCTGACGCGCTGGCGGCCTCCCGGAAGACCGCCCGTGCGGCGGAGGCGCAAAATCGTTGTTGTAACTGGAATTTCCGGCCCGGGAAGCTTTGATTTCTTCCCGGGCCGTATTCTCTATCGCGGCTGCGGCGCGACGGAGCGATTGACTCACCCAGGAGGCAGAAACCATGTCGGGCCATTCGAAATGGCATTCCATCAAACACAAAAAGGCCGCGGCCGACGCCAAACGCGGCAAGGCCTTTACCAAGATCATTAAGGAATTACAAATTGCGGCTCGGATGGGCGGAAGCGATCCGAACGGCAATCCGCGGCTTCGCACGGCCATCCAGGCGGCCAAAGACTGCAACATGCCCAAGGACACGATGGTCCGCGCCATCAAGAAGGGCGCGGGCGAAATCGAAGGCGAGACCTTCGAGGAGTTCATGTATGAGGGCTATGGTCCGGGCGGAGCGGCTGTGATGGTGAAAATCACCACGGACAACCGCAACCGGGCGGCTTCGGAAGTGCGCCACATCTTTTCCAAGCATGGCGGGAATCTCGGCGAATCCGGCTGTGTAGGCTGGCAGTTCTCCACGGTCGGGCAGATTGAAATTCCCGAGGCAGATGAAGACAAACTCATGGAGGCGGCGCTTGAGGCCGGAGCGGATGACGTGGCGAACGAGGATGGTCTTTTCCTGGTTCGCACTGCCCCGGACGCAGTGCAGGATGTCCGCGAAGCCCTCGAAGCCAAAGGCTTCAAGGTTACTTCGTCCAACGTAACGCGCATCCCGCAGAATTATGTGAAACTCGAGGGTAAAGAGGCCGAACAGATGCTCAAGCTGATGGGCCTCCTCGAAGAACACGATGACGTGGATGACGTGTATTCGAACTTTGACATCGCGCCTGAACTCATGGAGCAACTGAGCTCGTAATCCTGCCAAGGCCCTGCCGACGCGCGGGGATTGGACGCGATTGGGACTGCATGATGCGTCGGCGCGGCGGCTGGCAATCCTTGGGCTGGCGCTCGCGCGGCGCAGGATTGTGTGTTTGTTTATTTTACCGCAAGAATGCCGCGGGCCTTTGCTCGCCAGGCATGTTGTCTTGCGGGAAAGGCCAGTTGCGCCACCATGCGCAAATTGGTGATCGACGCCCGATGGGTCCGTCCGGGAATGACCGGAGTTGGGGTCTGGGCAGCGGGTCTGGCGCGGGCAGCCGGCGAAGAGGCACTGCGGCGCGGGGATTGGAGCGTGGTGGCGCTTGTTCTGCCAGACAGGCGAAATAGGCCGGAAAAGCCGGACAGGTTGGAGCGGTCGGACAGGGCGGGCAGGGCGGATGCGGCAGTGCCCTTGTTCGGGACGGGCGTGCGTGTTCAGACAATTCCGTATGATTATGAAGATCATCCGGCCGCGGATTGGTGGCTTCATGCGGGCGGGATGGCGGGATTGCTGCGGCGGCTGAAGGCGGATGTTTTTTTCAGCCCCACCTGGCTGATTCCCTGGAAAGCGCCATGTCCGGTCATCGCCACGCTGCTGGATTTTGCCGCATGGCGCTGTCCGGAAACGTTCCCCGCGGGATTCCGGTATTATGTGCGGGCTATGATGCATGTGGCCGCGCGCCGGGCCGATGCGCTTGTTGTGATTTCGCGTGCCATGGCGCGAGAAGCGGAAAATATCCTGCGCATTCCCGCGAAGCGGCTGAACGTGATTTATCCGGGCGTGGGAGGCGAATTCCACGACGCGCCGCCCGCCGCCGTCTCTGCCCTCTCCGCGCCCTCTGCGCACTCTGCGGTGAATGCTCCCGGCCCCTCCTCATTCGCCAAGCCGTATTTCCTGTGGATAGGCGCCGTGGAACCGCGCAAATCGCTCGGCTTGCTATTGCGGGCGTTTGAGCAATACCGCGACGCGGGCGGGCAAGCGGCGCTCGTGGTTGCAGGTGGCCAGAGTCCGCGCGGCGAAGGCGAAATGGCCAAACTGCGCCGGATGGCCGCGCGGCTTCCAGTCCACTGCGCAGGCTATATGGAACGCCCCGCCTTGATCCGCACGCTGGCCGGGGCGCTGGCGCTGGCGTATCCGAGCCGATACGAAGGATTCGGCATCCCGGCGCTCGAAGCAATGGCGTGCGGTGTGCCGGTTATTGCGTCGCGCGCGGCGTCGATGCCCGAGGTGCTGGGCGATGACGGCGCGGCCTATATTCGCGACAGCGGCGGCCCTGGGCGATTGGCGGATTTGACGGCGGCCTTGCATCGCATGGAAAAGGACGCTGATTATCGCCAGCAGCTGGCGCGCGCGGGCCTCGAACGCGCAAAACGATTCACCTGGGATAACTCCGCCCGCGCTCTGCTCGATCTGGCCGAAACCGTGCGCGGCCGCCAAAGAAAAAGATAAGATTTTACCGCGAAAAAACGAAAAGAACGAAATCGGAAAAAATATATTCAAGGTCTGCCTTTCCTGCCAGGAAAGGCAGACCCTGAATGGAATTCTCTGCTTTTTTCGTTTCTTTCGTTTTTTTCGTGGTAA
>CAYUNT010000227.1:0-6537 GCA_964446285.1 uncultured Candidatus Sumerlaeota bacterium | reverse complement strand
GGTAATGTGTGGGGTGTGGGTGGTGAGTTTTGAGAGAAGTGTTTGGAAGGGGGCAGTGGACAGTGAGCAGTGAGCAGAAGGGGAAGTTGTGAGTTGTGGGTTGTGAGTTGTGAGAGAGGAATGTTGTGAGTTGCGGGTTGTGGGGAAAAGGGAGTTGTGGGTTGTGAGTTGTGGGTTGTGAGTGTCCCGGGTCCCATAGGTCCCATGCGTCTCATAGGTCCCATCTGTCCTTTCTTTCCCAATAGCGCTCTGCATAATGCAAGCAACGCAATCTGTTGAATAAAGGCCCTTCACCAAGAAAGGAACCGCCCCATGCCACGGAAGAAGTCGGATGGAAATACGTCCCCAAATCCGAAGAGGAATCTTGGGCGAGACGCCCAGGCTACCGGGGAACTTCCGCCAGGCTCCATGCCGAAAAAAATGGAGATTCCCGCCCGTGTGGCATCGATCCGGCGCGATACGAAAGAAACGCAAATCGCGCTGGACTTGAACCTCGATGGCGCGGGGCGATTCGACGGCACAACGCGGCTGCCGTTTCTCGATCACATGCTGGCGTTGTTCGCGCGCCATGGCGGATTCGATCTGCGTGTCGAAATGACGGGCGATCTGGAAGTCGAATGCCACCACGCGGTGGAGGACCTCGGGATCGTGCTCGGGCAGGCGCTCGTGCAGGCCGCTGGGGACAAGGCGGGCATCCGGCGTTTTGGACAGGCGTCCGTGCCGATGGAAGAGACGCTTGTGAACGTCGTGCTGGATTTTTGCGGGCGGCCATTTCTGCATTGGGGCGTGCCGGGGTTTGACCGCCCGATGATTGGCGAGTTCGCGACGGAAATGACGGAGGATTTTTTTCGCGCGCTGGCGAATCACGGCGGCCTGACGCTGCACATCGACATGGCCCGCGGACGCAATGCGCATCATGTGATCGAGGCGATATACAAAGCCGTCGCGCATTCGCTGCGCCAGGCCCTTGGGCGCGACGACCGCTGGTCTGGCGCCGTCCCCTCGACCAAAGGGCTGCTGGGCTGAGTTTTTTGTGACTCTCAGCAGATATCCAGCTCACAATCGCCTAACGAAGGCAGGATACATTCCCTGCAAAGTTTGACCGCCTTAATTGCTATGTCCATTGTTAAGCGTGTTGGATTAGAAGGAATCTCACAGCGAAATATATCGCTCTTGCGGCCGTCCACTTTCCTTTTGAACTTATCCAGCGATAGTCGAATCTCTCCCGCATTATTTGTCTTTTTGCCATTGCTCCAAAAATGCAGGGTAGGCATCAAGCATTTTCCGACCTCTTCCGAACGAATTGTTAAGTGAATCTCGTCGAAATGTCCTTGGGAAAGAATCTCCAAAGCATCTTGTTGCTTTGCTTCGGGCAGCATTTCCTTAACTAGAGGGATCATGTTTGAATTTACTGGGAGTTTTCCCAGGTAGATACGTTTGCACAGATAAAGATTGGTTTTTTGCCTGGAAACGAAGGTATTGACATCCATTTGTCCCGACAGCATCGCATAGAAGTCCACTTGAATGGACTTTGCGCGTTTGTTGAAGTCTATAGGCGCGAGTTTGGAGAATCCTGTCGGATTTATTTGTGCGATCTCTCGCGGGGACCCTTTTCCCTTTGTTCCGCTGTTCAACTCTCGATCAAGATCGCTGGATATAGGTAAGCAGATCGTTTGGCAATATGGTATTTCGAGCGATCTTTTACATCGATCCGGAATTATTCTGAGAACGCGCGGAAAACATCGCGAAGGCCAGCTATGCTTTAGTATCATCATTTTCCGGTAGGTTGCCATTCCGCCATCTTGAATTCCATTCCGTGAATTGCTGATTTCGATAAGCACGATCTCGCCCGATTGCAGTAACAAAAGGCCATCGAATTCACCCCGCTCAGTTCCAACGAGGTCTTCTCTTTCTGAATTGTCTCGAAAAAAGACCTCACCAAGCTCTCCTCGCACGAGCGGCGGTATCAACTCACATTTTCCTCCGACGCAGACGAAGCTTTTACACATTTCATTGCCGAGCAAAAAGCGCGAAAGCCCCTCGGAAATCATGGCTTCGAAACGCCTGCCAGCAGCCATGTGTTGAAGGGGGGCGATTTCTGCTTTGCCATTTCTGGCTTTTGGGTACCTATAGACCTTGGTATATTTATCGATCTGGGGATGTCTGGACTCTTGTATTACTGATAGGACTTCTTCCGATTGAATCCATTTGGTCAGGCTTTCCGTCATTGGGCCAATCAGCATGTCGAGAGCGTTAGTGCATTTCATAGCGAATCTCCTCTGGAATCTCTAGATCGTCCACACGAACGATCCACAGAGCGTTGGGTCGGCTGAATCAACCGACCGGCCAAAGAACCGCGGTGCCACGTGGGCGATAAGCGCATCAGGCGCTCAGACGGCGGGGCTTCAGATCAAAATGTGGTTGTTTGGTCAGGACATTATCCTGCGGTTCGTCTCACCTCCTCTGCAAGAGTCCTCTGCGCGCCTTGTTGCTCTGGTTCGACACCGAGGGAGATCAGATGGGCCTGCCGAAGATACCAAAATGCATGGAACAACGCGCGGCGGGGCGAAGTGTTATTGGGCAGGGCCGGATTGTGCCGGAAAAAGGGATAGGCATCTCTCGCCGCTTGCCGAACGGATTCTGACGGGTCGTTTTCCGATGCCCAATGCAGAATATGATGGCCTTTGCCTTCAGGATTTACATGGAGCGCCTTAGCGGCGTGAATCATCGCTTCGCGCCAAATCTCGCTGCCTTCATACGGCTCGTTTCCTTTGGATTCCGGTGATCTATGGCGATTTTTTCTTGTTTTAATACGTTCCAGGCAAAACGAGGCGAATTGGCTGCGGAGATTGGTCATTTCGGAGTCCTTGTCCTGCTCAAAAGCGGCAAACTGGTGGATGCCTAAGGCGAATGACTCTGCAACGGGAAACCATGTTCTATCAGCCTTTTCCTCAGAGGATGGGGCGGTCCACCAGCGCAACTCACGATCCACACCTGGAGCGGAAAGCGCGCGAAAGCAAAGAAGAATCGCCTTGAGTCCAGCCCAAAAATCCACCTGGCACAGCAGCAGAGAAATCGCCTTGAAGAAGTCAGCTCCCAATGGTCCATCCGAAAATTTCTTCCGTGCTTCAGGAGTTGCTGCCTGTCTGAACAGAGGCCTGAATAATCCCAGTTCGGCGCTTGCGGCGGAAATGATTCTCTCCTGTTTTTCAATCTCGAGAGGATGCTGCCCGCGGAAATAAGGGCGATAAAATGAAAAATAGGCAAGAATCAGCCATGCACGACGAGGTAGGATGCCATCAAGGAATTGTCCATCTCCCCACAACATGTCATCCAATCGGTTCCATATCTTCTCAGTCTCACTTTTACTCCGATCGTTTTGCGAATAAAAGGTGTCAATGCGGCCTTTAAGGGCAAAGAATAGGGCCAAGGCCAGTTTTTGCGACTTCTCTTGTGGAAATCTGTCAGCATTTTTAAGCAAATCCTCAATGCGCCAGCTGCCGTATTTGATCCAAAATCGAAGGTCATCAGGATCAAGACAATCCTCGTTACTTGGGGCTTTGTTACAGTCAGGGAAACGAAAATTCAGTTCTCTTTCCGCAAGGGATTCCAGCTTTTCCAGGCTGACTTTACTAGTAATGTCGGGATCATCCTCTTGGGCGAGTGAGGCTAGCCACGTAGTGGGAAGAAACGCAGGTGGTCCCGCGCGAAGCTCGGATAAAGGATCGATTCCTATTTGCTTCAAGCGTCTTGCGAGATGTTTTTTAATCTCCTGGTTTTGTTCGCGGTGCTCGTCGTAAATGAAGAGAGGTAGCTGGTGGGCAATATAAATCGCTGCCTGCCTGCCCGAGCATTTCTCTTGTTTGAAGGTATTGGCGCACTCTTCCAGCCATTTCCTGAATTTTTCTGTAACATGTTTACCTTCAAGGAAAAGGCATTCACGCACTCCATCGGGCGTTTCTGACAATAATTCGGATACAATGCCGCAAATTTCTCGCGAACACCCGAACTTGCCAAGGCACTCAGAAACTGATTGTTTGGGGGATATGGATTTGTCGTGGAAAATCTTCACCTTGCGCCGATCTCCTGGCCTAGAGGCGTGGATCGTTAGTATTTCTTTGCGATATTGCTCGTGGACGAAAGGAACGCAAACGCCTTTCGGGACGGGCCATCAAAGCCCAAGCGCACACAAGCGAGATTACTTATATTCCAAGCCTTGCTTGGCGTCAAAGGGTATTTATTGAAAAATCCAGCCCAGTGAAAACCCGCTTCATAAGAATGGCAGTGATAAACTTTGCATTGAAAAATGATGGGGGTGTTGTTTTCGCTCGACGACCGCGCGGCAGCGGGGATAATAATAATCAATTTGAGCGGATTGCCGGCGAGGTCATTTATTCAACAAGTAAAACAGGACGCCGGCAGAAGGTCCTGAATGGACATTTTGTGTTGTGGGTTGTCGAAAATGCATTTCCATTGCTGTTTTTGCCATAGGCTTTTGCCGTTGTTCGTCATCGGGCTGTTGGCGGTGATGTGCCAGCCGCAGGTTCGGGCGGATGAAATCGTCACGGATGGCGGGCGGACCATTCAGGGGCAGATCACTTATGAAGACGACGATCATCTGGAAATGAAAACGGATGATTACGGGACACTGTCTTACAAAAAATACCAGATCACGAAAATCACGCGCACGAGCGGCATTGCGCCGGTGGCTCCGGCAGCGGGAGGCAATCCGGCGGATGCGGCTGGCGGGGCGGCAAATCCGTTTGGCAATGCGCCTGCCGGGCCAACAGTCGGCGGGAGCATCGGCGCGGTGAATCCATTCGCCCCCGGCGGCGAGGCCGCCGCCGCAGCCCCGGGCGCAGTTCCAGGCGTTTCGGGCGCCTCGATCGCTCCGGCCGCTGGCAACGTGAATCCATTTGCGCCTCCGGCCGCCGCGGGTGCTCCAGGCATGGCGGGTGCGGTTCCTGGCGCACCGGGTGCTCCTGGCGCGCCAGCAGCCGGAAATGTGAATCCATTTGCCCCAGTGGGAGACGCTTCAGCGTTCGCGGCGGGAGGGCCTCCGGGGGCGGCCAATCCCGGCTTTGGACAGCCTGGTCAGCCTCAGGCGGGCGCGCCTGGCGCTTTTGGACAGCCCGCGAATGAATCCGTCGCTATTCCGGGCGCCGCGGCGCCGGGAGGACAAGGCGGCCCCCCCGCAATTCCGAAATTCGATTCCGCTTCTCTCCATGCGCCTCCCGCGGAGCCGGAGCCGGAAATCCCGCCGGGATTCGATGGCGTGATTTTCGGGCTTCAGGAAAGTTTTGAGGTGCAAATCCAGCGGACCTCGCAAGATGCCTGGGAACGGGCGGGCAATGAAACTCCGGTTCGGATCGGCTATGGAATTCGCACCGGCTTGGGGAAAGCCAAAATCAAACTGCGCGGACGCCACGGTCTGCGGCTTCCGCCCAATTCGCAGGTGATTTTGCGCGAACTCAGCCAGGACAACTCGAAAGTGACCATCGAGGTGCTAAGCGGCTCGGTGTGGTCGAATGTGGCGCCCCAAGCCCGCACTCTCGATTTTACAGTGGTCACTCCGGACCTTACAGCGGGCGTGCGCGGAACTTTGTTCAAGACGACCGTAATCCAAAACGAAGGATCGCGCGTGGCTGTTTTGGAAAGCCGCGTGGAAGTGACAAGCGCAATCAAGAAGGAATCCGTGGTGGTTCCGCAGGGCATGGCGGCGATCGTCTCGCCCGATGGAACCGTGAAGCCGCTGGTTCCTGTTCTCCCGGCGGAATACGACGAATGGCAGGCCTGGGAGGAATGGAAACTGGATTTCTACAAAAACGTGGCGAGTTTTTCGGCGGCGGGCGCGCCGATCCTGATGGGAATGGCGGACCAGATTGCGGCGGATAATGCGCAATGGGCCAGCACGGTGAACGACGCCAACCGCCAGATTGTAGCGAACAAATTCGAGGATGTGCTGAAGTATTACGCCGATGCATTCATGAAGTTCGCGCGCGATACGGGCCACGTTCCCGATCCCAACACGGAAGGCTGGCAGGTCCTGATCACAAACTCCGGCAACTGGCCGGAATGGAAAGGCCCGTATATTACGGATACCGAAGTTCCGCCCATCGATCCCTGGAAACGCGCGATTCACTATACGGTTCAATATGGCCGCGGCCAGACCGCCAACATCCACGCGCGCATCTACAGCGACGGCATGAACCGGCGTGACGATGGCGGGCGGCCCGGTTCGGATGACATTATCGCCTTTGCGATGTTCTATCAGATTCCGAACATTGCCTCGAACCCCATCTATCAGCGTCCGCCGGTCGGCGGAGTGCAAAACAACCGGCCGTAATTGGCGCGCGCGAGGGATGGGGAGAGGGGAGAGAGAATAGCGAGGAGGGGAGAAGAGAAGACGCGAGTGCGGAGCCTCGCGATCCCAGCATTCTCGCGATCCCAGCATTCTCGCGATCCCATCAGCTTTTTTTGGGGGGGGGCGTCTGGAATTTGCACTCCCCACATCTGTCTTGCGGCCGCCTTGGCGTT
>CAYUNT010000226.1:0-6712 GCA_964446285.1 uncultured Candidatus Sumerlaeota bacterium | reverse complement strand
TGTGCACAGGCTCACGAGTTGCTGAAATGCAAAGCCCTATGCATCCCCTTAAAAAACCCGTGAGAAGCATTTACGGAATTGTCCTGAGCGATCCCAGTGATCCCAGTGATCCCAGTGCAATCCCAACGCGATCCGTATTTATTGTTTTTCTTTTCGCTGTTTTCGCGTTTTTCGCGGCAAGGTAATTGCCATTTTCGGGCAAATCAGTTTTTCGCTGGTGGCGATAGGCGGGCGGAATAGAGGCTTCCGTGCGACTTCGTATTCCAGCGGGCCATCTGCAAATCGAAGCCGCGCTTTTGTGCCTCTTCCCAAAGGTTGCCGGTTTCGGAGTCCGTCCACGAATCCGAAACGAGAATCCACAGCGAGGGCGGCGGCGCAGGCGAGATGGTGGCGGCGGGCGTTGGCGGCGTTGGCGGTGCGGCGGCGGGAGTTTTCGCCTGTTCCAGAAAGGATTCCACAAGCTTGCGCAATTCCTGCATGTTGCGCACCGGCTCGACTCCGTGGCGCAAATAGTATAGCGTCTCGGCGGGATTCAGGGACGTGGCGACGCGGTCGTTGGGCTGGAGCAGGGGGCGGATTTTCAGGCCGGCAATCTCGGCCAGCGCGGCCGTGCTCTGGCGTTTGAGGCCGATTTCCTGCATTCGATACACAATCGGGCAAAATCCCAGCAGCAACATCGCCCACAAACCTGTGCCCAGCAATGCCAGGCGCATTCGGGGGGCAAGAGGGCCAAGGGGACGAACGGGGCTGTGCCCTGGCGCAAAAAATTCTGACTTCGCCGCCTCGATTCCCACTCGCTCCGCGGCGCTTCGCGCATCCGCCTCCAGCTCCGCTTCCCCCTCCGTCTCCGATTGCGTCCCCGCGTTCTTTGCCCGCCTCCGCGCCCAGGTTCCGATGCCAAACGCCGTCAACATCGCCACCGCCGGAAGCGCCGGCATCAAGAAGCGCTCTTCGCGAAACGGCCACGCCACATGAAACAGATGCAAAAGCGCGACCCACAGCGCCAGCGCCAGGACGTCGAGGCGCCGCCTTCGCCAGCCCACCGCCGTTCCCCACGCCACGCCGCCCCAATATGTTACGATCAGCGCGACACGCACCCATCGGAACCAGGCCGGCACTGTGGGCGTCGCGAGGTCCGCGAGCGGGAATTTCAGGAAGCAGAAATTCAGTTGCTCCATAAAAAAGCCCAGCGTGAGTTGCCACCTTGGCAAATCGGAATGCAGATAATCCATCGCCGTGGCCGCCCCGAGCGCCAGCCGGTTGCGCACAAGCCACAACGCCAGCGGCGCGAGGAAAAACAACGTCGCCGCGCCAACGAGCCAGAACTGTTGCCTGGCGCCTGTCGAAAGTCCGCCGGTGGCTTGGACGTCTCGTCCAAGATTTCCAGTGGCTTGGGCATCTTGCTCAAGATTCCTGCCAGATGCCGCTGCGGCAGAACGTTCCTGCCATCTCCAGCCTCCCAAAACCAAAACCCAGAGCACGGGCAGAAGCAGCACTCCGGTGAAGCGCACAAGAACCGCCGCGCCGCCTATGAGAAACGCTGCGAAGAGCGCGCCTTTCCGCCGAGAGATGGCCCCTTCTGCCGCCGCCGCACCTCCCGCGCGCGCCGCGAGGCCGATGGCCGCCAGACAATAAAATGCAAACAGCGGTTCGGACATCGGCGCCATGCACCAGCGTCCGAACATGAAATTCGTGGCGAGCAGCAGCGCCGCGATTGCCGCTTCGAGCGCCCCGAACCACCGCGCCGCCAGAAGAATCATCAGCGCGAGCGTGGCGGCCCCAAACAACACGCTCAAAAAGCGCGCTCCGCCTTCCGCCGGCGCCCCGATCTTTTCCAGCGCCGCAATATGAAACGGATATCCCGGAGCAAAATGGTCGTGCGGTTTGCCGAGGAGCGCATAGCCATCGCCGCGAGCCAGACTGTCGCCCAGGAGGATGTAATAGTAACTATCCATCGGATAGCGCGTGAGCGGCGCTGTCCAATACGAAATCATCCCCGCCCACACCAGGCCGGCCGCCAGAGCCGCCAAGATCGTTCGTTTGCCCATTCCCATTGTATCAGCGTATCATTACGCCGTGCGTGGATGGAGCGGGCTAATCCGCTGGCGAAACACTTGGCTCCAAGAGTATCAATTCCCCCGCATCGGCGTCTAGGCTTGCCTCGATTCCGTAGGGAATCGTCGCCTTTTCCGTGCCGTGGCCGAAGGGAACGCCAATCAATATCGGCACGCCAAGCCGCCCGAGCCGTTCGCGCACCACCTCGCGGAAGGTCTGGCAATTGTCATAGCCCGAGCGTCCGACTTCATGTTCGCACGACACGCATTCGCCCACCGCAATGCCCTTCACACCGTCAAGCACGCCCGCCTCGAGCATGTGCGTCAGCGTGCGGTCGAGCGAGTAAGGTTCCATGTCGAGGTCTTCCCAGAAGAAAATTTTATCACGCAGCGAGAACTTCACACCCGTGCCAAGCAGCGCCTCGAACAGCGTCAGGCATCCGCCCGCCAGCACGCCGCGCGCCTTGCCCGCCACGATCGTCTCGGTCAGCGTCCAGCCCTCGGGTTTGCCCAGCGGCCCATACGGCTCCGGGCGGGTCAGCGCCCGAACGAAGCTGTCGCGCGTGTAGGGTGTTGCGCCTTTGCCAAACTCGACCGCCACCATCGGCCCATAGAACGACACCAATCCGCACTGTTCGTAAAAGAAAATCGAGAGTGTGGTCGTATCGCTGTAGCCCACAAAAATCTTCGGATTGCGCCGGATCAGGTCCGCCTCAAGCAGATTGACCATGCGCGTTGTGCCATATCCGCCGCGCAGGCAGAAAATCGCGCGGATCGACCGATCCGCAAACATCGTATGCAGGTCCTGGGCGCGTTCAGCGTCCGTTCCCGCGAGGAATCCGAGTTTGTTCAGCGCGTTTGGCGCGAGCACTGGTTCGAATCCAAGGGCGCGAATGGCTTCGAGGCCTTTTTCGATACGAGCCGGGTCTTTCGGAGCGCTTGCCGGAGCCACGATCCCGACGCGGTCGCCCTGGCGCAGTGCTTTTGGCTTGAGCAGTTTCATCATTCACCTCGGGCAAGAATAGAATAGACTAGAATGGAATAGACAGGATTTAGAGGATCAACAATGGGGAAAAGACGCCTGGCGGATTGGCCGGGATTGGCTAGATTATACCTTCTCGTCTCCTTCGGCTTCCTCGCCGCCTTCGTCGGAACCGGAAATTGGCTCTCCGGAACCCGTCGCTTCGCGGAACAAATTGAATTTCACCATTTTGTTATGGAGGCTCTTTCGGCTGATTCCGAGCAGGTCCGCTGTGGCTTGGCGGTGGCCGCCCGTTTGGCGCAGCGCGTGGAGGATCAAACGCCGCTCGGCCTCGTCCACGAGCGATTGAACTTTGTCCGACAACGGGATCGAGAAATCGTTTTCCGCCAGAAATTCACCGAGCGGTTTCTCCTCCTCGGCGGGTTTGGGCGCCGCCTCGGGCGCGGGAGCGTCCGCAAGCGCCAGCGACGTTTGTCCCCGGATGCTCATCGAAAGGCATTGCGCTGTCAGGATTTCCGAATTCGTCAGAATCATCGCCCGCTGGATCGTGTTTTCCAGTTCGCGCACATTGCCCGGCCACGAGTAGTTCATCATCATTTCGAGCGCATCCGCCGCCACGCCCTGGATTTGCTTGCCCAGGCGCGGATTGTAGAGGCGGATAAAGTGGTCGATCAGCAGCGGCAAATCCTCGCGCCGGTAGCGCAGCGGCGGCAAGTAGATCGGCAGCACATTCACGCGGAAGAACAGGTCCTCGCGGAATTCCTTGTTCTCGACAGCCTGTTGGAGGTTTTTATTTGTCGCGCAGATCAGGCGGATGTCCACTTTGATGGACTTATTGCCGCCGACGCGTTCGAGTTCGCGCTCCTGGAGCACGCGCAGGATTTTCCCCTGGAGCGAAAGCGGCATGTCGCCGATTTCATCCAGGAAAAGCGTTCCGCCGTTCGCCGCCTCGATCCGCCCGATCTTTTGCTGGATTGCGCCCGTGAACGACCCGCGCTCGTGCCCGAAAAGCTCGCTTTCGAGCAGCGCCTCGGGGATCGCCACACAGTTCACCTTGACCATCGGCTTCGTGGCGCGCGCCGACCGCTGATGAATTGCCGACGCGATCAGCTCCTTGCCCGTTCCGGACTCGCCGAGGATCAGCACCGTCACATCGCTTTCCGCGACGCGATCCACCAGGCGGAAGACTTCTTTGATTGCCGGGCAAGCCCCGATCAGGTTCTCGAATTTCCCCTCTTGGTCGATGTGCGCGCGCAGGTCGTCGATTTGCTGCATGAGCGTAAATTTTTCGATCGCGCGGCGCACGACAATGCGGATTTCCTGCAAATCAAAGGGTTTGGTGAAATAGTCATAAGCGCCTTCGAGTATTGCCTCGCGGGCAACTTTTCCAGAGCCAAAAGCAGTGATTATCAAAACAATAATGCGCGGATGCAGGCGCTTGAGTTCGCGCAGGACGGTCATCCCATCCTTTTTAGGCATTCGCAGGTCGAGAATTGCCAGATCAAATGGCGCGACGCTGGCTTTGTCGAGCGCCTGCTGGCCATCAACGGCTTCCTCGACCCAATATCCCTCGCGCGTCAAAATTTCGCGCAAAACAAAGCGGATGCCCTCTTCGTCATCCGCTACCAATATGCGCGGCCGCAAACTTTCCATCCTGTAGCCCATGAGCGATTGTTTCGAGGCTGCGATCCCCGCTTCAAGAGTTCGCGCCGCCAGAAATCATTGCGGTATCATGCTTCCCGGGGCCAGGCAATGCGCTCCCCGGGGGGGCGCGCGCGCAATGATGGCCCACAACGTTTTCCGCCTTCGGGGTCTTTGCACAATGGAAATTTCGTTGCCAAGGTGTCGCGGACAAGGGACCATACTCTCAGCAAGTGGAAGATGGCCCATTTTGCCCGCGGGCCTTCTTCCCAGGCAGACCTCCTTATTTCGACCCTGCGCGCCTGCGGGAGACGTTGACGATGCTGATAGAAATGGAACTCCGGGAAATTCAAATCAGCGAGGCCGGAAGCTATCAGATTGTCATTCTCGGCGAGAAGGAAGGCACGCGGGCATTTCCTATCTACATCGGATTCTTCGAGGCCGCCGCAATGGATCAGACGGTCCGCGGAATCCAAACGCCCCGCCCCATGACACACGATCTGATTCTCAATGTCATTGATGGGGTAGGCGCCACACTCAAACGAATCCTCGTCGATCAACTTATGGACGACACTTTTCACGGCAAACTCGTGGTGGAAACCTCCGATGGACGCGAAGTCCTTATCGACACACGCCCGAGCGACGCCCTGGTGCTCGCCGCCAAGCGCGAAGCCCCCATATTTGTTGACGAGGAAGTTCTCGAGGAAGTCCTCAGCCACCAGTCCGAAAACGACCTGGCCGACAGCGCGCAAAACGAACCAGAAACCGACGATTCAGACAGCGAACAAGAAGACCCAGGCGAAAACCTTTTTTAACCAACGCCTGACGCGCCGCGAATGGCGCTGAATTTTCCCGTTTTGTATTACAACTGAATCCCTTGGGCCGGATGCCCTTCCTGGCGGTTTTGCCGCCGGACTTCCACTTTTGCCCGTATGTTGCCGGGTGCTGTTGCCGTGGGAGGAATGGCAAAAAACGAGAATAGATACAGCCGGAGGAAATTATCATGGAATTGAATGCAATTGTAATCGCGGCGGCTGTTGCCGGTTTTGCCGCGGGATGTTTCGCTGGGTGGTTTGGGGCCACATCCGGCAAGCGAAAAGCAGGGCGTGAAAAGCGCAAAGAGAAAAAAGCCGTTGCCGCCGCCCAGGCCGCCCAGGCGGAACAAGACGCGCTTCTCAAGGCAGACCCTCAGGATACGTTCGATTGCCATATCGCCAAAGTCGATGTGGACCGCGGGGCGTTTGTCAGCGTGGAATATCACCTGAACGACCAGATTCAGGATATGAAGCGCGAGAAGAGGCTTGGCCAGGTGCTGCGCATTGTTCCTTTGGGATTTGACCTGCCAGAAAACCGCCTGGCCGAAATCCCCGAACTGCGCGCCTTTATTCTCGAACTCCACCGCCGCGCCCCCTATCTTCCCGTCTTCCTCGAACGCGAAAACATGAAGAAATACCTCCTATGGATGCTCGAAAGCCGCCGCCTTAACGGCGAATCTCCTGAAAATCCAGAGACTCCTCCCATTGAGCCTTTCGAGCAGGAAATCGTGGGCCACGCCACCCGCCTGCTCTCCACGCTATTTCCTGAGGATGAACAGACCCTTTCGGCACTGCTCGATCAACTGACGCGGCGGCTTGAAAAGGTCTGTGACGGCATCGAATCCGAATGGCGGGCCATACACGCCCCTCAAACCGTCGAAGCGGGTGCAACGGGAGGGCCTTCCGCGCCTTCAACGCCATCGAAAGGGCGTTCAAAATAGCCGCCCCAATTTCCTGGCCGTTTTCCTTCCATATCCAATCGGGCGCATCTTGGCACTGTTGCCGACCTGAACCGCTTTTTCACCCCCTCACTGCGTTCGGGGTTCTGCACAAAGAGCACCCCAAGTCCTGTCAGCACATGCGGAACCCGGAACGAAGTGACGGTGCTTTCCCAATTTGTTGGTAACAGTATCAAGATGCGCCCAATCCCGCAGGACAATTCCGCAAACCTTCTATGATTGGCAGGGATTGGAGGATATAGCGTTCTCTTCTTCAGGCCC
>CAYUNT010000225.1:0-6714 GCA_964446285.1 uncultured Candidatus Sumerlaeota bacterium | reverse complement strand
GTTCCGGTCATTTCTTGGAATGATCATCGGATTCCGCCAGACCCTCGGTGCGCGGCGCGGGCGGCTGGCGCAGATTTCCATGCTGCTGGCGATGTATTTTCGAAACGTCATCCCAGGAGGACGGCTCACGCTGCATCCGCTGCCCGAGCCGCTCAAACGCCGCGAATTGCGCGGACTCCCCATCCGCCTTGAGGAACCGGAGGTTTCCGGCCTGGCCGAGCGCTATTTCCGCCACACAATCGAACGCAAGGATTTGCTGCTCGAAGGCAATCTCGTGCTATCGCATGGGTTTTTGCTCATGCATGCGGGCCTGTGGCGGCTCTACATGGGCGCTCTGGCCCTGATGGATGGCGCATCCACGCCCACGCAAGCCCATGCCAAAGAAGCATTGCGAAACGTGGAAAAGTATTACGCCTTCCACTCCACCTTTAACCGCCTCTTCACCGCTTATCCCCACATGCGCGCCGTCGTGGAAAACATCATGAACAAACCCCACTATCCGGCAACGATGATCCGCGCGAAGTTGTAGCCCCGCTCCAGAGCACCCCCTGCCGCGTTCCGCGCCGCGCAAATTCGGCGCGGATCGAATCCAGAACCTTTTGCTTATCGCGCGCCCAATCGGGAGCAAGCATCCGGTCGCCAGGCGCCTCGCCCGCCAGGCGGTGAATCAGACATTCCGGAGAAATCCGTTCCAGGAAGTCGCATACGGCGCGGACGTAGTCGCCAAGCGCGGGCGGCGCCGCCTCTCCCCGGCGCCAGGATTGCGCAAGCGGCGAATCCCGCACCACAAACAGATTGTGAAGTTTGACGCCCTCGATTCCGAGACGGGCCATCCAGGGCGCGGTGGCCTGCGCCGTTGCTTCGAGCGGTTCGCCCGGCAGGCCAAAGATCACATGCGCGCACACAGGCAATCCGCGCGCGTGCGCCGCCTCGACCGCCCGCTCGAAATCCTCCACGCGCTCTCGCCGGTTCACTGCATCGAGCACGGCTTGCGTGCGGCTGATGT
Organism: uncultured Candidatus Sumerlaeota bacterium; assembly: GCA_964446285.1. Classification (GTDB taxonomy): domain Bacteria; phylum Sumerlaeota; class Sumerlaeia; order SLMS01; family CAYUNT01; genus CAYUNT01. Next base: position 5,708 of record CAYUNT010000225.1, on the reverse strand, counting down.
ATCCGTATTCCACCCAGCCGATTTGATACAAATCGCGGACGACGCGCGCCAGCCGGTCGAGCGTTTCGTCCGAGGCGCAATCCGGGCGCGTTCCGACGGCCAGGCCAACGACGCGTTCGTCGATGCGCGCCTCGCGCCACAACCTCTCCAGCAATTCGGGCGGGCCATAAGTGTTTGTGTAGGCCTGGAAATACGCAATGAAACGCTGGCAGCCAAATCGTTGCTCCAGACGCTCCATGCCCTGGCGCATCTGTTCCGCAATTGGCAGCGAGGGATTCTGATACTCCGCGCGCGATCCGGCGGAATCGCAAAACACGCACCCCCCGCGCCCCTTGGTCCCATCGCGGTTTGGGCACGTCAACCCGGCATCCAGCGCGACGCGATGCACGCGGGCGCCAAATCGCGCGCGCAAATAACTATTGAACGAATTCCACGGCTCGCGATGGTCAGCGGACACGGAATTGGTCGGTAACGCCAAGGATTTTTTGAACCGTTACCAATCCATCGAGGCGGGCGCGCGTATAGCCGTCCGGTCCCAGGAAGATCAGGGTTGGCGAGCGGTCCACGCCGTAAAAACGAATTAGCTGCGCCTGATCCGGATAGGGAACCCGGGCGCAAACGAAAGACTTGAAACTCTCTGTCACGCGCGGATCGCCCATCACCTGCGTTTCGAATTTGCGCACTTGCGAGGATTCCGAGGCGAAATACAGGAGAATAGGACGGTTGAGCTTTTTCGCTTCGCTGATGGCCGTATCGTAGTCCTTCCAAATGGACGCAGACAGGGTAGGCGCGGCGGCAACAGCGGCCGGGGGCTGAACTGTCGGCTGAACTGGCGGCTGGATTGGAGCCTGAACCAGAGACGAGGCGGCTTGCGCGCCGGGTTGAGCGGGTGCGCCGGGTTGCGCTTGCATCATGGGCTGTTGTTGCATTGGCTGTGGCTGCCCGAAAACCGGCTGGCCGAAACCTTGCGCTGGCGGAGCCGCGGCCATTCCCGGAGCCTGCGCAACGGCGGGCATTCCGCTTGGGGCGCTCGATTCAAATGGCGAAGCAGAGGAACTGGGCGCCACCGGCATCCCGAAAGGACTGACGGAGGCGGCCTGGGCGGGCTGCGAAGGCGGCATTGCCTGCGCCGGTTGTGCGAAAACGCCAGGCGCTTGCACCTGTCCGGGCTGCATTCCAGCAAAAGGCGAGGCGGAACTCACTGCGGGTTGCTGCGTGAAAACCGTTCCAGGAGCGGCGGCCCCAGGCGCGCCAAAGACCGGAGCCTGGCTGCTTGCCGCCTGAGTTTGTCCAGCCGTTCCAAAGACATTCTGGGTAGAAGATGGCGCGGTGGACGACTGCTCGAATGGGGAATTGCTCACGTTCTGAGCCACCACAGGCTGCGACAAAGGCAACTGGGCCTGAGGCGCTTGAGGAGCGCCAAAAGGAGACGTGGAAGTCTGAGGCGCGCCGAAGGGCGACGCAGCGCCAGGAGCCGGAGCGCCAAAAGCCGGAGCGGCCGCCACCGCAGGCGCACCGGGCATTCCAGCCTGCGGCGCTTGTTGCGCGCCGGACGGAGGGGCCGGTGCGCCAAAGGGCGAGTCGGAAACGGCGGGAGGAGGAGCGCCAAAGGGAGATGATGCTTGCTGAACGCCAGGCGCCGAAGCGTTAATTGCTGGTGCCGCCGCTACATTGCCGAGCTGCATGGAAGTCATTCCCGGCGGAACGGGCTGCGAAAACGCGGCGGGCGCGCTTTGTTCCGGCGCGGCAGGAACGGCAGGGGCAGCGGAGCTAAAGGGGGAGTCGGGCGCGGCCGGCGCGGCAAACGGGCTGGCAGGCTGCAAAGCACCGGCGGGAGCGGCTGGCGCAGCGGCGGCGGAAGATACAGCAGGCGCGGACGCTTCGGCCGGAGCGGCGACGGCGCCCGAAACAGGAAATGGACTGGATGGCATGGCTGGGCCGGATTGAACCGCGGCTGCTGGCGCGGCAGCTTGGGCTGGCGGCGCGGCCGCCACAGCGGGAGCCGATTGCGGCGCGTTTCCGGGAACAATAAAAGGCGAAGTGGCGCCGGTGGTTCCCTGTTCGGCCACAAAAGGCGGCGCAATCGGCGCGGAGGGAGCCGAAGGCTCGGAAGGCGCGGATGCCTTTGCCGAGGAGGAAGACGAAGCCGTTTCCGAACTCATGCCAGGCGTCGCTGGCTCGAACTTCACCGCATCCACATACATGCGGAAGTTATTCACCGAGGAGGGCGCTTCTGTAGCCTCTTCGCCAGAGATTCGAAGCACCGCCCCTTTGGCAGGCAGCTTATAGATGCCGAGCGAAAGCCACTTGTTGGCATTCGCCGCTCCGCCGCCGCCCCATCCATCCTGGTTCAAATATACTGTGCGATTGAGGTCCGGCGGAGCCTCGATCGTATATTTCACATTGTTGGCGTTCCCGCTCGCCCCCCACGTGACCGAGACGCGGTATTCTCCATCCTGGGGCAGGACGGGCCGGATTTCCGCCACGCCCTCGTAGGGTTCTTCCGCGAATTGGACAAAGCGAGAACCGACCGAAACCGGACTCAGGCCTTCCGCGCGGCTTTTCGCCTCGCTTTGCGCCCATTTCCCGGCTGTTTCGGAATAACAATCGAAATTCATGCCCCCCTGGGCGGACTCGACAATCACCGGGGATTGCGCCCAAGCCAGGGAAACGCCCAGAAGAATCGCCGTGATAACCAACGGCTTTGCAGCTACTCGCGCGGATTTCATTTCTTTTCCTCCGAAAGGCTTCTTCGCCGCATGATCTCCAACCGCCGCTCTCCTGGCTGGCCTTGCCTTGCTCGCGGGACGGCGTGTCAGTTTTTCTCTAACCATTCCACTATCTTTGTCACACTATCGAAATCAAGCATCTCATGCCCGTGCTTATTGCCCCCCAGGGTCAGAATCTCAGTGGACTTGTAGTTATGCTTTAAGAGGTTAAGGAACGTGAACGAAATCGAATCCTTGCCGCTGGCCACGGCAAGAAGCGGACGCCCGCCTAATTTTGGCGCGGCAGCCAGTGGCTCAAGATAATGGTAATTCGCCCCCGGAGACAAGGCCACAACGCTGCGAACCTCCGTTTCCAGGTCGGCGGCGGCCAGTATGGCCACGTTCGCGCTCACCCCGGCGCCCACCAGGACAAACTCGCTCGGGCGAAGTTTTTTTTCCTTTTGCAAATAGCCGATCACTTTTTCCACATCCTTCACCATCGCCTTGTATGGTTCGGCCGAATTGTAGTTCTTTGACAAATCATACTTGCCGCCGTCCGTGGTGTTCTGGCTCATTCCCACGCCGCGGCAGTCAAAGGCCGCGATGCCAAACCCCTTGCCCGCCAGCCGCGCCCCCAGCAAACGGAACGCCTCCACATAGCTGTTCTTGTCCGGGCTGATAAGGACAATCGTTGTCGTGCGTTCGGGCCGCTTGGCCTTATACATCCCGCGAATGAGGATATCGCCGGGGACCACGACCTCGAACGGCTCGCCCCAGGGCCAGACCGAGGCATCGGGCGCGGGCGGCGGCCCGGAAGGCTTGTAGGGCTGTTTCGGAGTGGCGGAAACGGCGGGCGAAGGCGAAGAAGAAGGCGTTGGCGTCGGTTTGGGAGCGGCGGGCGACGGAGTCGGTTGCGCCACGCCGCTTGGCGTTGGCGTGGCCGCCGCCGCTGATGGAGCCGACGTTGCCGCCGCCGTTGCCGCGGATTTAGCCGGAGCATTGGGCGAATCGCCTTTTCCATCCAACTGCGTCTTTGGTTCTGCCGCAAAGCTCATCCCGGCAAACGTCACCGCCAGAAGTCCGGCAAAAATCCAGCGTCCTTGGCGGCTTGCGCATCTTGCCCCGGAGATAAAAAACTTTGGGGCAAAATCGCCAGACCTCTGAAAATCAGCGGAATTGTTTTCCTTCACGGCATCTGCTTTTGGAAATGACATAAACGGAAAAAGTTCCCGAAAAATGATAGATTAACAAACGCGCCAGCGCGCCTCAGACGCTATTTGTATTCCATCTCGCGGGCGCTGGCAAGCCAACAAGCGCACTCAGGCGCAATTCGGCCCCAATTGCCCGGCGCTCGCGGATTGCGGAGGGAATCCTTCGCCGCTTGCCGCCTATTGCGTATATCCCGCCTCGCGGATCGTGTTCGTCGTCCATTCGTATGGCTGGTCATATACGCGCCCGGCGTGGAAATACGACTTCACCACCGAGCCGCCCTCACCGCTGAAGTATTCCTCGCTGTAGCCTTGTCCGTTCGTGCTTCCTTGCGACGAATAATACCGCAGGCCAATAATGCGATTGTCGTCCGTGGCGCGAATCCAGTTGATAAACACCACCGAATGGCCCGTGCCGGTTGAGCGCGAGATGTCGCAGAAATCGTATTTTTTCACATCCTCAAATTTAGTCGAATCGCCATACGTGATAATCCGCCCAAGCCCGGACATCTCCAGCGCTGTGGCGGGTGAGGGGCGGCTTGAGACCACCAAGCCCGTATCGCTGTATTTAATGACGATTACATTCCACAACTTCTTGATGATGAAAATCCCCTTTGTTCCTATGCCATTCCAGTTTTCGTTCGCCTCGGCGATTCCAAGGTCGAGATCGCGTTTTTTCATCGCGCGGTGGAATATCTCCAGCGTCAGGCCCGAGCAATACGAATGGCCATAAGGATAATAGATCGTTCCGCTAAAGTCCACCGCCTCGCCCTTGGCGCATTCGTTCCACATATAGGAAGTGCCTTTATACCATAAAGTCTGCGTAACGCCCGTATATTTGCCGTAGAGGTCCTTCATCAGATAGCCTGAAACGTCGTTAGCCTTGCGCGCCTCGAGCTCGTCAATCACTGCCTGCACGTATTCGCCAAAAGGCCGCGCCTGGCCCGAAGGAGTCTCCGTCGGCGTCGGACTCAGCGAGGGCGTCGGCGTCGGGGCGGTGTTCTGGAACGCAAACCGGAAGGCGTCTCCCATTACCACCGCCGCGTCGGGATGATGGTTGGTGACTTTGGCAAAGCATGTCGTCCCTGCCGCAAGAGTGAAAATCCCGAGCGAATTCCATTTTCCGCCGTTGGTTTTCTGGCTCAAGGTCAGCGTGGCCAGCCCGTCAACGCTCGCGACGACGATTTCCGCCGCTGAAGTGCGGTTCGTTCCCGCCGGATGCCATTCAGAAACCTCATACGGCCCTGTCACTGGCAGCGTGGGGCGGAAGATCATATAGGCCGAACCATCGCCCTGCGCGGAAAAACGATAATCCGAGCCATATTTGTCCGACGACGAAGTTCCCGTCGTCCAGGTTCCGGTCACTTCCGCCTGGGGATTGTCCACAATGATAGGCGAAATATAGACCGGCTCGGTAGGCGAAGGCGCGGGTGTGGATGTCGGCGTTGGCGTTGCGCTTGGGGTTGGCCCATACAGAATCAGCCCCGTTCCCGGCGCGGCCAAGGCGGGCGGGACAGCCTGACAAAATCCAATCAGAACAATCAAAATCGCGGGAACATGCCACTGGAGCGCAGCGCACCGGGGCGGGGTTGCATTTCGATTTGTCACAAATAATCCTTTTCGGAGAGTCTGGCTTCTCCCTCTGAATTTCGCCGTATGGCACAATCCCCGCCCCGAGTCAATCGGCCCTTGCTGGGATCGCGAGGCTCCGCACTCGCGCTTTTCTTCCCCCTGCCAATTATACCATTTTCCTTTGATTCTGTTCCCAATCGCCTGTCACGGTTTTCGCGAG
>CAYUNT010000224.1:0-6716 GCA_964446285.1 uncultured Candidatus Sumerlaeota bacterium | reverse complement strand
GCGCGGTTTTCGCTCTTCTCGCGAAAACCGTGACAGGCGATTGGGAACACAATCAGAGGAAAATGGTATTAGCCGTTCCAACGCGGATCGCCGGTGTCGGGCCGGGCGATCTCGCGTTCCTTTTGCGGCGGCTCCGCATCGGCCGCCTTGGCCTGCATCTGCGCCGCAGGGCCTGGCTTGCGTCCGCGCAGGGCGAAACGATGCACCATGTCATGCGACAAATGCTCGGACGAAATCGCCATCTGCCCCGTCCGCGCTCCCTGCATCACTTCCAGCTGGATTTTCACCTGTTCTATCGTCAGGGTTTTGGCGCGCGGAGCCGGTGGGAAGGACTGAAAAATCATTTGCACGTTTTTCTGAAGCCGCTCCGGGCTGAACGGCTTGGTCAGATACAATTTCGCCCCGAGCCGGTATCCGTATTTGATCTCGCGCGCTGAATCCTTGGCCGAAAGGATAATTATCGGAATCCCTGACGTGCGCGGATTTTTCTGCAACAATTCAACCAGTTGATACCCTGTGATTTTAGGCATCATAATGTCCAAAATTAACAAGTCCGGCTCGAACAAGTCGATCACGTCGTAGATTTTCATTGGGGTGTTGAGCGTGACGACGTCAAAATCCTCGCTCAAGGTCATGCGGATGACTTCCAAAGTATCGTCATTGTCATCCACAGCGAGAACGCGGTATTGCTGGCTCATGGTTGTCTCCCCATCCTAAGGGTGCGGGAAGAATCCGGCAAACGTAGTTCCAACGGAGACTTTTGTGTCCCCTCAATCATTCCCGCCTCCAAGTGAAGCGGCAATTCCACTTCCCGGCAATCGTTTTTTCCCGGCCGCCTTGCCGGAAGCAGGTCCCGAGGCGCGCGCCGCTTGGAAACGCGTTGAAAGAGCTGTGTTCTGGGCCGTGCTGGGGGCAGGTCTCCTTTTTTATCACGGCCAGCTCGTATCGAGCGATGAAATCCTCATGACGCGCCTGTCGGTTTCGCTTGCGTCGCGCGCCAGCCTCTTTTTCCCCGAAACATACAATCATGTCTCCAGCCCCTATGGAATTCTCTGCTCGCTGCTCGGCGTGCCCTGGTTTTGGGTGCAAGATGCCCTTTACCAACTGGGAATCTGGCGCGGGACGGACCCCCCCGCGCTGATCACTTTGTCCAATATGATTATTGCGGCGCTGATGGCCGCGCTAATGGTTCGTTTCGGACGCCGGATGGGCGCAGGCCCAGGCGCCTCGGCCGCCGCCGCGCTGCTTCTGGCCTTGGCCACTCCGTTTTTCCCTTATCAAAACTCTTTTTTCTCGGAACCTGCCACGGCGCTGGCGATTTTGGCGGCGGCGTGGTGCCTTGGCCTTGGGCGCGAGAGCAGGGAAATGGATTCGAGAAGGAACCTTGAGCAAGATGCCCAGGCCACTGGGCTTTCGCGCGGCAACTTGCTCTGGGGCGGGCTGTGGATGGGCGTGGCGATTCATCTGCGCATTATCACTGGGGTTTTATGGCCGTTTTGGGCGGCGCTCGCTTGGGTGCAAGACTCGCGCGCCGGGGTTCCCGCGCCCAAGCGCCTTGCGCGCCTCGGATGGCTGGCGATTTTCCCGGCGGCGGCCGTGCTGGCGCGCCTGATACTCAACGCCGCGCAATACGGTTCGCCCTGGCGCATGGGATACGAAACCTCTGCATTCACCACGCCGCTATTTGTTGGGCTTTACGGACTTCTCGTCAGTCCGGAGCGCGGCCTGTTCCTGCAAGCGCCTCTTGCGATTTTGCTTCCCGCAGCCTGGGCTTCCGTTATCGCCGCCGGCGCTGGGGTTGGAGCTGGAGGCCGCATGTCCCTGACGGCGCGATTTGCCGCCGCCGCATTCCTTCTCTGGACGCTCCTGCACGCGGCGTTCTGGACCTGGCACGGCGGATGGACGCCCGGTCCGCGGTTTATGCTTCCGATTCTGCCGCTTGGGTTTCTCGCGATGCCGTTATGGCTGAGCGGCTGGCGGCAATGGGGCATCAGCAAGCGGCTCGGTTTTTCCCTGTTCGCGCTTTGGGGAGCGGCGCTGGCCATTTTGCAGACGCTGGTCAATCCCCTCGACTGGAACAATCAGGTATTCAGTTTTCTTCAATCAGAAACCCCGTTGTTTTTCGCCCCCGGAGTGAGCAGCCTGCGCGGATGCTGGGTTCTGCTCGGCGAAGGCGCGCTGCGTCCGGTGGTGTGGACCGCATTTATCCGGAACGCCGCCTCACCCACTCCGCTGGCCGCCTTGGTGATTCCCGCGGCTGGGCTGATCGCGCTTTGGATTGCGCTGCGCAAGGCTGGCGGAATTCGCCGCGCGGCCGCTCTGTGCGCTTCCGCATGGCGGGCGGTGGGGGATTGGGCGTTTCATCAGAATCGCGCCGCCTCCGCGCTGTTCCTCTCGGGAGTGATCGTGGTGGCTCTTGCGCGCGCCGCCTCGGGTCCGCGCGGAATCCAGCGCGAGACGATCTGGCGCGATCCGGCGCATTCTGATGTGCGCTGGCGGGCTGCGGATTTTGACAAAGCCCTTCGCTATGGCCAGCCCGCCGCCGCGCCGCAACCCGCGCCGCAATCCACGCCCCCGCCTGAATCTGCCGAGGAAGCGGGTAATGAAAACTCCCCGCGCGTATGGTCCGAAACGTTCTGGGATGGCAGCCTCGATCTTCCGCTCGAAGGCGAATACACCTTTTTCGTCAAGGCAAGCGGCGTGTATCGGCTGGAGGTAGCGGGCAAAATAGTAGCCGAAAACGATGACGCCGCGAAGCCCCAACATTTGCAGCGCGCGACAGCCCGACTGTCTCCTGGCGTCTATCCAATCCGCCTGCGCGTGGGTCCTAATGCAGAGGGGGGCGCGCTGTTTCATCTTTACTGGAAATGGCCGGGCGAAGGGCGCGCGCTCGAGCCTTTTGACAAAGAATATCTTCTGCCGCGCCCGCTCAGCGCGCTTGAACGCGCCGCCACAAAAGCGCGCCGCCACAGCGTGTTGTTTCTTGCCTTGTTGCTCGGGCTGGGGATACTGATGGACGGAGGCTTTTCGCGAATGGAGCTGACAGAAGTCGGCGATTCCGCCCGGTCTGATCAGTCTGACCAGTCCGCCTAGGCAGGCCTGTCTGACCAGGAGGTAAATGACCGCAATGGGTTATATCATGCTAAAAGGGGGGCGTCCCAATCCGCTGGCGCCCGGCGAGAAGGTTCTTTGCGAACGCTGGCTTCCTGCCTGCACAAGCACTTCGCTTCCGAGCTACCGGATCGCGTTTTACATACCGATGATTTGCGATATGTATCTGCGCGTTACCGATCGCCGATTCATGTTTTACGCCAAGGTGTTTTACTTTCTGACTCAGGAACTGTGGGCGTGGTATCCTGGGCAGAACCCGCCGGACGATCCGGAAGTGATCAAAAGCGTAAGCATCCAAAAGGGCCTTTTCGGACGCTGCCTCGACATCCGCTCGCACAATCCCACGCGAGAGCGCGGATGGTATTGGTCGCCCAAACTGACCTTGCGCTTTTTCCTCCCCCGGCCGGAGGAAGTCGAGAAAATCATTGTGCAGGCAATGAATCGCGGGGCGAAGGGAAAATAAGATTCTCGCTTCCCGCCAGAGCCGTCGATTGCTTTGCGCAAATTGAAACGACAACGTATTGGGCGGACCTGCGTCCAACCTGCAAGAACCCGGTCTGTTGCGGGTGAAAACTTCTTTTACGGGCAAGGAGCGCAGAGCCATGAGCGGAAAAGCCGGAACGGCAATTCTTATTCTGATTGTTGTAGTTGCCGGGGGATGGTTTTTGCTGAAAAATCGCAATCAGGGACTCGAAAAACCAGCGACAAAATCCATGCGGATCGAAGCAAATATCGGCGTGAAAAATTCCCCCTTCGCGACGCTTTCCGAAGAGCAAATCCGCCAGTCGGTTTCGCGTGTGAAGGCCGATATGCGCAGCATGGCTACGGCGATCGAATCTTACTTTGTGGATTGGAACAAGTATCCCTCCGCGCTGGCGGGCGGAGATTCTCGCAGTGTCGTCAAATCAAACTCCACAATGCGCGACCTCCCGGCGCTTTCAAACGCGCTCACCACTCCCATCGCCTATATCACGACCTATTTCGCCGATCCCTTTAATCCCGACCAGGCGGCCCGCAGCACATTTTCCTACTATGCCGTCAAAAATTGATGGATTGTCATCAGTCCCGGACCCGATGGCGATTTCGACATCCTGGCGCAAAATGCCTATGATGCTTCCATAGCCCAGCCTTCGCCCGATTTGTTGAATCTAGCCTACGATCCAAGCAACGGCACAATTTCCGACGGCGATATTTACCGCGTGAAACAATAACAAGCGCGTGGTGGACACGTCTCCCCGGCGCGGGGAATAAAAACTGCGGTTGAGCGCCATGCCCCGCCTTCCTACCTTTTCCATGCAAGGCATGAAGTATTGCATGGCTGGTGGCGGAGGCTTGGCTGCATGGAACCGAAACCGGGTGCGCATCGCGGGTTGAAGTGGCTGCTGCTTTCCATCCTTTTGGTCGCTGGAGGATGGATTCTGATCCATCGCATCGTGCCTTATGTCCGGTTCATGCCAATCTTTCGCGCGGATCCTGTGCCGGCCATCATGGCGGATCAGAAGAAACTGGCTGCCCTGGAGGTTCCCGTCTGGAAGACCCGCGTGGCCATCTGCCCATTTACAGATGCTGATGGTCAATTCACCACGGATACCCTGGCCATTTATGTTCCCACGCTTTATCAGAGTATCTGGGCGTCCGGGAGAATGCTCGACACCGTGGACGAGGCGCTCACCCTGCAAACGGCGGCGTCCAAGAGGCTGCTATTTCCCGGCGAACCGCTGGCGGAACTCCAAAAAGGGATGTTCGCGCAAGCGCTCGGATGCACTTCATTTTTCACGGCGCAAATTTACAACAAGGGCGCCGATACGGTTGCGCGCCTCGAGTATCATCCGGAAATCGCAAGAGACTCCGCGGGCGAATCCGCCGACGCCTTGGAGGTGGAACTGATTTCCGTGCCTTCGGGTCAGGAAACCCTCCTGCCCGGCAAAATCGCGCTGGCCATTTTGCGCAAAGTTGTGCCCCACAAAGTCAACAAAGCGGTTGAAGCGTCGTGTGCGCGCCCGGCCGCCTCCAGCATGCAATCCATGCGTGAAGCGTTCGCCTTGGAGAAATCCTTTTTTTGCGATCCGGAGTGGGAGGAAGTTGGCAGGTCGGCGCGCGCGCTGCTCGAACGCGAACCGGACATGGATTACATACGCCCGCTGTATTACAGCTGCCAGGGCGAAATGGACCTTAAGGCCTGCGTTGACGAACTGAAAGTGTGGACGGAACAGCATCCGGACAATGTGCGGGTTCAGGCGGTGTATGCCGCCCAGTTGATGGCGTCAGACAAGGCAGTCGAGGCGCTGCATCTTCTGATGCCTTTGCTGGAAAAAGACCCGGGCAACTGGCGCGCTCGATGGGTGGCTGTGCGATGCGTCCGCGCCAAAAGCGGCATCAAAGACGCCTATCCGCTTTATGAGGACCTCTTGAAAATGGCTCCGGACAATGCCTGGGCGCTGGCGATCCTGGGCGAGGCGGACATCGAACTGGCCTGGGAGTGGCGCGGCAGCGGATGGGCCAGAACGGTGACAAGTGAAGGATGGAACAAATTTTACGAATATCTGAAGGTGGCCGAAACCCATCTTGGCCGGTGCGTGGAATTAAGCCCATCCCACGCGCCAGCGTATGCGGGCCTGATTCGCGCGGGGATGGGGCTGGGGAGGAAATATCCGGAAATTCATGCCATATTCGTTCGGGGCGCGCACGCGAATCCGGATGGAATCGAAACTTACAGGGCCATGCAGCAATTTCTTATGCCCCGATGGAGCGGCAGCCTTAAAGAGGAGCGCGAATTCTGGGCCGAATTCGATTCGTTTCCCATACGGAATCCCAACATCTTTTTGCTGCCTGTGGACTATCATTATACGGAAGCGGGAACGGCGAAGAACACGAAAACCGTGCAGCAAGAGCGAAACCGAGCATTTAATGACTATTTGGCGCAACCCGATGTATGGCAAGACATCGACACGGCCTATCGAAAGTATTTCGCGGCGGGCGGAAACAGGCCGCAGGCGCACGCGAATTATGGCTACTATGCCTGTGTAGCCAAACAACGTGAACTATCATTCCAGCAGTTTGAACTTTGCGGCACACAAATCGAAAATAAGCAGCCATTCTATTACATTAATTACATTCGCATGTATGCCATTGCGGCTGGGCATTCAAAACATTACCAGCGGGCCATTGAAATTTCGGAGTTTGGCCTGAAACTGAATCACTGCGCGGACTGCAATCAATTCTTCACCGAAATGCGCGACGAATGCCGCAAACTCCTGGACGAAAAAAAATGACCCGGAAAGAAGCAGCAACAGAGAGCCTATCCGAAAACCTCCGATGACTTGGGCATCTTGCCCAAGATTTCCGGTGGCTTGGACGTCCCGTCCAAGATTCTTTGGCGGGTTTTCGGATAGGCTCTTCAGGACAATTCCGCTAACCTTCTATTATTAGCAGGGATTGGAGGATATAGCGTTCTCTTCTTCAGGCCCAACGGGCCGAAATCCCTTAGCCCAGGCCGGAGCGAAGCGAAGGCCTGGGAATCGAATCCGCCCGGAATCAGGCGGCCTGAAGGGCCGCGATAGATCGTCCATGGAACAAACACACCCATTGGCTGACATTTCCTTGGT
>CAYUNT010000223.1:0-6723 GCA_964446285.1 uncultured Candidatus Sumerlaeota bacterium | reverse complement strand
TATCAGGGCTTTTGGCTTGGGCGGACCAATTCGCGAATCAGCCGCGAACGCAATCCTGGGTTAAAACTGCCCTGCGCCTGCACCGCGATAACAAAGGGCGGGAGGACAGACACATCTTCGCTCTCGCGCCCCGGCAGATCGAAATACACATGCAGAACATCGCACTTCGATGCGGGATTTCCGCGGCGCCAAATACGGAATCTATCGCCCGACTCCGCCAATTCATACCCCAGCGCCGCGATTTTCCGTTCGGCCAATTCGAGGCGCCGCCCGCGAACACGTATTAAAATGTCGTAATGAATTGGAGTGCAAAAATGAAAATATAGCGTGGCGAAGGCGCGTTCCCCAATGCGATGCAGAGGAACGCATCCAGCCCGTTCGCTGGTGAGTTGAGATTCAAGCGTGTAATTGGCGGCGTTGCCCTGATTGGATGCGCCTCGCAAGCCGCAGTATTCGCCGAGGATTGGCAGCGGCTGCAGCGGATCAAGCGGTTCGGCGTCGATTCCGCCGGTCGAATTCATTACCAAAAGAAACGCGCTCTTCTCGCCCGTTTCCGGCAATGCGGCTTCGGCGCCATCCAGCGATTGGAAAACAATAGAGCCAAATGTCGGCAGCGCGATCAGAGGCGACGCGGACAAAGCGTTTGAAGAGCCTTGCTGAGATGGCGTTTCGGCGCATTTTTTGCCAGTGAAATTGGCGGATTTGTGCGCGCCTGCCATGCCGCCAGAGCATAAGGCATCGGCCTTGTGAGATGGCGATTCATTCGCGCCGGAAAAATCGGGAGATGGATCGTAATCTTCTTCAAAGAACGACTCGACGGGCGCGTCGCTCATGCGAACCCAAAGCGTGAGTATGGCGGGAGCAGCGCGCTCGGCAAGATACTCTGCCGCGGCGGAAACATGAATTCCGGAAATGGATGAATTGGCGGATTCCGCCGCCTGCGCCGCATCCACCAGCGAACGGAGAAAATCATCTAGCGCCGAATCCTGGAATCCCGGCGGTACTTCGCCGCCGACCGATTCCAGATATTCATCGTGCGCGGCGCGGGCTTTGAGAAGAATTTCCTTCACGGCATGGGGGCGAAGCCGCGCGCGCATGGAATGCACGCCAATGCCGATGCGCCTCCATTCGTAAAAGTCATACAAGAAGAGGCGGTGTTCCTCGGGGACGTAAATTATGTTTTCAGTTCCGCTCATAGGCGGGCTATTCTCGCGTGGCGAAATGTCATGGAATGCAAATCGGCGCTCGGGCGGCGCCGCGCTTCCAGGGCGGGGAAAATCGCGAATGGCGTCTTCCATGCCCTTGGTCAACTATGACCTGCCTCCTGGGGAGTTTCAACCTGGAAGCGAGATTGGCCATGCAGCTGCGCCCTTTTCCTGCGAACGGACTTTCCGCTTTGTCCGGAGGTTTCTCCTTTTCGGCGTTCCATCGCATACCATTTTCCGGCGGCTTGACGCCGCGCCGGGTCTTGTGTGTAGTAAATGGCCGCTGCGGCGGACTTCTTCCCGCCGCTATATCCCCACACTGAACAGGCATAATTCGCATGTTGAAGTGGCTGTCCTTTTCTGCATTTTTGCTCGCTGGGATGATGCTTTTCTCAGGAGCGGCCCAGGCCCAGCCGGGTGGCGCCCCTCCATCCAGGCGGTCTGCCCGCCCGCGCCGCGCTCCCGAAGCGCAACCGCCCGCGCAGGCAGTCAAACCTGGATCTGCGCCAGTCGAACTGACGGAATCGGGCGAAGAAATCCTTCCGCGTCCCTGGGAACAGCTAAGCCGCGACGAACGGCGCGCAATCAGAATGCGCTGGCAACTGCGCGCCTTTGAACCGGACGGCGGTCCGATGCGTCCGGACCGTCTGTCGCTGTATGTGCGCCAGTTTATCTCGCAAAACATCATCGATCCGAAAATTTCCGTGCTCGACGTGAAAGCCACAGCGGACGGCGAACGCGGCGCGCGCCTGGAGGGAAAATCGCTTCTGGCGGAATACTCGGCCGGGCTGACCTCATCGCTCGAAACCCTTGGGTTTTCGCCCGTGCAAAACAATATCCAGGTTCTCCCAAGCGAATCGCTTGGCGAGCGCCGATGGGCCTTGGTAACAACACATACGCTCGTGATACTGCGCAGCGCGCATCCGCGCAGCGAGATGACCAATCAGATTGCATTCGGCGAAGGCGTGCGCTTGCTCGAAGACAGTCCCGATGGCAAGTGGGTGCGCTTGATTGGCCCGGATGGGTATATTGGATGGTGCCCGAGCGAAGGGCTGCGGCGGGTGGATTTGGCGGAGTGGAAACAGTATTTCGGCGCGGACGAACGCGCGCGGCTGATTTGGCCGGTCGAATTGCAGCACGCCAACGGCGAGCGCTTCATAATTCCCGCGTCGGCGGTTCTGCCAATTCCGCCAGCATCCGCGCCGGCGGCGGGCACGGGATCGCGCGCATCGAGCGCAGCGGCCTCCGCATCAAGTTCGATTCGTTTTCTTGGCCCTGTGGCGATTGAGAAAAAGCCGGAAACAGGCATTCTTGACGACGACGCAGACCCCGGATCGCCAGCGGCGCGCGGTCATCAGCCTGTTCCCCGTCCGCCCGCACATTTTCCCGGCCCGGGCAATGCCCAAAATGCCGCCGCCCCAGACAGCCGCGCGGTGGTTCGCGTGGCGCTGCCCTTCCCCGCCCCGGACAACATGGCCGAAATTCCCGCGGTGTTTGTTGAACGCGAGGTCCTGGCCGGATATCCTTCGGCCGCCACGATCAAGCGCATGACCGCGCCGTATATAGGCATTCCTTATGTGTGGGGCGGAATCACCGAACGAGGAATGGATTGTTCGGGTTTTACGCAGCATCTTTTCCGCCTGCGCGGGTTTTGGCTTGCGCGTGATGCCGACGAACAGTCCATTGCAGGCCGTTTGGTGGCTTGGCGCGGCGAGGGCTTCGAACTGGTGCGTCCGGGCGATCTTTTGTTTTTCGTTTCGCAAAGCGGACGCATCAGTCACGTAGCCTTGTCGCTCGGCGGAGCGGAATTCGTTCATTCGAGCGGCGAGGTCCAGATGGGGTCGCTGGATCCCGCCTCGCCCATTTTTCACGAACGCTATTCGCGTGGTTTTCTTTACGTCCGGCGCATTGGCAAGGCGTTTGAATAATCGCCTGCCCATCCTCCCGCCGCCTGCCGCCCCAGGTCTCCTCGGGTTGGAGGCATATCCTCCCGATTAACAGGCATCCTGATTTCCGGCATGATTCAGGGGGTTTCATAATGTCCGACGATCTGATTCAGCGGCTTGATGGCGCGGCGAATGTGTTGCGCGCGCGATTTGGCGAAGTAGCGCCGCGCGTTGCGCTCGTGGCCGGATCGGGATTGTCGGGATTTGGAGCCTCGCTGCTGGATCGCGTTGCGGTTCCCTACACGGAAATCCCGGGATTCCCGCGTCCGACGGCGCAGGGCCACGCGGGCGAACTGGTGCTGGGCCGCGCACCCGATGCCCCGAAGGCGCCTCCTTTGTGGGTGCTCAACGGACGCAAACACCTTTACGAAGGCGCCTCAACGGACGAGGCCGTTTTCGCCGTTCGGGCGCTTGTGCGCGCGGGCACGCGGATTGTCATTCTCACCAACGCCGCCGGATCGATTCAGCCCGGCATCGCACCGGGCGAGTTCATGCTCATCGCAGACCACATCAATCTGCAATTTCGCAATCCTCTCCTCGGTCCGAACGCCGATGCGCTCGGGACGCGGTTTCCAGACATGAGCGCGGCCTGGGACCCGGCGTTGCGCGGTCTGGCGCGGCGCGCCGCGGTGGCGGCGAGCGTTGCGTTGCGCGAGGGCGTGTATATCGCGCTCAGCGGCCCCACGTATGAAACGCGCGCCGAGGTACAAATGATGCGCGCCTGGGGCGACGCCGTCGGAATGTCCACTGTGCCGGAAAACCTGGCGGTAATTCATGCGGGAGCGCGCTGCCTGGGCATTTCGGTCATTACAAATTCGCATGTTCATCAGGCAAATGCGGCGGCCTCACACGAAGAAGTGCTCGAAATGGGCCGCCGGATGTCGGAACAATTCAGCCGCCTGATTGGCGCAATCGTGCGCGAAATCGAAACGGAACAGGAGCGGGCCGCATCATGATGAATGCCGTTGAACTGATTATCGCCAAGCGCAACGGGCGTGAACTTTCGCCCGCGGAAATCGCGTGGATGGTTGGGGAATTTGTAGAAAACCGCCTGCCGGAATATCAAATGAGCGCTTTCCTGATGGCCGTAGTGTGGCGCGGAATGACGCCACGTGAAACGGCGGCCTACACACGCGCAATGATCGATTCGGGCGACAGGATGACTTTCCCGCATGTGACCGCGCCAAAGGTGGACAAGCATTCGACGGGAGGCGTGGGCGACAAGGTCTCGCTGCCGCTGGCTCCGCTGGCGGCCGCGACGGGCTTGGCCATCCCCATGATGTCCGGACGCGGCTTGAGCCACACGGGCGGAACGCTGGACAAACTGGAGTCCATTCCGGGATTCCGAGTGAGGCTCGATGCGGCCGAGGCGGCAAAAATCCTGGAGCGGCTTGGCTTTTTTCTGATCGGCCAGACAGATCGCATCGCCCCGGCGGATAAAAAACTATATGCGCTGCGCGACGTGACAGGCACGGTGGAGAGCATCCCGCTGATCTGCGGTTCGATCCTCTCGAAGAAAGTGGCGGCGGGCGTCGAAGCGCTGGTGATGGACGTAAAAACAGGCTCGGGCGCATTCATGCAGACATTCGAGGATGCGGAGGCGCTTGGCCGTTCGCTTGTGGACATCGGAACGGAACTGGGTTTGCGAATGGTCGCCTGCATTACGGACATGGATCAGCCGCTCGGGCGTGCGGTGGGCAATGCAATCGAGATGCGCGAGTCGATCGAATGCCTGCGCGGAGGCGGTCCGCCGGATTTGCGCGGAATCACGCTGGCTCTGGCGGCGGAAATGCTAATGCTGGGCGGACGCGCATCAAGCTACCATGAGGCAGAAACGATGGCGCGCAAAGCGCTTGATGGCGGCGCGGCGCTCGAAAAATTCCGCGCTGTCATCGAGGCGCAAGGCGGCGATCCGGCGGTCTTGGACGATCCTGAGCGGCTTGCGCTCGCGCCGGATGAAACCGTGGTGCGCGCCGATCACAGCGGATGTGTGGTTGGATTCAGAACCCGCGATGTCGGAGTAGCCTGCAACGTGCTCGGTGCGGGCCGCGCCAAGGTGACCGATGAAGTCGATCATGGCGTTGGAATTGAAGTTCTCGTGAAAAAAGGCGTCGAGGTGCGCGCGGGCGACGAGTTGTTCCGCGTAATTCATCGCAACGGGCATGGACTGCCCGAGGCGCTGCGGCTTTTGCACGGCGCGGTTCGTATCGCCGATTTCCCGCCCACGCCCGCTCCGCGCTCGCTCGTTATCAAACGAATCCTGCCGGAGAAAAGCAGGGGCTGAAATCCATGACAGAACCTAACAAAACTCTTCCTTTTGCCACGCTGTTTTTTGGGCTGCTTGCCGCTCGCGAAGATTTGTTTCCCGAGGTCGAACGGATTCTCCAAAAGGAGTATTCGCCCATCATCGAACGCAGCGCGACGATCCCATTCACCCAAACGGATTATTATGAGCGCGAGATGGGAGCGGGACTTTTGCGCCGGTGGGTTGCTGTGGAATTCATGCTCGACCCGGATCAGTTGGCGGCCGTGAAACTGCACACGAATCGCATCGAACGCCTGTGGACTATTGAATCGAACGGCAGCGAGGCGCACCGGCAAGTGAATATCGATCCGGGCTATTTGGATTTGGCGCGGGTTGTTCTAGCCAGCTGCAAAGACCGCGATCATCGTCTGTTTCTGCGCTCGGGAGTGTATGGCGAAGTGACGATGAGCTACAAAACAGCCGCCAAGTCCTACCAGCCCTTTCCCTGGACCTATGCGGATTATCGCACGGAGGAAGCGCAGGAATTTTTTCTGAAACTGCGCTCGACCCACCGCCAGCGCACGGAAGCCTGGAAAGAACGGATTGCGATGTAGGATGCAGGTTGTGAGTTGAGAAAAGTTGTGAGTTGTGGGTTGTGAGTTGTGAGAAAGAGAGCGACCAGCGGGCAGTGCTCAGTGATCAGTTGTGAGTTATGAGAGACTTATACCAATTTCCCGTAATCCTGTTCCCTGAATTTGCTCTGAAGGAGCAAAAGAATACAGCCCAGGGCAAGCGAAGCGCCGCCCTGGGAAACCGAGACACCAACAACATAATCGCTTGGCGCGGTTTTCGCTCTTCTCGCGAAAACCGTGACAGGCGATTGGGAACACGATCAAAGGAAAATGGTATTAGTCGGAAAGACGATTGTCCTTTCGGCTCCTTTCGTCCTTTTGGTCCTTTGAATTCCCTTCATGCCGCTCGTCGTTTTTACCGCTGCATCACGGGCGGTCGGCCAAAAAATCCTCGGGCGTAGGTGCCGCTCCGGACTGATTTTGAGTCCCCGCGTCGGAAGGCTGTTGCCCCTGAGAGGGCGCGCCGGGACCGCGCGGGGCGCCAAGAGGCCCCCTTCTGGTGCGTGGCATTGGAACGGGTGTGCGCTTTGTTTTTGGCGTGGAAACTGAATTGGCGCTTGGGGATTTTGGCGCGGGGGTAGGGGTTGGCGCGGTGCTGGCGGTTGGAGTGGGGGCAGCCGTAGCGGTTGGAGTGGCGGTTGGAAAATGGTATTAGTCGGAAAGACGATTGTCCTTTCGGCTCCTTTCGTCCTTTT
>CAYUNT010000222.1:0-6730 GCA_964446285.1 uncultured Candidatus Sumerlaeota bacterium | reverse complement strand
CTCGCGAAAACCGTGACAGGCGATTGGGAACAGAATCAAAGGAAAATGGTATTAGATTTTCGCTATTTTCATCTTTTTCTTTGTAAAAATCTTAATTTGGCTCAAATTTGCGGCGCGAGCGAGGATGGGCCGCTCTCGCTGCCGTGCTTTTCTCTTTCCTCTGCTGCCGCTTCGGTTTCCATAACGGCGCGTATGGCCGATGGGGGCGCGGCCACGGCGCCCAGCCCCGCTCCCCGCATCCAAGGTTCAGCTACTCTGGAAAGATGCTCACGCGCCGCCTGAGCGTTGCCAAGCGCCAGCAGTTCGCGCGCCAGTTGTTCCAGGTCCGCCACGCGCACGCTGCGCAAAAACCGCTTCACTGGCGCAATATCCACCGGTCCCATCGAAAGTTCGCGAATTCCCAGCCCCACCAAAACAGCCGCTGTTTCCGGATCGGCCGCCATTTCGCCGCAGACAGCCACAGGGATTCCGCGTTCGCGTGCGTTGCGCACGGTCATTTCGATCAACCGCAGCACCGACGGATGCAGCGGGTCATACAGATACGAAATTCGCTTGTTCCCGCGGTCCACTGCCAGTGTGTATTGGATGAGGTCGTTTGTGCCGATAGAAAAGAAATCCGCTTCGGCGGCGAGCAAATCAGAGGTAATTGCAGCGCTTGGGATTTCGATCATCGCCCCGGCCTTAATTTCCGAGGCGATTTCCGCGCCTTCGTCCGCCAGGCCGCGCCGGACCTCGAACAGAATCCGGCGCGCGCGCATGAAATCTTCCACGCCACTGACCATTGGGAATAGAATGTGGAGCGTCTGGCCCGCCGCCGCCCGCAGGATAGCCCGAAGTTGCGTCTTGAACATCTCTGGATTTTCGAAACACAGCCTCAGCGCCCGCAGGCCCATAAACGGGTTCAATTCGTCGATGGGCAATGCCGAGAGAAACTTGTCTCCGCCAATATCGAGCGTCCGGATGATGACCTTTTGCCCGCCCATTTCCTCGATCACGCTGCGATAGGCCTGATACTGTTCTTCTTCGCCCGGCAGATGATCGCGATCCAGGAAGATGAACTCGCTGCGGAATAAGCCGATGCCTTCCGCTCCGTGCTCGCGAACATGGTCGATTTCCGTCGGAAGTTCTATATTGGCAAAAAGCGAAATCCGAACATTGTCGGAGGTCAGGGCCGGCAAGTCGCGCAGATTTCCCAGGCTTTGCTTCTCTGTGCTCCATTCCTCGGCGCGCCGGCGGTAAGCCTCAATATCCGCCTCGGAGGGACGCAGGATTACGACCCCTGTAAGGCCGTCCACAATCATCGTGTCGCCCGACTGCACTTCGCGCGAGAGGGTTCCCAGCCCGACGACGGCGGGAATCTGGAGCGCCTTGGCCATAATAGCCGTATGCGAAGTCCTGCCGCCCTGGTCGATGCAGAAGCCAAGGACATTGCCGCGCGTCATGTGAGCCGTGTCGCTCGGGCCGAGGTCTCGGGCGACAACAATGGCATCCTCGTCGAGTTCTTTGAAGGGAGCGCTGTCAAGCGCGAGCAGGTTGTTCACCACGCGGCGCGCCACATCGGCAAAGTCGCTGTTGCGCTGGCTGAAGAACTCATCCTGAATCTGCGCCAAGCGTTCGGACAGTTCATCGACGGTTTTTTGAAACACATACTCGGCGCTCAAGCGCTCGGATCGAATCCGGCTGATTGTGCGGTTGACGATGGCCGGGTCCGAAAGGATGAGCAAATGGGCGTCGAAGATGCTGGCCTGGGCCTCATCGAGTTCCTGGGCCACACGCTGGCGCATGGCCTGGATTTCCTCGGAGCTCATGGCAATAGCGCGGCGAAACCGCTCGATTTCCGCCTCGATGTGTTCCTCGGGAATCGGAAGGGCTTCTACCTGGACAGGGCGCCGCTCAACGACATGAACCTTTCCAATCGCTATGCCTTTGGAGGCGGCAATCCCCTGGAATCGAAGTGTTTCGTTCATAAAGGGTTGGGGCGGCCCAGCCCCTGGGCGTGTGTTATTCGCCGAAATTTGATCGGGCCAGTTTTTCCAATTCGTCCAGCATCTGCACAGCGCCTTCTCCGCTGGCGGCAAGTTCAATAACAGAACCGTGTCCGGCCGCCAGCATCAGCAGGCTCATAATGCTTTTGCCATCCGCCTCAACGCCGTCATGGGTCACTTTCAGGTCGCAATTCGGGTATTTCTCTGAAATAGCAACGAATTTCGCCCAGGGACGCAGGTGGAGTCCCAGGGGATTCGTAACATGCAAGTTCCTTTTGTGAACGCTGTTCACCATACGCGCGGGAGAAAGGGCCAGCATTGGACTTGAATTCCTCCATAGAAGGCTGGGCGTCCGGCCTTTGGAAGAATCCCTTTATGGCGCTGTTTTTTTATGCCTGCTTTCGCTGGCAAGTCAAGTGCTTGTCTGAATCCGGGCAAGGATTGCTCTCGGCGCCAAGCGCCTGAAAAACGCCGCCCGGTGGGCCAGCGGCCGGGACGCCGTTGTTTAGAATAAGCAACTTGCGGGCCTGTGCGAGGGCGCCTTCTGCCGGGGTGAATTGGGCGCGATGGCAGCCGGTTCGCCTTGCGAAATGTATTGTTGGAACTGATGTTTTGTATGTGGGGCCGGGCCGCGCGGCCAGGCCCTGATTCCTCATTGGGGCTGCGGCGTTGTTGCAATCTCGCCAAGCAACTGCGCCACCTTGTCACGCAGCTCCTTTTCGTTAAATACGTCCAAGTAACGCACCTTCCCCGTGCGATCCACAAGCACCGACCAGGGCGTTCCCAGCCCGTGGCAGGCGCGAAAAGACATCTTTCCCTCGCGGTCAACAGCCACAAGGCCCGGACGCGGCTCAGCGGCAAGCGCTTTCTTCACTCGTTCGGCTGTCAGCGGTTCCTTTTCCTGTTTGTTGGGGTCTGTGGCGATCCAGGCCACCTCGACGCCCTGCTCGAGCATCTCTTTTGCCAGGCGAACCTGCGTGGGATAGGCCTTGCGGCAATAGGGGCATCCAGGCCGGTAGAATTCAATCCAGAGGACGCGGCCTGGGGGCGGGGGCGGAAGAAACTGCCCAGCGGATGCTGAACGCGCTCTTTGGGCTTGGGCGGATAGAACCGATGCCAAATTCTGAGCGCCAGTGACTTGCGCATCGATTGGCAGCTCAGGACGCGGGCGGCCCAGCAGCGCCAGGCGCTCGGTGATTTTGCTGGCTTCGGCGCGCAGGTGCTTGTCGGGCGTAAGGGAGTATGCCTGCTGTGCCGCTTGGCGGGCCGTGTCATATTGATCGTAGAAGGCATATATGCGGCCCAGCGAGCAGAGGGCCTGAGCGCGGCGTCCGGCGCGGGCCTCTGCAATGGTTTCATGTTCCAGATGCTGCAGAGCATCTCCAAAACGCCCTTGGCTTTCAAACTGGCGGCCCAGTGCGATGTGCGACTCGCCCGCCCACACCGAGTTGGGCCAGGAGGCAAAAATCTGTTCGAGGAGAGCGCGGCCTTCTTCCATCTGTTGCCGGCCAAACAGAGCCTGCGCGCGGCGGTAAAGGGCCGCCGGATTGGACGAGGCGTCATCCGCCGCGCGAACTGGCGGCTTGGAAGATGCACCAGCGCCGCGCAAGGCGCGAGGAGTGGCGCGGGGGGTGGCGCGGACCTCCAGGTCTGCGTCTTTGGCGGCGGGGGCGGCTGCATCTGCGGCGGAAGACCTGCCGGCCGAGGGAGCAGCCGAGGAAGATGTGGATGGATCCGCCTTGTTCGGGACCTTGGGCGCCAGTTCCATCTGTTCAGACAAGAACCTGCGCACATCCTTTGGGATATGTCCCTTTATGCGAACGTGATGCAAAACATCTTGGCCTTGAGAGTCCTTGCCGTCCATGATGAAAACCGCTGTGGAGACGGGGATTGGAGTAAGCGTGGGCTGAGGCGCGGCGGCGGAGGCACCGGATGCCGAGGTGCTATTGGATGACGAAGGCGCGGGAGCGTCAAAGGCCAGGGCGCCAAAGGGAAGCAGCAGAAAAATCCAGCAGCAAATGGCGGGAATTCGAACCGGCCTTTTCATGTCCATCTGCATCTCCTGCTTCAGGCGGCTTCCTATATGGCCCAAATCCTGCGTGTCGTTATCAAAATAGTGGGGAGTCCGTTCTTTTCCGCGGAATCCCCTTTCGGCGGGGCTTTTCGCCAGGCTCAACGCCTGGCCAAGCAGAGCGATCAGGAGGATAAGGGATGCGCTTGTCAATCCGGAACCGGCCTGAGGGCGGTTCATTCCCGCAGAGCGATGTCAGGCGGAGAAAACATGGGGAATCGAGAATGACGAACAGCCACATCTCTCGCAGGTCCCGTTACGAAGCAGGTCGCGGCACTGTTGGACGCATATTGTTGATATTGTTTATATTGTTTGCTTTATGTTCATCTGCATTCTCTGAGGCGTTTGCGCAGGTGCGCGGGGTGGGACCAGCGGCGGGGCTTGCCAAATGGTCGGCGCGATTCGAGCCGGCGGAAATTGTCCCGGGTGCAACCGCCAATCTGATTGTCAAGGTGGCCGTCGATAAGCCTTGGCACATCTATGCTCTGAAACTCGATGTGGAAGGTCCGCTTCCGACCACGCTCAGCGCCACACTGCCCGAGGGCTGGGAATTGACAGGGGATTGGAAGGAATCGCGCGCTCCCATTCGCAAGGAAGACGCCACCTTTGGCGGAATCGTTGGCTTTTTCGAAGGCGAGGTGGAATTCAGCGCACCGGTCCGCGTGGCAAAAACGGCTCGCCCTGGCGAAAAGGGCGCGCTGGAGGGGCAAAGCCGGTTTATGCTCTGCACGGACGAAAACTGCCTGCCGCCCTCGCGCGCTTCATGGAGCGCGGACTATGTTATCTCGCCACCCAAGGCAGAGGTGGCGGATCATATCGGCGGAAAGAGTGGTGAGAATGGCGCGGACCTCCAGGTCCGCGTTCTTGAGGCTCAAGGAAATAAAAAGGCGTCAGAAGACCTGAAGGAAAATCTTGAACAAGATGTCCAAGCCACCACTAATCTTGGACGAGACGTCCAAGCCACAAGAGATTTTCAAACAGGTCCTAAGCCAGATGGAGCGGCGGGGCTTCGCGGCAAGGGATTGGGGGCGTTTCTCGTTCTGGCCATCCTCGCCGGATTCGCCAGCCTCCTCACGCCGTGCGTGTTTCCGATGGTCCCGATTACGATTTCCTTTTTCACTAAGCGCGCCGCGCAGGGTCCGCGCCAGGCGTTCAAACTGGCCTTTGTCTATGGAGCGGGAATCATCATCACCTTTACGCTGCTTGGATTGCTGCTGAGCGCCGTGCTTGGCGTCATTCAGGGCGTGAGCGGCGCGGCGGCGGCGCAATGGATCGCCGCCAGTCCGTGGGTGAATCTGGCGCTTGGCGGATTGTTCGTTTTCTTCGCTCTGAGTTTGTTTGGATTGTTCGACATCCAGCTGCCCACAGGCCTGGCCAACCGCCTTCAGCAGGCAGGAGGAGGCGCGGCGGGAGGAGGAGGCGCGGCGGGAGGGGGAGGAGCAGGTGGAAGGGGAGGACGCGCGGACGTGATCGGGGCGCTCGTGATGGCCGTGGTGTTCACCGTCACATCGTTCACGTGCACGGTGCAGTTTGTCGGATTGCTGCTCGTCGAGGCGGCGCGCGGCGACTGGCTTTGGCCGGGCATCGGGATGCTGGCTTATTCGACGGCATTTGCCTCGCCGTTTTTCCTGATGGCGCTTTTCCCGCAAGCCGTGGCGCGCCTGCCCCGCAGCGGACCCTGGCTGCATTCGACGAAGGTTCTGATGGGATTTCTCGAACTGGCCGCCGCGTTCAAGTTCATCAGCAACGCCGACCTCGTCTGGAACTGGCTGATCTTCACGCGCCCGGCCGTGCTGGCCGCGTGGATGGCCATCTCGGTATTTGCGGGGATTTACCTGCTGGGGAAACTGCCGCTCCTGGGCGAACCCAAGACGCAGGGGGAGGGCGTCGGAACGTTGCGCATGCTATTCAGCCTGGCATTTGTGGCTCTGGGACTCTATCTGGGCGCGGGACTGTGCGGAATGCGCCTGCACCCGCTCGTCGAAACTTACCTGCCGCCCCAGATCGAGGCCACCGCGTCAGTGCCAGCGGGCGCGGGCGCGGCGGCCGGGCCAAGCGCCGAGAATTCGCCTGCGGCGGAGACATGGATTGAGGATTACGACCGGGGCATGGCGGAGGCGCGCGCGACGAACCGTCCCGTATTTATTGATTTTACAGGAGTTACGTGCACCAACTGCCGATGGATGGAGATCAACATCTTTTCCCGCCCCGAGGTGGCCGGCCTTTTGAAAGAATTCACGTTGCTGAAACTCTATACAGACCGCGGCGCGGACGCCGATAAGAACCAACAGATGCAACTGGAGCGTTTCGGAACGGCGGCGCTTCCGCTTTACGCGATATTGACTCCGGAGGGGGCCATCGTGGATTCGCACGGCGGAATCGAACGCGACGCATCGAAATTTGCTGATTTCCTCCGCCGCGGCCTCCAATCGGCCCGCTTAGGAAAAAAGTAGCCCTCTTTTTTTCTTAACGGCTCGCGTAAGGAAAAAAGTTTTCGTTATTTTCGTCCTTGTCGTGGTAAAAAATCCTGGCCCTTGAGAGAAGCTGGAGGAATTATACTTACCTGAAGTCTTTTTAGCGTGTATGCATAAAGCTGCCTGGTTAGCATGGAAGCGCCAGTATAGCTCTTCGCCCAGAGGGCGAGGGAGGTTAGCCTGGGGTGGAGCGAAGCGGA
>CAYUNT010000221.1:0-6857 GCA_964446285.1 uncultured Candidatus Sumerlaeota bacterium | reverse complement strand
TTCCCACAACATCAAACCCACCTACAACCGCTGCAAAAAAATGAGATGCGCCCCACGTAATTCCCAAGATGGAAAGCCGCTTGAATCCCAGCCGGATTTTCTGGACAATTCATGCGTTGAATTCCGCGGCCATGCGCGCACGCCGCGCCGCGCCCCGCGAGCGCGCGCCGCATAACCCAAGGCCGCAAGGGAGAATTTCCATGAATCCGCCCCGCGTCATTTCCGATCCGCGCGTAATGATGGGCAAACCCGTCATTGAAGGAACGCGCATTCCAGTCGAGTTGATCGTCGAGAAACTGGCGGCGGGCGAAACGCCTGAGCAGATTTTGGAAGCGCATCCGCGCCTCACTCCCGAGGCCATCCGCGCGGCGCTGGATTTCGCCGCGAAGGCCTTGCGCGCCGACGTGGTGTATCCTTTGCATCCTTTGGCGGAGACGGCCTCGCGATGAGGTTCGTGGTCGATGAATCCGTGGAAATCCAGATCGCCCAGCGTCTGCGGCGCGACGGGCATGAGGTGGAGTGTGTGACGGAGTTGGCGCCAGGAATTGGCGATGAGGATGTTTTGAGCCGCAATAACCGCGCGGAGGCCATTCTTATCACGGCGGACAAGGATTTTGGGGAACTGGTATTCCGCTTGGGGCGCGTCGCGCGGGGTGTGCTGCTTGTCCGGCTGGCTGGCATCAGCAACGAGGCCAAGGCAAGCACGGTGGCGGATGCCATTCGCCGCCATGAAAAGGGGCTTGAGGACGCTTTTACGGTTATATCGCATGGCCAAGTGCGAATTCGGCATTTATCGACTTAAGCATCTCGAATTGGCAGTTGGAAAGAAGAACAGATCAGGTATCGGGATTAGGGAAGTGGGCAAGATGAGTGGGCGGGAGAACAGGAGGATGGGCGCAGCGGATTGGAGCCAGGGCGTCGGCACAGGCGGGACGATGACGAGCGTGACGGACACGGTGCGGCATCCGGATGGCGCAAAGAAGGCCATCAAGTGCGACGGGATGAACGGCAACAAGTGGCTTGGGCATCCTGCCCAAGATTTCCTGCGGTAAGGAAACATTTGTCACAGCTTTCGCTCTTCCCCTAAAGCCGTGACAGACAACTAAAAACAACCTTATTGCCGCGTCCGGTTGAGGAATCCGCTGATTTTGGCGATTCCAGACCACAAATGCGGCGGTTTCATCTCCAGACCTTCTCTGGGGTCCAG
This sequence comes from uncultured Candidatus Sumerlaeota bacterium, assembly GCA_964446285.1. Lineage (GTDB taxonomy): Bacteria > Sumerlaeota > Sumerlaeia > SLMS01 > CAYUNT01 > CAYUNT01. The sequence continues at coordinate 5,650 of CAYUNT010000221.1, read as the reverse complement.
GACTTTGCCGCCTTTTTCGAGGAAATCCTCCATGCGGTCCCGCAGGAACGAAATGGCCAGGCAAAGCGCCTGCATGGAATCTGCGCCTCGCGCCTCAGCGTAGCGGGATTCAAAACCGCGCAATTCCATCGGACAGGCCCACATATCAGACTCTTCCTCATAGGGCTTCCCAACACGCGCCCGCACGGGATTTTTTATCCCGTCGGGAAAAAGAAAAATATAGTCTGCGGCAGCAATTTCCTCGCCAAATTCCTCGCGATGCCTATTCATGCGCCAATCGCCGTGTTGGCCGCTTCCGCTACTCGAAGTTCGGATATTGCGGAGGGCTTTTGCCTATTCGTTTGGTGACTCGCGGATACTCTCCCCTTGGTGTTGCCTTCTCGATGGAAACTACGTTGATTTGGTGCCACCAGCAGTCTCCAAAATCAAAACAATATCCAAAAGCCTCCTCGGGAGCCAGTTGGAGATCGCTCATCTTTGCCTTGCTGGCATCCTTCATCTTTTTGCGTTTTGAACCTGACGGCTTGCCATCGACGTAAACGCCATAGCATGTGGCTGCCGGATCATCCGGCCCTTCGCCGCCTAACTGAAATTCATACAGATGCTCTTCCTCCCGGTTGAATGCCTTGAAAATGACCTCGTGCAAGTCCTCCAGGGTTTGATCGCCCCGAATGACAATCGTTCGAGCCACGACTGGATTTTTCTCGAGGAATTTCTCTGTGATTGGGGCATCAAACAGAGATACTATCAATGTATATAGATCGATTTTCTCTGTCATTTTTCGCTCCATTCCGCACTGCAAAAAGATGCGAGGCCAGGATTGCCGCCCTGGTTTTTGCCGGTATTTTACGCCCCTACACGAGTTTAGACTGAATGATGCGGTCCAGGCGATAGACCGCGTAGGTGTTTCGCTGGCGGCAGTGCGCATAGACCTTTTCGCGTTCGAGGCTTTCAGGCGCGATGACCTCCGTCACTTCCGTGCCGTCGGCTTTGATGTATTGGATTTCGATTTCGAAATCGTTTTCGATGGCGAAATCGACCATTTTTGAAACGTCGTCTTTTTCGCGCGCCGGATTGGGTCCCTTGAAGGCGTATTTGGTTGTGCGCTTAGGCTGCGAGGTCGATACGATTTTCGTCAGTTGCGTTTTGTATTTGCTTTTCACTTCCTCGATGCGCGCGCGGTAGTTGTCCTCGAACGACTTTGTCCAGGTTTTCGCGAGGCTTTCGGCGAGCAAGCCGATCGAATAATACACGCGCGCGTCCGGCTTGAGGCGCTCGATGAGCTGCGCCACTTTGTCTTCCGTCATGCTGGCGCCCATGTTTTCCTCGATGGCCTGCAGGAGCCGCAGCGCCGCGAACAGCGTATACATGTCCTCTTTCGTCAGCGAGAGGTGGAAGGTGTCTTCGTCCACTACATGGACATGTTCGCTGCCCAGATGCGGCATGAAGCCGATGCGCTGGAGTTCTTTCGCCAGTTTGCGGACATTCACGTCGGAGTTGAGCAAGACAAGGCGGTTGTCGATGATGTCTTTTATCGCGGCCCCAAGCCGTTTGTTTGCCTTGATTTCCTCAAGGAAAATGGGGTCGTCCACGACGATATAGCCGCCCGCGTAACCCATATTCACATCGCCGTGGCGGTCGCTGGTTTCCGTGATAAGTTGCTTGACGCTGTCCGGAAGCCGTCCGCCAGTCGATTGGGCGAGGAAGTTTATCATGTCTTCCGCATGCACACCGTGATCCATCCCCGAACGGACGGATTCGCGGCTGATGCGCAGCGTGGACATGACGTCGATCGACAGGCAGTCGGCGAATTCGTTCAGGTGATAAAAATGGCGCAGGTTCAAATCTGGCGGCGCGAGGATTTCCAGGTTGGGCTGAACAATAATTTGAGTGGATGTGCAATCGAGGAACCGCAAAGGGTCCTCGCCCGGCTCTGCAGCAGGCTTGGGCAGAACGGCGGCTCCGGCGGGCTGTCCTTGCGCCTGCGCCTCCAAAATGCGGCGCCCCAAGTCGGTGAGGCGGAAGTAGAAATTGGCGGATTTTTGCTTGGGCGGGCGTCCGCGGCGGCCCGAGCGCGGGGCCGTGCGGCCGTTGCCAATTCGAGTTCCAATGAAATCGACGTCCTCGGGCGATTCCAGCCCAAGCGAGACCAGGCCGAGCCAGAACATAGGTTCGGCCACGACGGATTCGATAACGAGGTCATTCGCCCGGTTATGGCGGTCCACCGCTCCCCCACCGCCGCGCCGGGGGATTTGCGCTTCGATCTGCGGATTGAGCGCCTCGGCAAACCCGCCGAAACTGCACCAGCGCTCCGAGGGAAGATCGGCGATATGGCGGATAACAATCCGGCGGAATTCGGGGATATTTACCAGGTTGCCCGGAGGCAGATCGGCGTGGGCTACGTTGCCTTCGACGAATTCCTCGTTCCAATCGCCTGTATCCATCCACCAGTTGACGATTTGTTCGCACGCCTGACGGCTGTCGTCCAGCCAGCGCAGGAAATGGTTCGAAATGCGGAACTGTTCCCCGGCCGAGATGAGGAACTTTTTCTGCATGAGAAATAGCGACAGAAACTGGCAGTATTTGAGCGATTTGTGGCGCGAAAGAAGCGGCAGGATTTTCTTCAGGTCGTTGCGCCCGACGCCGCCGTTTGCCAGCGGGCGGACATTCATGCGGTTCACCTGCGCGGCGAAAATTACCAAGTCGCGCAGGAGGGTCGTGGAATTATCCAGAATGATGCCCGGCCCCTTTTCCTTCTCAATCACAGAAACCGTGTCGAGTTCGCGGAGCGAGCGCCGGTCGGGCTGGAAGTGATGTGTGACAATGTAATACACATCGCGCGGAATCATCAGGAGGCTGCTGTATTTGTTCGCGCCCGGAACCGCTGTATAAACGAGGCCGCTCGTCTGGAGAAGGGCGTTGATATGGTCTGCCTTCGAGTGGTCGCTGCGTTTTTGGAATCCCATCTCGAGAAGATCGCGATAGAGGCAACTGCCCTTGCAATCGACGAGCATGTGGAAAAGCACGCGCTGATCCTCGCCCAGCTGGTCGATGTGCTGGCGAAGCGTGCGCGGGTTCAGCAGGTAATTGCGGATTTCATTCAGGAGGTAGTCCTTGCGCGTGGAGTCCACGGGCAATTTCAACCCCTGCGAAGCCAGATGGCGGACCTGTTGATTGCCCAGATTGCGCAAGAAAAATCCAAGATAGCCTTCCCAATAAGCCGGCAGCTCGATGAAACGCAAATATGGCTCGGGCAGCCCGACCATGAGGGGGGCCGAGGAGTCTTCCACAATTTTGTCATAATACACGAAGCCCTTGGCGGACAGCTGGGCCACAAGCGTGTCCATTTGATCCTCGCCGCCTTCATACAGCCGTTCGAGGACCTCGCGTTTTTCCAGGTCGCCGCCGTGCATGGCGAGAAAATGCACTAAATCGCGCTCTTCGCTGTTGAGCTGTCCGAAGGCCAGGTCGAAATGCGGACGCTGCTGGAGGCGCGGATACAAATAGTCCGACAGGAATTCCTCCGGCGACGTTGCTGGCAAAGGCGGAAAGGGGATTTGCCAATAGTCCACAAGATTGCGGAGGGATTCCAGCGAGAGCTTTTTCAGAATGCTTTTCAGCTTCATGAGAGAATGTCATCCTGAACAACGGATCGGGCCGGAAGGAGCCTTAGCAGGCGGCGTCACACGCTCCGCCTCAGGCCACCCGGGTGCCTTCGCGAACGGGAAGTTCTTCATCCTCAATCGTATAGCGATAGCCCTGTTCCGCCAGGAACAGGCGGCGTTTGCGGGCGAATTCATCGGCTTCCTTGGTGTCCTTGGACACAACCGAATAGAAATGCGCGATGTTCTCGAGGCCTTCGCCCTTTGGGCGCAAAATCCGGCCAAGACGCTGGGCTTCTTCCTGGCGCGACCCAAAGGTTCCGGAAACCTGGATGGCTACGTTGGCGTCCGGCAGGTCGATCGCGAAATTGGCCACCTTCGAGACGATCATCAGTTTGATTTCGCCCGCTTTGAATTGCGAATAAAGGACTTCGCGTTCACGGTTGGGGGTTTTCCCAGTAATGATAGGGGCGTGGAATTCCTTGGCGATCATCTCGAGCTGGTCCAGATACTGGCCGATGATCAGGATGTTATCGCCTTTGTGGCGGTCGATGATGCGCCGGATAATATCGAGTTTTGCCGGATTTTCCGCCGCAATGCGGAATTTCGCCTTTGGCTCGGCTGTGGCGTGTTCAAGCCGCAGGGATTCAGGAAGCGGGATGCGGATTTCCATGCATTCGGCCTTGGCGATCCAGCCCTGGGCTTCGAGTTGCTTCCAGGGAACGTCGAATTTCTTCGGACCGATTAGCGAGAACACGTCGTCTTCCTTGCCGTCTTCGCGGACCAGAGTGGCCGTCAGGCCGAGGCGGCGTTTGCCCTGGATGTCCGCCACGGCGCGGAAAACAGGCGCCGGAAGCAGATGCACTTCATCGTAAATAATCAATCCCCATCCTTCGCGGTCGAACAGGCCCATGTGCAGGAATTCATCGTCTTTGTGTTTGCGATAGGTGAGAATCTGGTAAGTCGTTAACGTAACCGGTTTAATTTCCTTCGCCTCGCCCGAATACTCCCCCACCAAATCGGGATTGATGCTGGTTTTATCAAGCAGTTCGTCACGCCACTGGCGCAGCGCCGTGATATTTGTGCACAGGATCAGCGCCTGTTGTTTGAAGCGCGCCATGGTGGCAATGCCGATCACTGTCTTCCCCGCGCCGCAGGGCAAAACAAGCACGCCCGAACCGCCGCGCTGCGAGCCGGCCGCGTAAAATATCTCGACGGCATCGCGTTGATAATCCCGCAGATGAAACGGTTCACCCGAACGCGCCACATCGAGCAATTCGACGTCAAGCGCCGCTCCGTCCACATAGCCGGCCAAGTCCTCGACCGGATAGCCTATTTTAATGAGCGCCTGCTTGAGAAGGCCGCGATGGCGGGGATCGACTTTCAGGCGCGTGGCGTCAAGTTCTTCCTGAATGAATGGGCGAACGCTTTTGGCGTGAAGAACTTCAAGAATGACATTGCGGTCTGAGGATTCCAGCAGCAGGTCGCTGCCTTCCTTGAGAAGGCGCAGGCGCCCGAAACGCCCGATCTGCTCGCGAATATCGCGCAGGACGTTGGCGGGAACGGGAAAGGCCGAAAGGCGTTCGAGCGACTGGACGATCTGGTCTGCGCTCAGGCCCGTGGATGCCGCGTTCCACAGCGAGAGTGGCGTAATTCGATAGGTATGGACATAATCCGGGCTTTTTTCCAATTCGGCGAATGCGGCCAGTGCGTCGCGAGCCTCTTCATACAAAGGACTTCCGACATCGAGAAGGATATTGTCACCTTGAACGATGATCGGCTTGTCCGGACGAAATGCCATCTGTTTCTCCCAGAAGCGAATGAGTTGCAGAGAAATAATTCTTGTAGATTCCATGCCAGTCTTTCGGCGGGCATTAATCTACCATTGCTATAACCTAATAAGGATTTGGGCGGTTGTCAATACCCAAACCCCTTGAAAGTCTTAGTGCCGAGAAAAGAAATGACGAAAATCCCGCCTATTGTGCCAGCAGCAAAAGTTACCTGTTGACTCATAAATAAAAGCTACCGGGAAGAGAGTTGGGCGGGGG
>CAYUNT010000220.1:0-6875 GCA_964446285.1 uncultured Candidatus Sumerlaeota bacterium | reverse complement strand
GTAATGCCTGACAATCTTCTTTTTCAGCCGCCGGCGGGGGAGGAGAGGGAGGAGGAAGAGGAGCGCTAAGGAGACCCGCCGATCGAGCAGGTGAATTCTTCGGTGTTGGGGTTGTGGAGGACTTTGTCAGCCAGGAGTTCCAGGGCGCGGCGGGCGGACGGTTCATCAGCCGCTTCGATATTGAGATGAAAAACCTTGCCCACGCGCACATGGCTTGCGCGCGGCGGCGGGGTGCCTTCCGTCAAAGGCAGCCGCGCCAGCGCCGCTTCGATGGCCTGTCCTTGCGGATCGGCCACTTCCGACTTTGGCATGACTACAACTTCCGCGCGAAATATCCGCAGTGTGGTGGTGGCGCCGCTCAAAACTGCGCCTCCTCGCCCAGGATCAGCCGGGCAATTTCGCGGTAGCGTTCGCTCGTCTGGCGAACCACATCCGCGGGCAACTCGGGGGCGGGCGGGCGTTTGTTCCATTTCGTTGTGTTCACCCAGTCGCGGACAAACTGCTTGTCCATCGGCACAGGCTCCCCGTTTGGTCCCGTGATGAGGAATCGCGAGGAATCGGGCGTAAGCACTTCATCGATCAACACCGGCTCGCCGTCGAGCAGTCCATACTCGAACTTGGTGTCGGCCAGCGTGATGCTGACGCGCGCCAGGCGTTCGCGGGCCATCGTGAAGAGCCTCAGGCTCCAATCGCGCAGCCGCGCCGACAAATCCGCCCCGATCATCGAGCAGCATTGGTCGAACGTGATGTTCTCATCGTGGCCGTGGACGGCCTTGGCCGCCGGCGAAAAGATCGGCTCCGGCAGACGGTCGTGCAGGTTCAGGCTCGGCGGGAGTTTGTGTTCCATCACCGCGCCGCGTTCCTGATATTCCTGCCAGGCGCTCCCTTCGAGATTGCCCCGGACCACGCATTCGACCTTGATCGGCTCGCATTTTTTGATGCGCAGGCAGCGCCCGACATACCGGTCCGCTTCGGGCGTCAGCTTGGCCAGCCAGTCGATTTTCGGTTCAGCGATGAAATGGTTCGGGCGCGTCGCCGGCAGGGTTCGGAACCAATACGCGCTGAGGCGGGTCAAAACACGCCCTTTCCCGGGAACCGGATTGGGAAAGACGACATCGAAGGCGCTGAGGCGGTCTGTTGTGACCATCAGGTATTCTTCGCCGAGGTCATACATATCGCGGACCTTGCCAACGTGAGCCGGCTTGCGCCCGGGAAGACTGCTAGTGTAAAGGGGTTCTTGAGAAGAATCGGCCACGCCAGTTGCTCCTTAAAGGGCTGTCAGCCCTTATGCATTCCGATGTGCTGGGTTCGCTGGAAAATTTTGCCCTCGCTCTTGATCGAGGGGGCAATCACCAGTTCGACCATCTGAAATTCGCGGATCGTGCGCGCGCCCGCGTAGCCCATGCAGGTTTTAACCGCGCCAACGAGGTTTTGGCTGCCGTCATCGAGCCGCGCCGGGCCAACAAGGACCTCTTGCAGTGTGCTCGTAACGCCCACATGAATCCGGGTTCCGCGCGGCAGGTTGTGGTGCGGCGTCGCCATGCCCCAATGATAGCCGCCGCCCGGGGCTTCCTTCGTTTTTGCGAAGGCCGAGCCGACAATCACGGCATCCGCGCCGCTCGCGAGCGCCTTGCAGACGTCGCCGCCGACGCTCATGCCGCCATCGGTGATGATCGGCACGTAGCGCCCCGTGCGCTTGAAGTGCAAGTCGCGCGCCGCCGCGCCGTCCACTGTGGCCGTTACCTGCGGCACGCCCACGCCCAACACGCCGCGCGTTGTGCAGGCCGCGCCGGGTCCGATGCCGATAATCACGGCGGCCACGCCCGTTGCCATCAGGTCGAGCGCGGCTTCGTAGGTGACGCAGTTGCCCGCGAGGACCGGCACGGGGGCCATTTGCTCGACGAACTTGCGCAAATCCAGAACGGAGGCTCGCGTCGATTCATGCTGGGCCGTGAGCACCGTGGATTGAACGACAAAGAAATCCACGCCGGCTTCCTTGGCGAGCGCCCCAAAACGTTTGGCCCGCTGCGGAATCGCCGACACAATCGCCTTCGCGCCGCCCTTTTTGATCTCCTGGATGCGGCGTCCGATCAACTCTTCTTTGATTTTGGGTTCATACAGCTTTTGAACAAGCTTGGTGGCCTCTTCGGGGCCAGACTCAACGATCTCTTTGTAAATCGGCGACGGGTCGTCGTAGCGGGTCCAAACGCCTTCAAGGTTCAAAATGGCCATGCCGCCATATTTGGAAAACTCGATGGCAAATTTCGGGCTGACCACTCCGTCCATTGCGGCAGCGAGGATCGGCAATCCGATCTTCTGTCCCGATACCTCCCAGGAGACATCCGTATCTTCCGGGTCGATGGACTTGACTCCTGGAACAATGGCAATTTCATCAAAACCATAAGCGCGCCGCGCTTTGCGCCCGCGCCCAATCCATTCACCCATGCGCACACCTCGACTTATTGAAAAATTGTCCGCCTTGCCAACGGACCCCAACTATATACATGAATCGCCTTTCATCAGGCAACGCCCAAGATTGATGCCGGGCGCAGATTTTGCGGAAACCATGCTGCGATAATGGAAAACAACAAGTTGATTCCTGCAATTTGCGCCCGGAGCGCTTGCGCGGACTTTGGATTTTGCGGGGTTTGCACTGAAATGAGCCGGTTTCCTCCCGGGTTTGCGCCAAGGTTTGCGCGGCCGGGCGCGCAGGATCGCGGAAAATGGCGAAGGATGACGGCCAGCGATGGACCTGCGCCCCAGTCCACTTCCACAGGAACCGTTCAAAGTTACTGGTGGCATGGGCTTTTGCCCGTGATTCTGGTGGCTTGGGCGTCTCGCCCAAGATTTTTTTGCACTTTGAACAGTTCTTGTCCACTTCCATCGAGGCGCGCCTTTTCTCTGGAGTTTCCCCCGCGAGCGGGATATTTCCGCCCGCTGGAGGACAGAGGTCGGAGGACTGGCGGAAAGGAATGAAATTCTCTGGCTGTTCATTCTATTCGTATTTTCCTGGTAAAACATACTATAAGGGATGATAGATGTCCGCAAAATCAATCCGTCCGGCGTGGTGGTGCGACCTGGGGCGAATGCCTTACGCGGAGGCGTTTGCATTGCAGCGTGCCATTCATTGGGCGCAAACCGCCGGGCGTTTGCCTGAGGGCCTGCTCCTTGTCGAGCACCCGCCCGTGATAACAGTGGGACGGCGTTCGCGCGGCGAGGACCTGCTCACCCCGCGCGACGAACTCGAATCGGCGGGAATCGAGGTGGCGGCCACCGACCGCGGCGGGCAACTGACCTATCACGGGCCGGGGCAGATTGTGGCCTATCCGCTAGCGAATCTGACGGCGGCGGGCATGGGGCTGCACGCCTTTATTCGGGGCCTCGAACAGGCGGTGATCGACACGCTCGGGCGGTTTGGCGTCGAGGGCGGGCGGATCGAAGGGCTGACGGGCGTCTGGGTGGGCAACGAGAAAATTTGCGCCATCGGGTTGCGGATTCGCAAATGGTGGAGCCTGCACGGGCTGGCGCTCAACGTCGCCCCGGCGGCGCTCGATGCCTTCCGGCTGTTTGTGCCGTGCGGGATCACGGACCGGGGCGTGACGTCGCTTTCGAGCGCCGCTCGGCGCGCCGTTACGCTCGATGAGGTCAAGCCGGTGCTCGTCGAACGCCTGGGCGAAACGCTTGGATTGCGATGGGAGCGCAACTACGAGTTGGGCGAATTGCGGGCGGCTTTGGCGGCGGCGGGCGCGCCTTCGGAAACTTCGGGCGCTGCGGCCACAACCTCGGCGGCGACGTCCACGACGGCAGCAGCGGCTTTGGGGGCCGGGACCGCGCAGACTGGCGGGGGAGACGCCGCCATAGCAGCCACTGCCGCCGCGCCGCTGCTGGAAATTAACGCAGAAGGGATCGCCGCCATCGCCGCCCGCGCATGGCCTGGATTGGAGACTGTATTTTTACGCGAAGTGGACTCCACCAACCTCGAAGCCATGCGCCGGTGGAAAGCCTCGGCGGCGCCGACTTTAGTTGTGGCGGAACACCAAACCCACGGACGCGGACGCCGCGGGGGGCAATGGGTCGCGCCGCCCGGGACTTCGCTGCTCTTCACACTCGCCGTCGCGCAGAACGCCTTGGACATAGAGGATCATGCGGCGGCGTGGTTCACGCTGCGCGCCGCGCTGGCGGTTTGCGAGGCGCTCGATTCCGTTCTGCCCGCGCGCGCCGCGATCAAGTGGCCCAACGACATCCTGGCGGGCGGACGCAAAATCTGCGGGATTTTGGCCGAGAAACAGCGTGCCTCGAAAACCGGGGCGGCAACCGGGCTGGTTTTGGGCATCGGGATCAACGTTTTGCAGTTGGAAAAAGACCTTCCGCCCGCCGTGGATGGCGCGCTCGAGGCCACATCGGTCCTCGAAGAACGCCGCCGCGCCGGGATTGAGATGGAAGTGGACCGCGCGGGCCTTCTCGAACGGACGCTTCGCTGTTTGCGCCAGGATTTGACCGCGCCACAAGGAGATTTGCGCACCCGCCTGATCGCGCGCTGTTCTACCCTCGGACGCAGCGTCGAGGTGCGGACCGAACGCGGCGGCGAACCGCTAATGGGCCTGGCGACAGGAATCGCCCCCAACGGCGCCCTCGAAATTCAAACCTCCACCGGCCGCATTATCCGCTGCCACTCCGGCCACATCCGCGAACTTCCCTCCCGATAATCCCGGAAAGAAATTTTCGCCGCGAAAAACATATTTTTGCCGCGAAAATAACGAAAAAGAAGGATTGGCGATGGGCAGTGAGGTGGGATTGCAAGACAGGCTAAACTTTTTTGCGATTGGGTGGGGGAAAAGAGTTTTTTGAAAAGGAACTACTTGAAAAGAAGCACAGGCGTCTTGCCCGTGATTGTTGATTTATTGCGCGCGCGATGAGAAGTTGGATGCCTCTTCCGAATTCGTGGGACGTGAAAAAGCAAGATGTTCACATTCCAGTTGCATTTCGGATGAATTGGGTGCAAAATAACAACTGAAGCGATTGAAAGGATTCCCGCTTCGTCGCGGAGTCCTTTCTCTCTCGTAGCGCGCATTCGACCCAAGACGCCGGATGTCGCGGATTTCGCGCAAAGAGGTGACCAAGGCATGGATAACGGGAAGGGTGTTCTGGACGGCGGGCAGCCGATTTCGGATCGAAGCCAGAGGGCGTTGGACCGGATCAAGGAAGTGTTTGCGGTTTCGGACCTGCCCGGGGAATTCAAAATCCTGGCCGCTTCGGAAAACGGAATTCAAGACATCTACATGAACCTTAACCGTCAGTTGCAGGACGGAACACTCGCGCGCCGCATGAAATTGCTGGTGGCGCTTGGCGTGGCCGTTTCGCAAGGCAGCCGAGCCGCCGTGGATTTCCTCTCGGAAGCCGCCCTGGCCGCGGGGCGTTCGCGCGAGGAGGTCCTCGACACGATCGGCGTCGCAACCACGTGCTCGATCTTCAATGGCTACTATAAATTCCGCGGCCTCATCCCGGATGACTGGAAACCGGCGTTCGAGGCGTTCAAAGCGCCGATCAACGCGAACGCCTTCGTGAAATCGATTCTTCCACGCGCGGAAATGGAATCGGTCTGCATCGGCGTGTCGGTCGCGAACGGATGCAAATCGTGCGTGAGCGGTCATATCGAAGACGCGCGCCAAAACGGCGTCACAGACGAACAAATCGACGAAATTGTCCGCGCGGCGGCGGCGGCATTTGGCGCTTCGATGGCGCTGGCGGCGGTGTCCAGGGGATAAAGCGCAATATGCTGGCATTTATATATCGAAATGCAGTTGGGGCGGAGGATCGCAGCGAAGGTATTTCGCAGTATCATTTCACCATACGGAAAGGAACATGACCATGATCGGAGTCGGAGAAAAATTCCCGGAGTTTGAAGTTCCCGCGCTGGTGGGGACGGATGTCAGCAAGACGGTAAAGCTGAGCGACTACAAGGGCAAATGGCTCTTTGTTTATTTCTACCCGCTCGATTTCACGTTCGTCTGCCCGACGGAAATCAAGGCGTTCAGCGACGCCGTGCCCGAATTCGAGGACCGCGACTGCGTCGTGCTCGGCGGATCGTGCGACAGCGTCTTCAGCCATCTTGGTTGGGTTCAGGCCAAGTCGGAACTGAAGGGCCTCAAGCACCCGCTCATCGCGGACTACAAAAAGGAACTCTCGAACGCGCTCGGCATCCTCGACAAGAGCCTCGGCGCAACCAAGCGCGCGTCATTCATCGTGGACCCGGACGGCGTTGTGCGGTTTGTGTATGTGACCGACCTGAAAGTGGGGCGCAGCCCGGCCGAAGTGCTTCGCGTGCTCGACGCGCTCCAGACCGATGAACTGTGTCCGTGCAACTGGAAGAAGGGCGATGAGACCTTGAAGGTCTGAGTTCGTGTTCTTCGTTCCGCCTGCGAGCCGCCGATTTGCAGCATTCCCAGGTGGCTTGATGCTGTAAACAATGAGAGCCGGGCCTTGTGCCCGGCTCCTTTTTTATGTATCCGCGACTGCTTCCACTTCGAGCCGCATCATGGCGACGTGAACGCGCCCATCCGCGTCCGCCGGGTGCTCCGCCAAAAAGCGATTCACGATTTCGCTAACGAACTCCGCGCGCATCGCTTCTGGAATCCGTTCCGTGTAGGGAAGCCAGGTGGTGCGTATCCACGCGGCGAGTTTTTCCGCGCCTTCCAACGCTATATCGCGAGGGATCAACTCCACACGGAGCGAGTTGATCGACCTGGCGTCGCGGGTTGTGACGACGGGGCGGGTGGCGGTGGCGCGGCTGCTCGACGCGCGCGCCGGGCCGGTGGCGCGTGCGATCGCGGCGATGCACCGCCTCGCGCGATGCTGAGAAAACCCAAGCCACGCCT
>CAYUNT010000219.1:0-7045 GCA_964446285.1 uncultured Candidatus Sumerlaeota bacterium | reverse complement strand
GAGGGGCATATATAATCTCACAATTCGGCTGGACAGGACTTTTCTTTGCATTTGCGACGGCTGCCATTTTGTTGAGTTTATATGTCATGATCCCAGTGTTCATGGAAAAACGAAGTATTGCCATTCGGGGAAGATTGCCCTGCAAGCATGGTGTGCCGGGAGGTCTTGCGGCTCCGGATAAATGCGCGGCATGCCAAGCGGAAGCAGACGCAGCAAGAGCAGCGACCTTAAAAAAACAAGAAGAAGAAAAAATTGCCGCCGAGGCAGCGCGCCATGAAGCATATCTTGAATGGCTGGCGCGTATCCGCCTGCCCGAGTATCTGAAAGAAATGCATCCTAGAGAATTTGAGAATCTTGTATGTTTGCTGTTTAGGCAAATGGGTTATCGTGTGGAAGCCACACCTTACGTAGGCGATAGTGGCGTCGATGGTTATCTCTATAAGGACGGGCAAAAAGTTGTTCTTCAGTGCAAGCGGGTTAAGGGTTCGGTCGGCGAACCCGTCCTTCGCGATCTTTACGGTGCGATGTACGCTACGGGATCAAACTCAGCACTTGTTGTCACAACCGGCAGCGTTTCTCCGCAAGCGCGCGCATGGGCGCAAGGCAAGCCAATCAAACTTGTTGAACTTGAGGAACTGCTGTCTCTCATCAAAAATCACTTCCATGAAGAGCATATTATCCCTGCAGACTATTTTCCCCCTCTCTTGCCTGGATCCAAGTGCCCCTCATGTGGTGCTACACTTCGTAAAGTCAAGGGTCACCATGGTCCTTTTTGGGGCTGCACACGTTATCCCCAATGCCGATTCGCCAAGGCAATCGGTCGAAGGAGCCATCGGTAATTATCGCTTGAAGCGAATGTAACCTTGGCGGAGATTTTACAGGCCGTTGAAGTGCATCTCTACCCGTAAATCAAATACCAGAAGGAGCAATAAATGAAATACACTACGACGATCAACTTTTGTGTTTTTTTCTTTCTTGTATCTTTGGGATTTTCCCAAGGAGTTGAATGGGAAACATTAAATAAAGAAGCTATGGAACTGCGACGTGCCGGTAAATATGATCGTGCATTATTCGTAGCCAAGAAGGCATTGGAATCTGCGGAAAGCGCAGTAGAACCCAACCTTCCCCAAGTGGCCAAAAGTCTCAATAATTTGGCTGATATTTATAGAATCCAGGAGAAATATGCTCAGGCCGAGCCGCTTTTCAAACGCTCACTGTCGATCTGCGAGAAGGCACCTGGCACGAATCCTCTTTTGATAGCCACTATCCTAAACAATCTTGCTTTGCTATATTTCGCCCAAGGGAATTACATGCAAGCCGAGCCGCTATACAAACGTGCTCTGGCAATCCAAGAAAAGGCCCTCGGTCCCAAGCATCCGGATATGGCCACGACCCTAAACAACCTGGCCTTGCTTAATAAAAAACAAGGCCAATATGCGCGCGCTGAGTCTTTTTATAAACGCGCCTTGACAATACGTGAGAAAGCCTTTGGCTCAGACCATCCCGACGTTGCCCAGAGCCTTAGCAATTTGGCCTCGCTTTATTATAGCCAAGGCATCTACGCAAAGTCCGAAGATCTCTACCTTCGCGCTTTATCTATCAAAGAGAAGGTCTTCGGTCCCGAGCATATCGAATTAGCTGCCGGCCTGAATAATTTGGCTCTGCTCTATAAGACCCAGAAAAAGTATGGACAGGCACAGTCGTTATATAGCCGTGCCTTGACTATTCAGGAGAAAGCGCTGGGTCCAGATAATCTCAGTGTGGCCACAAGTCTGAATAATTTGGCCACGCTATATATCAGTCAAGACATGTATTCGCAGGCGGAACCGCTATTAAAGCGCTCGCTGGCAATACGCGAAAAAGCCCTTGGTTCAGACCATCCAGATGTTGCCTTGAGCTTGGACAACTTGGCCTCGCTCTATAGTAGCAAGGGTTTTTATACACAGGCCGAACCACTCTATAAACGCGCGTTGACAATTAGGGAAAAAACCCTCGGCCTGGATCACCCCGACGTGGCTTTTACCCTGAACAATTTGGCCATGCTCCACTATAATCAAAGCCAATATGCCCTAGAAATACCGCTACTTAAGCGCGCATTGGCAATCCGTGAGAAATCTCTCGGTTCTAACCATCCATTGGTAGCTGCAACCCTGGAGAATTTGGCAGAAGCTTTTAAAAAAATAGACGGCGCGAAGGAAGCCGAGGCTCTGGAGGAGCGGGCGGCGCGCATTCGGGCAATAAAGCAATAGATTCCCAAACGATGACTGGAATTTTGCGAGCATTCGCTTCAACTCCCAAGACCTTCCTTGCCTTCCCTGGCGGCGGATGGGAATCTTTAAAGTGTGCGGCGGGAGTGGAACGCCGTTTCGGCATTGTCCGCCCTCGCGTCTCTTTTTCTCTGCGTCTCTCTGCGTCTCTGCGGTGAAAACCTTCTATCCCCCTGCGCATCCCAACCGAGGAGAATCCCCACAAATGGCCAAATCCGCCGCCGCTAAATCTGCCGCTACCGCCGCCAAATCCTCCGGCATTCGAACACGAAACGAAATGGACCCGCGTTATTGCTGGAACCTCGAACTCATGTATGCCACCCCGGCGGATTGGGAGAAGGATTTCGCGCGCATCGACGCACTTTTGGCGCCGGTCATGGCGTTTCAGGGAAAGATCAAAGGCCCGGCCAGCGTGGCGAAACTCTTCGAGGCTCAGGACGCGCTTTCGCTCCTGATCGACCGCCTGCGAACCTACGCCCATCACCGTGAGGACGAAGACACGGGCAATGCGGCGAACCAGGCACGCAAACAGCGTATTTTGGCCAAAATGGTTGAGGCGTCGGCGCAACTGGCGTGGATTGAACCCGAATTGCTCGCCCGTCCGCGCAAAACGCTCGAAACATGGAGCGCCTCGCCCGCCCTTGCGCCCTGGCGCCGAACGATGACGTTGCTCCTGCGCATGAAGCCGCACATTCTCTCGCGCAAAGAGGAAACACTTCTTTCTCTCGCGGCGGAAATTCTCCACGCGCCCGTCTCGACTTACGGCTACCTGGCCAACGCCGACCTCAAATTCCCAGACGTCAAAGATGACAAGGGCGTGCGCCAGCCGCTCTCGAACGGACGGTATGTCACATTCCTTGAAAACCGCGATCGCGCCGTGCGCCGCCGCGCATTCGAGGCGCTCTACGACGTTTTCATCGCCCACCGCAACACGATGGCCGCCACGCTCTCCACGGCGGTCAAGCGCGATAATTTCCTCGCCCGTGCAAGGCATTTCCCCTCCGCGCTCGATGCCGCACTGCATCCGGACAACGTCCCCCCCGCGCTCTACAACGCGCTGATTGAAGGGGTGCACGGCGCGCTGCCGGTTTTCCATGAATATCTGGACCTGCGCCGGCGGCGGCTCGCACTCAAGTCGCTTGATATGTTCGACATGTATGTGTCCATCGTCCCGGACTATGACGTAAAGGTGGAATGGGGCGAAGCGTGCGAATGGGTGCGCGAAGCCTGCCGCCCGCTCGGACCGGAATACATGAAAGGCGTGGACGAGGCATTCTCGCGCCGCTGGATCGACGTCTATGAAAACCAGGGCAAACGCAGCGGCGCCTATTCGGGAGGATGCTACGGGTCGCCATCCTACATACTTATGAATTATCAGAATACGCTGGATCACGTGTTCACACTGGCGCACGAGCTGGGCCACTCGATGCACTCGCGCCTCGCGAATCATTCGCAGCCTTACCGGTATGCGGATTACCCGATACTGATCGCCGAAATCGCCTCGATCACCAACGAAGCGCTCCTGATGCATTACCTGATCGAGCGCAAAGGCGATCCGCGGATGAAAATGGCGCTGTTAAATCACTTCTGCGACCAGGTGAAAGGCACGGTGGTGCGCCAGGCGCAATTCGCCGAATTCGAGCGGATGATCCACGAAATGGACGCCCGGGGCGAACCCCTGACCGCCGAGTCGATCAGCGAAGCCTACTACGCGCTCAACGCGAAATACTATGGCCCGGCCGTGAAAGCGGACCGGCGCATCGCGCACGAATGGGCGCGGATTCCGCATTTCTACTACAATTTCTACGTCTATAAATACGCGACTGGTTTTTGCGCGGCGCAGATTTTCGCACGCCAAATCCTGGAGGGCGCGCGCGGACGCGACGCCTATCTGGACCTGCTCAAGGCCGGCGGTTCGGACGATCCGCTCGATCTGATCCGCCGCGCGGGCGCTGACCTCTCGCGCCCCGAAACCCTGGCAAATTCATTCGGCATTTTCCGCGAAAGCATCCAATCGCTCGCAAAACTGCTGGCATAATTTCCTCTCATGACAAATTGCCCCCCAGGGCAACAGTGCCAAAATAGGCCCTTAGCTGCACCGCCCGCTGCTGCCTTTGATTCCGGCCTAGCCCTAAAGAATCCCGCTGGACGGATGCCCGATGCCTGGGATACATAACGATTGTTTATAGCAGCGCGTTGCCAAATATGCAACGCCCGTTGAGGATTTTACTGTGATTACAAAAGCCCAAAAGCTAGCCGACATAAGAAACGCGCTCCGCCCAAAGCCCCTGCAGATTACCGAGTTGCAGGAGTTCTTTCAGGAAACCGGCGAGGCGCGCGATCCGTTTCGCGACCGCCGCAAGATGATCGCGGGCCGCCTCAATGAGGAAGGCGGCAACAATAAAATCCTGTTTTTCGGGCATCCGGGCAGCGGAAAATCCACCGAACTCGTCAAACTCCAGGACGAGCTTCGCGATCGTTATGTGTTTGTGTCTTTTTCCCTGATTGACGAGGCACAACTCAGCCAATCTTCGATCGAAGCCATATTGGTTCTTGTGGTCGAAACTCTCGCCCGCGCGGCGGAGAAAATGGAAGTTACTCTGGGCGAAAAAGCCCTCAAAGACGTCTATAAATGGTTCAGCGAGGCGTTCGATATTAAGGAAGAAGACATTCGCATGGGCCTGGAAGCGGGTGCTAAGGCTTCCGTAGGCGGCTCGCTGCTGGGGAAATTGCTTGGCCTCAGCACCTTTTTGAAGAGCGACATCCGCGCCGGTTCCCACACCATTCACAAATCCATCACCAAAGAGAACAAGCGCCTGGCCGAATTGGTCAATGTCTGCAATCTCCTTGTAAAGGAAGTGAAACTAGGAATCCGGGAAAAAATGCAACGGGAACTTGTGCTGGTTGTTGAGGACATGGACAAACTCCCGCTGGAGGGCGCAACGGAAATCCTGATTCAGAATCCCGCCCCGCTCAAAGACCTTGCATGCAAGGCGATCTATACCGCGCCAATTTGGATTTTGTGCAATCCCCGCTCCGTCCAGCTGGAGGCGCTTTTTGACAAAATCACCCTTCCTATGATAAAAGTCACAAACCGGGAAGACGGAACCCAAAATGACGAGGGAAGGGCAATCATTCGCGATATTCTTGAAAAGCGCATGGACACAACCCGCCTGATAGACGGTGGCGCGGAGGGCGAGGCGCTCACCCTGGCCATTGAAAAAACCGGCGGCGTTCTGCGCCATCTTTTTGATGTGCTAATCACCGCCGCCGAGGCCGCCGAAACCGCCGTGGGACGCAAGAAACGCGAGGCGAAAAAAATCACGGAAGACGACATTCGCTATGGCCTTGACCAATTGAAAACAGACCTGGTTCGCCGGCTGGGAGTAATCGGCCTTCCCGAGGAATACAAGGACATCACCACACAGGCGCTGCGCGAGCGCCTGAAAAACCTCGCCCAAAATCCCAGAAAACTCGACTCCGATTCGATTAATCTTCTCCTTCTTCAGGCCCATGCCATCATCGAATACAATGGCGAAGGATGGCACGCCGTCCATCCCCTCATGGCCGAATACATTCAGGAAGAGGGAAATACCCAGGAAAAGCGATGAACGAATCACCGCAGCAACTGCCCGCGGGCTTCGATGAGGAAGAATGGCGCCGCCTGGCTGCCCATCTGCGGGATTGTCCGGGCAGTATTTGCGCCGCCGTGGTGCCCGGCCCGACGGCGGGCGATGCGCTGTTTATGAGCCTCCTGGAGGCGCTGCGGCCTCTGCCCATGCGCGCGGCCCCGGACGATCTGGAGCCTGCGGCCCTGGGCGCGCTGGCCCGCGAGCTGGGCCAGAAGGATCACGTCCTGGTCATTTCCCTGGATGGCCGCCGTCCGTTCGATTCCGACGATGCGGCCAAAGCCTTTTGGCAAAACTTGAATTTCCAGCGCGAACGCCTGGCTTCCGGACAATTGCGCACCTGCTTTATTCTCGATCCGCGCTCCGATGAACGGATGATCCTCTGGGCCGACGACCTGCGCGAATGGGCGCGGTTTTTCCGATTTCCCGATGCGATGCAGGCCGCGCTGCCCGACGCCCTGGGAGCGGGAAAAACGAGTTTAACAAGAAGTGGAATATTTTTCGGGGAAACCGCTTCGCCCGAAGCGCTGCGCGGTCAATGGCGGCGCGCCCGATTTGCCGGCCTCCCGGCCGAGCAACTGCTTCACGAATATGCCGCGCCATTATTCATCTCACTGATTACTCATAACGAGTGGCAGGAAGCCTTTCACCTGTGGAACAAGGAACTGGGAGGCGAGAGCGTCCTGGACAAACTGCCGCCTCCATTGAAAATGGAAGTAATGCAGGCGCGGACGGAATTGGCCAAAAGCGCGGGGGATTTGAATGAGTATGAAGCATGGACACGGCGATTCTTGGAGGAGTCTGAGAAATCAGAGGAGGACGAAATAAAAGGCATCGCGGCTGCTTTTCGCGGGGAGTATTTCGCACGTCTTGGAGAACTGGACAAATCTCTTGATTTGTATAGAACCAAGGCGCTGTCGGCATTCGAACGATCGGGCGACGTGCGCGCGCGGGCGGTGACGCTGGGCAAGATCGCCGACGTGCTACAAGCGCGCGGGCAACTCGACGAGGCGCTTCGCACGTTGCGTGATGAATGCCTTCCGGCGTTTGAGAAGTTGGGCGATATTCGATCCTGTGCACAGGTTCAAGGCCGCATCGCCGACGTGCTACAAGCGCGCGGGCAACTCGACGAGGCGCTTCGCATCCGCC
>CAYUNT010000218.1:0-7046 GCA_964446285.1 uncultured Candidatus Sumerlaeota bacterium | reverse complement strand
CACCCGTAACTTTGAACAGTTCCTGGGTCAGGATCTGGCATGTCTTTAACCAGGACGCCGGATTCCCAATGGAACCCCGCGAATTCCGGCAGCAGCTGAATAGGACGAAAATCTTCGAGTGCGCAAAACGGATTTCGCAGATTTGTAAATTATATACCCGTGCGGACAAATAATCGTGCCGCGCCGGTTCGTTTTTCCGGCCGGATTCACGCCTGTTTGTGCAATTCTTCTTCGTGATGGTGCTTGATGTTCACGCCTTCCACAAGGTGGACGACGTCTTCGCACAAATTGGTTGCAAGATCGCCCATGCGTTCGAGATTGCGCACCACGAGGATCATCGAAACGCCGGGTTCAATAATGCTCGGGTCCTGTTTCATCAGGCCAATCATCACTTCGTGAATCTGATCCTTTAGATCGTCCACTTCGTCATCGCGGCGGCAGACATCGCGCGCCAGGGCGGGATCGTTGTTCGCAAACGCCACAATCGCGTCGTGAATCATGGACTGGCTCATGCGCGCCAGCCGCGCCATCTCCGCGGCGGGTCCCATCGGCGGATACGGATTCAAATACAATGCCCCCTGCGCGTTGTTCACGGCCAAATCACCAATGCGTTCGAGCGCCTCGGAGATTTTCGAGCCGTTGATGATCATGCGCAAATCGACCGCCATCGGCTGGTAGCAGGCGAGCAACTGCACCACCATCTCATCGACCTCGATCTCGAAATTGTCGATGGTTCGGTCCCGTTCGATCACGAGGCGCGCAAGGTCGGAATCGCGCTCGACCACGGCGCGTATGGAATCGCCTACCTGGCGCTCGGCGTGCGCGGCCATTTCCGTCAGGAGAGATTTCAGATGCAGGATTTCTTCGTGGAAGTGGGTCATGGGGGAAGTTGTGAGTTGCGGGTTGTGGGTTGTGAGAAAGAGCGGACAATGAGCAGTGGACAGTGAGCAGAGGACAGTGAATAGAGAAGAGCAGCGGGGGAGCGGGGAACGTTTAGGAGAAAAAAACAGCCGCCAGTTGTGAGTTGCGCGCCCCAAGGCACGATCAAGATATATGTTACCTCAAGGGATCGCGGGCAAAATACCCCTGCGGGCCTGTTCGGCCCATCTATGAATGGTGGGAAATTGGATGAACGTTGTCTAGCCAAATCGCCCGGTGATGTAATCCTCAGTTTGCTTCTGGACCGGATTGGTGAACATCTGGCGTGTGTCGCCTGTTTCGATCAATTTGCCCATATAGAAGAAGGCGGTGAAATCCGAAACTCGCGCCGCTTGTTGCATGTTGTGAGTGACTATGACAATTGTGTATTGCACCTTCAGTTGATGAATCAGTTCCTCGATTTTCTGCGTGGCGATCGGATCGAGCGCCGAGGCGGGTTCGTCCATCAGCAGGACATCAGGCTGGATGGCGAGCGCGCGCGCAATGCAAAGACGCTGCTGTTGTCCGCCCGAAAGGGCCAGGGCGCTTTCGTGCAGGCGGTCGCTCACTTCGTCCCATAATGCCGCCGAACGCAGGCTCGACTCGACGCGCTCGGCCACGGCGCGCTTGTCGCGGATGCCGTTCACACGCAGGCCAAAGGCCACATTCTCGAAAATGGATTTAGGGAAAGGATTGGACTTCTGAAAGACCATCCCCACACGGCGGCGCAGTGTGATCACGTCCATCGCATGATCGTAGATGTCCTGCCCGTCGAGGATGGCGCGTCCTTCAACGCGCGCGCCGGGCACGAGGTCGTTCATGCGATTGAGACAGCGCAGGAATGTGGATTTTCCGCAGCCCGACGGGCCAATCAGCGCAGTCACGCGATGCTCGGGAATGTCGAGCGTCACGTTATAGACCGCGGTTTTCGCGCCGTAATGAACCGAAAGATCAACGGCCTGGATTTTCAGGCGAGTGGGCGCGGCGGAGGCGGGATGGGCATGCAGGCCGGATTCCGTATTTTTGTTGTCTTCGGGGCTGCGGCTGGCTGAGGGAACGGGCAGCGGCGCAGGTGCCGATGCGCGGCGGAGTTCCGACTCGCGCAGGCGGCGGATGGCGGGATCGGATGGGCGTGGAGTGGAATTCTCTCCGGCGCTACCCGCCCCGGCATTTGAGATGGAGTGGCCGCTTGGACTCGGCGGCAGGGAATCCGGAGCAGATTCCTGGGCGGAATCCAAGCGTTTTTCCGGCGGCGGGGTTTGCGGTTTCGCGACGGCGGGCCGGTGGATGAGGATCGGGGATTCCAATGCCATTGCGGTGTTTTCTCACACTTTCCGTTGGATGTGCGCGCGAAGCAGCACCGCGGCGGCATTGAGCGCCACAGTGAGGATCAACAAGACCAAGACAGTTGCATACAATAGCGGGCGGGTCTGGTCAATGTTAGGCGATTGGGTGGAGAGAATAAAGATGTGGTATCCGAGGTGCATGAATTTGTCCGTGAGTGCGCCGGGCAATCCGCGCATATAGAAAACCGCGCCTGTGAAGAGAATCGGCGCCACTTCGCCCGCGCCGCGTCCAATGGCGAGGATGCCGCCGGTGAGAATGCCCGCGAAAGACTGCGGCAAGACGACGCGCCAGATCGTCTGGAGGCGCGTGGCCCCGAGCGCCAAGCTCGCCTCGCGGTGTTCGCGCGGAACGCCTCGCAGCGCCTCTTCCGTGGTGACGATCACAACGGGGAGCGTAAGCGCGGCCATCGTCAGCGAGGCCCAGATCAACGCGGGCTGGCCCCAGATCGATTGTCCGTCCGAGAGAAGACGGTCCATGCTGGCCCCGGCGAAATATACGAAAAACCCAAGTCCGAACAGGCCAAATACAATCGAAGGCACGCCGGCGAGGTTGTTGATGGCGGCGCGGACAATGCGCGTCAGCCAGGCGTCAGGGCGCGCGTATTCGTTGAGGAAGATTGCAGTCGCCACTCCGGCCGGCATAACAAAGATCGTCATCAACACCACGAGCGCCGCCGTTCCGACAATCATCGGCGCGAGGCCCGCGCGTGTGATGTCGAACATGCCTTCGTCCGTGCCCGAGAAGATCAGACGCCAGGAGAGATGCGGCAGGCCATTGATGAGAATGTCGATTACTATGAAAAGGACGAGGAAACAAATCAGCGCGGTGGCGGCGATGGCGAGACACGTGAACAAGCTGGATTGCACGTGCTTGACCCGCGTCGAGGGATGAGTTGGCGGAGACGGCGGGGCGGGAGGCACAGAGGATGCGGCAGGCGCGCGCGAAGAAGGGTCGGAGGGGGTGACCATCAGCCTCGTCCTCCTGTCATTTTGCGTTTCATGCGCGTAATCACCGCCCCGCCTGCATAAGTGGAAGCGAATGTAATCACAAAGAGCAGCGTTCCGAGGAAGAACAACATCTGGTAATGACTGCCGCCTCGGACGGTTTCTGCCAGTTCGGCGGCGATGCTGGACGTGATGGTGCGTGTCGAATCGGTGGGCGAGAAACTCACCACGCGCGCCATGCCCGAGGCCATCCAGACGATCATGGTTTCGCCCACGGCGCGGCCAAACCCAAGCACGAGCGCGGCGAAAATGCCCGGAAGCGCCGCCGGAACCACAATCTTGAGTGTCGTTTCGAATTTCGACGCGCCAAGCGCCGTGGCGGCTTCCTTATACGAGTTGGGCACGGCGCGAAGCGCGTCTTCGGAGATTGTGAAGACGATAGGAATCACTGCCAGTCCGAGCGCCACGCCCGCCACGGTGGCATTGAGGCGCGTATAGGTCCAGCCGGCTCCAAACAACGCCCGCATTCCGCCCGCAACCGCTGGCACTCCGAAAAGCCACTCGAACCATACGGCCATGACCATGAGCGCGAAAAATCCAAGCACAACCGAAGGAATTCCGGCTAGCAACTCGACAAGCGGTTTGACGATCTGGCGCAGCCAGTGCGGCGCCATCTGGCTCACATAAATGGCCGAAAGGATCGAAAGCGGCGCGGCGAAAAGCATCGCGATCAGCGTGCACTTCACGGTCCCTACGATGAGCGGCATGATGTTGAACTTGGGCGATTCGGGCGAGGACGGATCCCACGAATATGTCGGACGCGAATCCCCATGCCACTGGCGGGGAAAAATCATCCAGCGGTAAGAGAGTGCGTTGATCTTGCGGTCGGGGTTCGCGCCCTGGCGTGTTGTTTCTTCTTTGTGACTATCGAGCAAGTAAGCCAGCGTTTCCGCATCGAGTTCCTTGACCTCGGCGGGTGTCATGCCTGCAAGCGCGGCAATTTTTTCAGGATCCAGTTTGTCGGCGGCTTGGCCGCCGGCCGTGGTGTCTTTGGAAGCGGCGGCGGCCTCCTGCGGCGCGGACGTCTGCGCTGTAGTCAGCCGCTGAGTGATGACTCCGCCCGCTTCGCGCGCGATGAAGATGAAGATCAAAAACACAACCGCGACGGACGAGAATGAAATTAGAAAAATGGAGCCTTCGGCCAGCTTTTCCGCAAAACCGATTTTCCTTTTCGCGGAAAGCGCTGATCCGATGATCTGGCGTGTGCGTTCTGACTCCGGTGGAATGCCCTTGGCGGTCAGGAGCGGCAACGGCCCCTGCGCGGTATCGGCGGATTTTGCCAAAGGCTGTTCGCCGCTCATGAATGCCTCGCGTTACGGCCTATAGGTCTCTGCCCGGCGCTTTTCCTGGCGATGCTCAATGGGACCTCTCCTTCGCCCCGCTTTTTTCGATGGAAGAACCTTCTTTGGGCGCGGAGCTTGGGCGCTTGAGCGGAAAATATCCGGATTCCATCACAATGCCCTGCCCGTCCGCGCCAAGGCAAAACTCTACATAGTCTTTAACACTTCCAGCGTAACGTTCCTTGTCCAGATAGAAAAATAAATTGCGTGACAGCGGATACGATCCGTCGGCGACATTCTGTTCCGTGGCTTCGATGGCGGGCGAGGCGGCGTCTTTGGCCAGCGGCAGCAATTTCACGCCCGCGCTGTAGCCGTGGCCGCTATAGCCGATTCCCTGAGCGTCCTTCGACACGGCATTGATGATAGCTGCCGTTCCCGCCAGGGTTTGCGTCTGGGCGGAAAAATCCATGTTCTTGAGGACGTGTTCCTTGAAAAATCCGTAGGTGCCGCTTGAATTTTCGCGCCCGTAAGCCACAATCGGCCCCGGTTTGCCGCCAACCTCTTTCCAATTGTGAATTTCGCCCCGGTAGATGCCGCGCAATTGTTCGAGCGTCAGAGAGGTGACCGGATTGTCCTTGTGAATGACAACGACGCTGCCTTCGAGGGCGTCGGGGAGTGCTATGGGTGTGCGTTTGAAGGCCCGCACATACTGGATTTTTTCCCGGCCTTCCATGGGGCGCGAGGCCTGCGCGATGTCCGTTGTTCCGTTGATGAGCGCTGCGATCCCGGTTCCCGACCCGCCGCCGCTCACTTGGACTTTAATTTCCGGATGGCGTTTCATGTATCCTTCGGCCCAGCGCTGGCCGAGGATCACCATTGTGTCCGAGCCTTTGATGCTGATGGCCGCTTCGTTCTTTGAGGACTCCGGAGATGAGGCGGCGGGGGAGGAGGGAGAGGACGCGGAAGAGGTCGAATCCGCTCGCGCGATAGAAGACCCAAACGCACCCGCCAAAACGAATCCGCACAGAAAGATCGTGGCCGGAATCCGGAAAATCATCCACATCTCCTTTTGGGGTGCGCGCGGACGCACACCTTATTCCGCGCGCGCTTTATGCCATACCCTAGTGGATGCTCGCGCCGCCTGCTTGTAAAGCTAAGAAACGGTTAGGATTTTTGCTCAACTCGCGGCGGCGCGGTTTCGCACGGCGTGGCGGCCCAGCCAGGCGCCTGAGGCGATCAACAGCGCGCCTGGAATCAACATCGGACTCATCGCCTCGCGAAACAGCAATCCGATCAATACCGCGGAAACCACAGGGATAAAATACGATAGCAGCGCGATGAAATGCACGGAGCCGCGTTTGATGCCAATTTCCCACCAGTAATATGCCAATCCAACCGGTCCGATGCCGCAAAAGAGCACCCAAAACAACGCCGAGGGCGTAACGGGGGGCATGGCCTTCCATTGCCCTTTCCAGATTCCAACCAGGGCGCTCAGCGCCGCGCAGGCGATGAATTGGACCGTTGCGCCGCATTTTTCCTCGGGAATGCGCCAGCGTTTGAGCATTACGCTGTAAAACGCCCACAAAAACGCCCCACCGAGCGACAGCGCGTGCGGCAGCAGGCTGGCAGGCGTTCGCGTCAGGATTTCCGGCCCTTTGATGACGAGCACGCCGCCAAATCCAAGCGCCGCCGCACCGAAAATCATAAGGGGCTTTGCTTTATCATCCGTGAAGATCATCCCTAAAATAATCATCCAGATCGGCCAAAGATAGTTGATGAGAACCACCTGGGCGATGTCGGCCTCGCGGGCGATTCCCACCGCATACCCTAGAAGAACCGTGTAGAGCGCCACGCCGAAAAACCCTGCCACGAGCACTTTAACCGGGAGGAAAAATAAGTCGCGAAACGATTTTCCGAGATGGCGATGGAGCATCATGCCCGTAACGACGCCCGTTAGCGACGCCAGGGTCAGATACGGCATGGCGCCAAGCGCCCGCGATCCGGCGGCGAAACACGGTCCGCTCCAGCACCACAAGCCAATGGCCCCCGCGGCGGCCAGGGTGGCCAT
This sequence comes from uncultured Candidatus Sumerlaeota bacterium, assembly GCA_964446285.1. Classification (GTDB taxonomy): domain Bacteria; phylum Sumerlaeota; class Sumerlaeia; order SLMS01; family CAYUNT01; genus CAYUNT01. The sequence goes on along the minus strand of CAYUNT010000218.1, from coordinate 429 downwards.
GGAAGAAGATGCGGATGGCGAACGGCTATCCGGCGGCTGAGAGGGATTTTCAATCTGGCAGGAATTTGCGGATTGGGGAGAATTCGCCGAAAGAGGAGCATCCGCTGGCTGGGAAGGATTCATCGTTTGCAGCTGCGCCGAACGGTTCGTCATTTATGAGTGCCATTCGCGGAAGGAACGAAAAATTGGGGGACTGCGCCGGAACCGGCCCGAGAAACCTGGGCTGAATTGCGCATAGGGATGCCGTTTGGTGACCCTAAAAGGCCAGAGTATAATCACGGAAATCCTTTTCCCGCTTGTTGCCAATCAAGCAAGCCTTATGCCAAAATACATCCAACGCGCCCAATAACAATGATGTGCGACATCTAAAATTCCTGGAGTGTAGTGAAAATGGTCTGATAATTCTTGTGCGCCAAAGGCGCGAAAAGG